>NZ_JAOCLR010000010.1:0-198046 GCF_029845405.1 Pigmentiphaga sp. GD03639
GGCCAGCGCGCCGCGCTGAAGCGGCAGCCAGTCCCGGCTCCAGATGTTGCCCCCCAGGCCACCCGCCACCGCGCCCAGCAGCGCATACGAGGCGATGCGCCCGGCATGCATGACCAGGGCCTCCAATCCCAGCCGCCACGGCGCCGCGCGCCGCAGCACCGCCAGGCGTTCGCCGTGCCGGTGCTCGACCGCCATCACCAGTCCGCCGCACATGGCGGCGCAGTGCACGCCGCCCAGCAGGCCGAGCAGGAGCACGCTGGCCAGCGCCGGCCAGCCGCTCACGCCACGCCCCCACGGCCGATCCGCGTCATGGCAGGTCGTCCACGTCGTTGCCGTCCGGACCCGCGCCGCCACCCGCCAGGTACAGCGTGATGGCGCTGGATACCCCGGCGATCGCCCACAGAAGGAAGAAGGCCGCGGTATAGAACGCCTGGCGCGACATCTCGACCGGGCGCCCGACGATGGTCAGGCCGCGCGGATCGAGCAGGGTGAAGACGACCAGCGCGGCGCCGGCGCTGGCCAGGAAGGCCGGCCACAGCACCCACATGCCGACGCGCCGCCATTTCATGGCGCGCGCTCCACCACCAGCCCGCGCTTGACCACCTTATCGACGACCGGGGGATCGTCATGCGCGACCGCCAGCACGATGGTCACGATGCAGCCCAGCATCGCCACGGCCGGCCCCGCCATCAACAGCCAGGGCCAGGGTTCCATCCACCAGGGTCCGGCATCTTTCTGTTCCTGCATCCCGCACCTCGCTTTGTCCATTCAAGGAACGATGAAACTCGACGTCTCGCGCAGCCCGTCCGCATCGCGGCCGTCGCGCACGATGAACTCGATCCGGTGCGTGCCCGATCGCGCCCCGTCCACGGGCAGCGACACCCGCACCGGCCACAGGCGGTTCGAGGCCGGCGCCAGTTCAATGTCGGTGCCGCCGTCGGCCCCCTGCACGCGCAGTTGCGGCAGGCCCTGCACGTCCAGCCGCACGCGCATGGCGCGCTCGGTCGCGTTCATGAGCTGCAGCTGGTAGACGTTCTCGATCATGCCGCCCTCGACCTCGCGCGCCAGCACCGAACGGTCGCGTATCACGTCCACGCGCAGCGGCTGCCGCGCCGCCAGGAGGCCGACGAACACCGCCGCCAGCGCCAGCCAGATCGCGCCGTACACCAGCACGCGCGGGCGCAGCACGCGGCGCCGCGCCTGTCTGGCATCCAGCCGCAGCTCGATGGCGCGTTCGGACGCATAGCGGATCAGGCCGCGCGGATACTGCATCTTGTCCATGACCTGGTCGCAGGCGTCGATACAGGCGCCGCAGCCTATGCACTCGTATTGCAGGCCATCGCGGATGTCGATGCCGGTTGGGCACACCTGCACGCAGATGCTGCAATTGACGCAATCGCCCAGGCCCGCCTCGCGTGGATCTATCCTGCGCGACCGGCTGCCCCGCGGGTCGCCCCGCACCGAGTCGTAGGTGACCACGTAGGTGTCGGAGTCCACCATCACGCTCTGGAACCGCGCGTAGGGGCACATGTATTTGCAGACCTGTTCTCGCATGAAGCCTGCGTTGCCCCAGGTGGCGAAGCTGTAGAACACCAGCCAGAACCATTGCCAGGGGCCCAGTGCACCCTGCCACGCCAGGCCCGCCAGCTCGCGGATGGGGCTGAAATAGCCGATGAAGGTGAACCCGGTCCAGGTCGCCACCGCCAGCCACAACGCGTGCTTGGCGCCCTTGCGCCCGAGCTTGCGCCAGGACCACGGCGCCGCGTCCAGCCGGATGCGCGCGAACCGGTCGCCTTCGGTCAGGCGCTCGATCCACATGAAGATCTCGGTGTAGACCGTCTGCGGGCACGCATAGCCGCAGAACAGCCGGCCCGCCACCGCGGTGAACAGGAACAGCGCCAGCGCGCTCAGGATCAGCAGCAGCGTCAGGTAGATGATGTCCTGCGGCCACAACACCATCCCGAACAGGTAGAACTTGCGCGCGCCCAGGTCGAACAGCACGGCCTGCCTGCCGTTCCAGGTCAGCCACGGCAGGCCGTAGAACACCGCCTGCGTCAGGAACACCAGCGCCACGCGCCAGTGCGCGAAGACGCCGCTGACCGAACGCGGATAGATCTTGCGCCGGACCTCGTACAGCGCCTGCTCCGAACCTTCCTCGTCGCCGCCGGCGGCCGGGCAGGCGCGCTCGCGCGGGGAACTCATTTCGCCTCTTCGGCGGGCCGGGTCAGGCCCCAGACGTAGGCGGTCAGCAAGCGGATCTGCTGCGGCGTGAACACGTCCTCGTGTGCCGGCATCTGGTTGTTGCGGCCCTTGGTGATGGTCTCGGCGATGACGGCGGCCGAGCTGCCGTACAGCCAGACCTTGTCGGTCAGGTTGGGCGCGCCCAGCAGCGGGTTGCCCTTGCCCTCGACGCCGTGGCAGGCCGCGCAGTTCGCGCGGAAATCGGCCCGGCCGCGAGCGGCCTTGATGGGGTCGGCGGCCAGGCCCGACAGCGAGCGCACGTACTGGGTCACGTCGCCCACCGCGCGCGAGTCCAGTTGTTCGCCGAACGGGGGCATGATGCCGTGCCGCCCCTTCGCGATGGATTCGCGGATGATGTCGGGCGAAGAACCGTACAGCCAGTCGCCGTCGGCCAGATTGGGAAAGCCCTTGCTGCCGCGCGCATCCGACCCATGGCACTGCGCGCAGTTGTTCAGGAACAGCCGCTGCCCGATCTCCCGCGCCTGGGCATCGTCGGCGATGGCCGGGATCTCCATGTCCTCGAAGCGCGCGTACAACGGCTGGACCTGTTCGCGCAACTGGTCCTGCTGCGCGGCCAGCGCGCCCGTGCTGGACCAGCCCAGCCAGCCCTGGACCTTGCCCAGGCCGGGATACAGGACCAGGTAGCCCAGCGCGAAGACACAGGACAGCAGATACATCCACATCCACCAGCGCGGCAGCGGATTGTTCAGCTCGCGCAGATCGCCGTCCCAGACATGGCCGGTATCGTCGACCTGGCCGCCTGGGGCGGCCTTGGAGGATTTCAGGAAGGCCCGCTGCGAGAACAGCAGCCAGACGCACCAGACGATGCCCGCCAGCGCGATCGCGCCGATGTAATAGCCCCAGAAGTCGGTAGTGAAATCGCTCATTGCCCGGCATCCTTGCCTTGCGCCGCGACGGCGCTTTCGTCGGGGAGCGCGAACGGCAGCATGGCCGATTCGCGGTTGGCCTCGACGCGGGCGCGCGACCACGCCCACGCCACGATGGCCAGGAAGGTCGACAGCGCCAGCGCCGTCGCGATCGATGTCATCCAAGCGATCATGTCCATCATCGCCCCTGCTTCTTCATCGCCAGCCCCAGGCCCTGGAGGTAGGCCACCAGGGCATCCTCTTCGGTCTTGCCGGCCAGCTCACCGGCCGCCGCCGCGATCTGTTCGTCGGTATAGGGCACGCCCAGCGTGCGCAGCGCGCGCATGCCCGCCTCGACCTGGTCGCTCGCGACCGGCGTCTGGCGCAGCCATGGATAGGCCGGCATGTTGGACTCGGGCACGACGTCGCGCGGATTGTTCAGGTGGACGCGGTGCCAGTCGTCGCTGTAGCGGCCGCCCACGCGCGCCAGGTCGGGCCCGGTGCGCTTGGAGCCCCAGAGGAAGGGCCGGTCGTACACGCCTTCGCCCGCCTCGGAGTAATGGCCGTAGCGCTGCACCTCGGCCGCCAGCGTGCGGACCTGCTGCGAATGGCAGCCCACGCAGCCTTCGCGGATGTAGACGTCCCGGCCGGCCAGGCGCAGGGCGGTATAGGGCTCCACGCCCTGGACGGGGGTAGTGGTGGAGTGCTGGAAGAACAGGGGCACGATCTGCACCAGTCCCGCGATGCTGACCACCGCGATGGTGGCCAGGATCAGCCAGCCCACGTTCTTTTCCAGCGTCTCGTGGCTGAAGAAGGGAGCGCGCTTCGATTTCATGGCGATGCGCTCCTCAGGCCAGCCGCGGCTGGGCCGCCGCGGACACCGGGACCGGCGCCGGCACCGGCGCGTCGAACGGCCGCCGGCCGCGCGCCGTCATGACGAAGTTCCACGCCATCAGCAGCATGCCGCCCAGGAAGCACACCCCGCCCAGCAGGCGCACGAGGTAGAACGGATACGTGGCCTTGACCGATTCGACGAAGGTGTAGGTCAGGGTGCCGTCGGGTTCCACGGCGCGCCACATCAGGCCCTGCATGACGCCGGCGATCCACATCGCGGCGATATAGAGCACCACGCCCAGCGTGGCGATCCAGAAATGGAGTTCTATCATCCTGGTGCTGTACATCTGCTTCTGCCCGAACAGACGCGGGAACAGGTAATAAAGCGAGCCGATCGTGATCATCGCGACCCAGCCCAGCGCGCCGGAATGCACGTGGCCGATGGTCCAGTCCGTGTAGTGCGACAGCGAGTTGACGGTCTTGATGGACATCATCGAGCCCTCGAACGTGGACATGCCGTAGAACGACAGCGCCACCACGAGGAACTTCAGGATGGGATCGGTGCGCAGCTTGTGCCAGGCGCCCGACAGGGTCATGATGCCGTTCAGCATGCCGCCCCACGACGGCGCCAGCAGGATCAGCGAGAACACCATGCCCAGCGATTGCGCCCAGTCGGGCAGCGCCGTGTATTGCAGGTGGTGCGGGCCGGCCCACATGTAGGTGAAGCTCAGCGCCCAGAAGTGGACGATGGACAGCCGGTACGAATAGATGGGGCGCTCGGCCTGCTTGGGCACGAAGTAGTACATCATGCCCAGAAAGCTGGTGGTCAGGAAGAAGCCCACCGCATTGTGCCCGTACCACCACTGCACCATCGCGTCCTGCACGCCGGCATAGGCCGAGTACGACTTCCACATCGTGGCCGGCCATTCCAGGTTGTTGACGATGTGCAGCAGCGCGATCGTCAGGATGTAGGCGCCGAAGAACCAGTTCGCCACGTAGATGTGGCGGGTCCTGCGTTTGACGATGGTGCCGAAGAACACGACGGCGTAGGCCACCCATACCAGCGTGATCAGGATGTCGATGGGCCACTCGAGTTCGGCGTATTCCTTGCTGCTGGTGTAGCCCATCGGCAGCGTGATCGCCGCCGCGACGATGACGGCCTGCCAGCCCCAGAAGGTGAAGGCCGCCAGCGGCGCCGAGAACAGCCGCGCCTGACAGGTACGCTGCACCACGTAGTACGAGGTGGCGAACAGCGCGCTGCCGCCGAACGCGAAGATGACCGCGTTGGTGTGCAGCGGCCGCAGCCGCCCGTAGGTCAGCCACGGCACGTCGAAGTTCAGCGCCGGCCAGATCAATTGCGCGGCAAGCAGCACGCCCACCGCCATGCCCACGATCCCCCACACGACCGTCATGACGGCGAATTGGCGGACGATCTTGTAGTTGAATGTTTCGCCTGAAAGCGCGCCGCTAGCGCTGTCGCCCATGGCTGGTTCCCCTGATTCTGAATTCCCGCGCCCATCATGCGCATGTACAGGGGAACCCGCCTTGATGCAGATCAAGCCTCGCGAGAGGAGCGCGCGGACGGCGGCATTTCATCCACACCGGACGGCCTGTCGTCGTCCATCAGGATGGCGTAGTCGGCGCCTTCCATGTCTTCGAACTGGCCGTCCTGCACCGCCCACCACAGCACGACGACCACCGCCAGCACCAGCATCAGGCTGAGCGGAACCAGGAGATAGAGCGTTTCCATCAGCGGCGCAGCCTCCATGCGTTGCCCACTACCAGCAGCGAGGACAGCGACATGCCCAGCGCCGCCATCCACGCGGTGATCCAGCCCGACGCGGCCAGCGGGATGAAAGACAGGTTGTAGGCCAGGGCCCAGCCCAGGTTCTGGCGCATCACGCGACGCGCACGGCGCGCGGTGCGCAAGGCGTGCGCCACGCCCAGAATGCCGTGGCCGTTCAGGATCACGTCGGCGCTGGCGCGGGCCAGCGGGGTGCCGGCCGCGACGGCCATGGACACCTGGGCCAGGCCGAGCTGCGGCGCATCGTTGATGCCGTCGCCCACCGCCAGCACCACCGCGCCACCGGCCTGCAGGCGGGCGACGTAGTCCTTCTTGCCCTCGGGGCTGACGCCGCCCGCGTGGCTGCCGATGCCGAACTCGGTGGCCCAGGCCGCGACCGTGCGCGCATCGTCCCCCGACACCAGATGCACGCGTTTGCCCATGGCTTGCAGCGCCCGCACCATCTCGTGGCTGCCCTCGCGCGGCGCATCCCGCAGCACGAAGCGCGCGAGCGGCCCGGCATTGCCGGCCAGCCAGACCTGCGTGGCGATGGCGCCGGGCGCCGCATCCCGGCCATCGGCCACCGGCGGCAACGGCGCCGTGTCGCGCGCACCCGCCGCGAAACATTGGCTGCCCAGGCGTATCGCAACCCCGCCGAAGCAGGCTTGCACACCCTGCCCCGGCACATGGCGGACGTCCTGGACGTCCGGCGCGGGCAGGCCCGCCTCGCGCGCCGCCGCGATCAGCGCCAGGCCCGCCGGGTGCGTGCTGCCTTCCTCCATGGCCGCCGCCAGCGCCAGGCACTGTCCCGCGCCCAACGCGCCGAATATCTCCACGCTGGCCACCGTGAACCGGCCCTGGGTCAGCGTCCCGGTCTTGTCCAGCACCACGTCGGTGACCTGCGCCAGCGTTTCCAGCGCATGCCCCTTCACCACCAGCACGCCCTTGCGGGCCAGGGCCGCCGTGGCGGCCGCCAGCGCGGCCGGCGTCGCCAACGACAGCGCGCAGGGGCAGCTGACCACCAGCACCGCGATCATGACGGGCAGCGCACGCGAGGGATCGATCCACCACCAGACCGCGCCGGTGGCCAGTGCCAGCGCGATCAGGGCCAGCACGAATACCACCGCGATGCGGTCGGCCAGCACGGCGATGCGCGGCTTTTCCTCCAGCGCCCGATCCAGGGCCTGGGTGATCCGCGCCAGCCGGGTCTCGACGCCGGCCTGCTCGACCCGCATCCATACCGGACTGCCGCTGTTGTGGCTGCCGGCGACCAGGCCATCGCCCACCGCCTTGGCGATGGGCCGGCTTTCCCCGGTCAGCATGGCCTCGTCGACCTGCGTGGCGCCTTCCAGCACCCGACCGTCGGCCGGCACGGCCTCGCCCGGGCCGATGCGCAGCACGTCGCCGGGGCGCACCTGTTGCAGGGCGATGATGTCGGCCTCGCGGCTGGCCGGATAGTTCCGCAGCCGCACGCAGGTGGCGGGCAATTGCGCGGCCAGCGCGCGGCCGCCGTCCTGCGCCTCGTGGCGCACCACCAGTTCCAGATAGCGCGCCGCCAGCAGCAGGGCCACGAACATTGTGACCGAATCGAAATAGACCTCGCCCCGGTTGGCCACCGTGGCGGCCACGCTGGCGCCGAAGGCGGCCAGGATGCCGATCACCACCGGCAGGTCCATGCCCGGCCGGCCGTGGCGCAACCCGCGCCAGGCGCCCCGCATCAGCGGCCAGGCGCTGTACGCCACCACCGGCAGGGTCAACGCCAGGCTGGCCCAGCGCAGCAACTGCCACTGGTCGGGGGCGATCGAGGCCTCGTGCCGGTACAGCGGCCACGCATACATCATGACCTGCATCATGCACAGCAGCGCCACCGCCATGCGCAGCAGCAGGCCGCGCTTCTCGCGGCGCAGGCCGTGGTTCGTGGCCCCCGGCTGGAAGGGCACCGCGCGATAGCCGATGGCGGCGAACGCCTCCAGCACGCGGCCCAGCCCGGCCTGCGCCGTCTTCCAGCGTACCCGCGCCCGTCCGGTGGCATGGTTGACGTGCGCCGCCACGACGCCGGGCTGGCGCTCCAGGTGCTGCTCGCACAGCCAGACGCAGGCGGCGCAGCGCAGGCCGTCTATCGTCAGCCAGGCCTCGGCCGTGCCGGCGTCCACGGCGCGCACGTACAGCGACTCGATGTCGGCCCGCCCGAACGCCGCGCGCAGGCCGGCCTGCCCCTCGGCATCGTCCAGCGGCCGGCCCAGGCCGCTGCGGAAACGGTAGAAGCTCTCCAGGCCCGCGCCGTGGATGGTCTGCGCGGCCGCCAGGCAGCCGGCGCAGCAGAACCAGCGCGGGGCGCCGGCAAGGGACGCGCGCAAACCGCCGCCCGCGGGCTGGCCGCAGTGATAGCAGTCCGCGGCGGGGGCGCCGGCGTCCGGCGCGCCCGGGGTGGCGCAAGGCAGCGAAGTCGTGTTCACGCCGCGCATTCTGGCCGCAAGACCGGCCGCGCGCGTTGATCCAGGTCAAGCGGAAGGGTTCAGGCGGGCCGGGTCAGGTCTTCCAGGCGGCCCAGCCAGCGCATGGCATGCTCCCGGCCGTCCCCGCACATGTCGGGCGCGGGCATGAGCGAGGCACAGACGGCGGGGCGCCCGGGCCGGCCGAACAGTCTGCAGCGCTCGTGTTCGTCCAGCTGGACGCAGCGCACGCCGGCCGGCTTGCCGCCGGGCATGCCCGGGATCGGCGTGGTGATGGACGGCGCCGTGCAACAGGCGCCGCAGCCGGGGCGGCACTCCATGCCGTCAATCCGCCCGTACCGACTGCACGAAGGTCTGGGCCGAATCGCGGTCCAGTTCGTCCTCCCGGCCCAGGGCCACGACCTCGATCAACTGGTTGCCCAGCAGGTAGACCCGCCCCAGCAGCCAGGACGGCGTGTTCGCCACCATGCCGTGCACCTCCAGCTCCACCGCCCGGCCGAGCTTGCGCGTGTCGGCCGGCGCCTGCCGCAGCGTGATGTCCTTGCGGTAGGTCAGCGTGCCGCGCAGATTGGCCAGCAACACCTGTTCGAAGGCGTCCGCGACCTTGGCCAGTTCAGCCGGATCGGCCAGGATGGCCTCCGGCAGCGTCACCCGGCCGACGGCGAAGATGGAGGTGTCCACCGGCGCGATGTCGAAGGCCAGCGGCAGCGTATGGCCGGCGATGTCGACGTCGCGCTGGTCCGGCTTGGGACGGGCGGGGAAGGTGACGCGTATCGCGCCGTCGGCCGCCGGCATCTCGCGCCAGTTGTACTTGGGCGAGCAGGCGGCCAGCAGGGCCAGGAGCAGGACGAGGCAGGCGCGGATGGGTGAAGACATGGGCATTCCAGCGGCAGTGTGCGGCATCGTCGCCCGCCAGTCCGCGACAAAACGGTACAAGCTGTTACACGAGCCAGCCGGCCCGCTGGAAGTGGCTGAGCGACAATCCGCCTTTGAATCCATACACGATCGATACGGGACAACGAATTGTCGCTGATTTCCATGACGACCGCTCCGGACGGCACGCAGCTCGCGGCGTACCGCTGGGACGTGCCGCCCCGCCCGGAAGGCTACCGGCCGGCCTACCTGCTGCACGGCCTGGGAGAGCACGCCGGTCGCTACGAAGGGCTGGTGCGCTGGTTCGCCGCCCGCGGCTGGTCGCTGGCGGCGCACGATCACCGGGGCCACGGTCGTTCCAGCGGCAAGCGGGGCGCCCTGCGCACCAGCGACGACCTGGTGGTGGATGCCGAGCACCGGCTGTCCGAATACGCACGCGAGACGGGTGCGCCGCCGCTGCTGATCGGCCATAGCCTGGGCGGCCTGGTGGCCGCGCGCGTGGCGCTGCGCGGCAACGTGCCGCTGGCGGGCCTGGTGCTGTCATCGCCCGCCTTCAGCGTGGAATTGTCCGCCCGCCAGCGCTGGCTGCTGGACATGCTGGGCGGCATCGCCCCCGATCTGCGGGTAGGCAGCGGCCTGAAGATCTCCCGGCTCTCGCACGAACAATCCGTCATCGACGCCTATGCCAACGACCCGCTGGTGCACGACCGGATCAGCGCGCGGCTGATGCGCTTCATCGCCGATGCCGGCGCGCAGTCGATCGCCGAAGCTTCCACCCTGAAGCCGCGCACGCTGTTGATGGTGGCCGGGGACGACGCCATCGTCTCGCCCTCGGGCAGCCGGCGTTTCGCCGACTCGGGCGCGCCCGGCAAGCTGGCGCTGCGCTGGTACCACCAGGCCTATCACGAGATCCTGAACGAGACGCCGGCCCTGGCCGCCCCGGTCTACGCCGACATGGAGACCTGGCTGGCCACCCTGACCGCCCCGGTTTGAACCGGTCGCCCAGAATGGGCTATCCTAGTCCCATGGAAACCATACGGCGTGCCCTCTTGGCACCCGCCTCCTCGCTCCGATCCCGGTCGACGCGCGCCGTTGCGCGTCGCGCGTCGTCGCGCCCGTCCATCCTGTTTCCGCTCATCCCGGCCTTCCACTCCTGAGCCCGGCGATCCCCCTCCCCTCTACCGCTTTCTCGCAATCGATCGCCGGGCTTCCCGAACAAACGTCTTGAACGCCGTTTTCCCGGCACCGTTTCTTCAGGAGACAGGCATGCAAACCAGCAGCCCCCCTTACATTACCGTCAGCGAACTCGACTACGTTCGCCTTACCAGCCTTCTCGGCGACCGCGAGCCCGCGGCCGGCACGGCGCAGGCAGTCCTGGCCGAGGCCCTGGACCAGGCGGATCAGGCCGAGCCGCGCGAGATCCCCGCCGACATCGTCACCATGCATACCCGCGTGGAAGTCGAGGACGAAAGCGGCGTGCGGCTGATCACCCTGTGCTATCCCAAGGAAGCCGATGCCGCCAAGGGCATGGTGTCGGTGTTCTCGCCCATGGGCGCGGCCCTGCTGGGCGCGCGGGTGCCCGGGAAGATCGGCTGGACCCCTCCCGACGGCGAACCGCGCCAGATGCGCGTCGTTCGCATCGACTACCAGCCCGAAGCCAACGGCGACTACACCGCCTGATCCCCTCCTGCCACGCGGCGGCCGGACAACATCCCCGCCCCGTTTCCCGACTTCCGCCACCAGGCCGTGCTAGAGTAGCCGCCGAGTCGGTGCTTCACAGTTAAACGGGAAACAGGAGGGCCCCTTCGGGACCTAACCTGTGCTGCCCCCGCAACGGTAAGCATCCCGTCCCGCGTGGCCACGCCGCGCGCGACACGCCGCATCGAACCCACTGTGCCACGTCCCGCCGCATCCTCCGGCGCCGGCGCGCATGGGAAGGGGATGCGGCCACGGATGCCAGCCCGGATACCGGCCGGCTCGAAGGTCCCCAGGACCGAAAGGGGGAAGCGCAACGCTTCCCGATTCGCAAGCCGACGTGCGGGGATGCGCGTCACCGAAACCGCAGGTATCCATGTCATCCAGTTCCACCTCCTGGCGCCTGGCCGGCGCCACCGGCGCGCTGCTTTGCGCCGCCAACGTGCAGGCCCAGGCTCCTGCCGCCACCACCCTAGATCCGGTCACCGTCACGGCCTCGCGCGTCGAGCAGCCCCTGTCGCGCGCGCTGGGCGATGTCACCGTCATCGACGCCGAGACCATCCAGCGCGCCGGGCAGACCAGCCTGGCCGAGCTGCTGCAGCGCGAACACGCCATCGACATCGGCACCAACGGCGGCCCGCAGACCACGACCAGCGTCTTCATCCGCGGCGCCAACAGCCGCCATACCCTGGTACTGATCGATGGCCTGCGCGTGGGATCGGCCACCTCCGGCACCATGAGCCTGAACGGCATCGACCCGGCCAGCGTCGAACGCATCGAGATCCTGCGCGGCGCGGCCAGCAGCATCCATGGCGCGGACGCCATCGGCGGCGTCATCAACATCATCACCAAGCGCCAGGCCGACCGGCCGCTGGCCATCAGCGGATCGGTGGGCGCGGGCAGCCACGACACCTACAAGGCCCAGGTCAACCTGGACGGCGCGCAGGGCATGTGGACCTACGGCCTGCAGTACGGCAAATCCAAAAGCCGCGGCTTCAACGCCACCCTGCCCGGCAGCTTCGCCTACTACGGCGACCGCGACGGCTACGAGCAGGAAAACGCCGCCGCCCGCCTGGGCCTGGCCTGGGCCGCCGGCCACCGCGTCGAGGCCAGCATCTACAACTCCCGCGTCAACGGCCAGTACGACAACAACGGCATCGCCTACGACTCGCGCGCCGTCACGCGCGTGCAGGCCTACTCGCTGTCCAGCGTGGACCGCATCACCGACGCCTGGACCAGCACGCTGCGCTTCGGGCGCACCGTGGACGACTACCGCGACTACGCCAGCGCCACGGCCCCGCGGGCGCAGGCGCGCACGCGCCAGGACCTGTTCACCTGGCAGAACGACCTGGCGCTGGCCGCCGGGCAGAACCTGTCGCTGATCGCCGAGCACCTGCGCGAAGACGTGCTGAGCACCTCGCTGACCGGCAGCTTCCCGACCCGGCGCCGGACCAACTCGGTGGCCGCGATCTACCGCGGCGACTTCGATCGGCACCACGTCCAGCTGAACCTGCGCCACGACAATAACTCCCAGTACGGCGGCAACACCTCTGGCGCGGTGTCATACGCCTACGACTTCGCGCCCGGATGGCAGGCCACGGCCGGCGCCGGCACCGGCTTCCGCTCCCCCACCTACAGCGACCTGTACGGCTTCGGCGGCAACCCCGACCTGAAGGCCGAGAAGTCGCGCAACGTGGAAGCGGGCCTGCGCTATCGCCAGGGCGGCACCACGGCCTCGATCACGGCCTTCCGCAACCGCGTCTCGAACCTGATCGTCTGGGTCGACGACGGCACCGGCAACTGGACCGGCAGCAACGCCAACGTCGACAAGGCCATCCTGAAGGGCGTGAACGTCAGCGTCGCCCAGCAGCTGGGCGCGACCACGCTGCGCGCCAGCGCCGACTGGCAGGACCCGCGCGATGCCCGGACCAGCGAACAACTGGCCCGGCGCGCCCGCGGCAGCCTGAAGCTGGCGGCCGACCACCGCCTGGGCCCCTGGCTGCTGGGCGCCGAGTGGCTGGCGACCACCCCGCGCGTGGACTACGCTGGCGCAGTGGGACGCCTGGGCGGCTACAGCCTGATGAACCTGATGGCGTCCTACGACATCAATCGCAACACGCAGGTGCAGGTACGCTGGAACAATGCGTTCAACAAGCACTATGAGCTGGCGGGCGGCTATGCGACCCCGGGTTCGACGGTCTTCGTCAACCTCAGCTATCGCCCCTGAGCGACGCCGCCCATGGGCGGCCGTGGCCGTGGCGCTGGTCCTGGCCCCGGCGGCCGCGTTGGCCCAGGCCATCCACGCGCGCGACGACGCGGGCCGCGACATCACCCTGCCCGCGCTCGCGCGGCGGGTGGTGTCGCTGGCGCCCCATGCCACCGAGCTGCTGTACGCGGCCGGCGCGGGCTCGGCCATCGTGGGCGTGGACCGCTACAGCAACTACCCGCCCGAGGCCGTGAAGCTGCCCCGCGTGGGCGACGGACTGCACCCGAACGCCGAGCGCATCGTGGCGCTGGCGCCCGACCTGGTCGTGCTGTGGGCCTACGGCGACGGGCCGGCGCACGCCGGGCTGCCCGAATCCCTGCTGGCGCGGCTGGGCATCCGGCTTTACTACAGCAATCCCCGCAAGCTGGCAGACATTCCCGACGCGATCGAACGATTGGGCGAACTGACGGGCACCCTGACCACGGCCCGGGCCCATGCGGCGGACCTGCGGCGGCGCCTGGCCGCCCTGGCCGCGCGCCATGCGGGCCAACGGCCCGTGCGCGTGTTCTATCAGGTGGGTTCCCAGCCCATGTACACCGTGAACGATCGCGGCATCATCGGCGATGCCCTGCGAACCTGCGGCGCCGTCAACGTCTTCGGCGGCCTGCCCGCCGCCGCGCCCATGGTGGGCACGGAAGGGGTCCTGAAGGAGAATCCGCAGGCCATCATCGTGGGCCAGGCCGGCCCGGGCGCCGATGCCGCGCTGGCGGCCTGGAAGGCCTTCGGGCCGGCGCTGGCCGCGGCGCCGGACAACCTGTGGGCCATCGACCCCGATGCCATGCACCGGCCCACGCCGCGCATGATCGACGCCACGGAGCGCCTGTGCGGGATGATCGATGCCGCACGGCGGCGGGCGGCCGGACGGTAAGCAGTACGGGGAGGAATGACGTGGCAGCGGCTGGCGGCTGCACGGGGGAAGGCAGGAAATGGCGCGCCCGGCTGGGATCGAACCAGCAACCCCTGCCTTCGGAGAGCAGTACTCTATCCATTGAGCTACGGGCGCGTAGCCGCCAATTGTACCCTGCCTGGAAGATTTCGTCTTTTGCCCCGCGCGCGGCCCCCAAAAACACCGATTGAGCCGAGCGGCGGGCCTGCCGCTATAATCAGGCGTTTATGTGCGGGAAAGCAGCCGGCCGGGAGGAGAAAGGCGGCAGCCCATCCGGCGCAATACAAGTATCAAAGCAAGCAGTCAGCAAAATCCCATAAACCGTCACGTGTCGGGCGTGCCCGGCCCATAGACTTGCAGGACTTGGCAATGAGCAACGCGCAGCATAATCACGAAGAAGCCCATGAATCGCCGATCAGGACGCCCCGCCAGCTGATCACGGTGGTCATACTGGCTTTCCTCGTCCCCATCATCACCATCCTGCTGCTCGTGAACTTCGTCGCCAGCGGCAACAAGTCCAACGCGGGCTCCGACGCGCAGACGCCCGAGGCCATCGAGGCCCGCATCAAGCCGGTGGCCGGCTTCGAACTGCGCGACGCCAACGCCCCGCGCGTGTTCCAGACCGGCGAAGCAGTCTACAAGGCGGTCTGCGCCACCTGTCACGCCGCCGGCGTGGCCGGCGCGCCCAAGTTCGGCGACAGCGGCTCGTGGGCCAAGTACGTCTCGACCGGCTTCGACGCCATGCTGCAGGTCGCCCTGCACGGCAAGGGCGCCATGCCGGCCAAGGGCGGCAACCCCGACCTGGACGACTTCGAAGTCGCGCGCGCTGTGGTCTACATGGCCAACAACAGCGGCGCCAGCTTCAAGGAACCGGCCGAACCCGCGCCCGCCGCCCCGGCTGCCACCGCGGAAGCTCCGGCTGCCGCACCCGCCGCGCCTGCTGCCCCTGCCGCCGCGGCGCCGGCCGCGCCCGCGCCCGCGCCCCAGGCCGCCGCGCCGGCCCCGCAAGCCGCGGCACCCGCGGCCGCTTCCACCGCCGACGGCAAGAAGCTGTACGACTCCACCTGTTTCGCCTGCCACGGCGCCGGCATCGCCGGCGCGCCCAAGTTCGGCGACAAGGCCGCCTGGGCGAAGTACATCGCCACCGGCGTGGATACGATGGTATCGGTTGCCATGCAGGGCAAGGGCGCGATGCCCCCGAAGGGCGGCGCCGCGAATGCGACCGAGGCCGACATCCGCGCGGCGGTGCAATACATGGTCGACGCGGCCAAGTAAGCCACCTCGCCCGTTTCGATCTAAAAAAACCCGGCTCACCGAAAGGGGGCTGGGTTTTTTATTCAGGCCGCGCCGCCGCATAGCGGCGCATTTTTGTCCTACGTCCCTCCTCTCCAGCCCGATACCTTGCTGGCCTGCGCCCGGATCAAGCGAGAAGCTGCCTGACGCCAGCCTCTGCGGAGCAGTCAAGGAAATGGAAAGCGGCTTGATCGACGCAGACTTGGGTGGCTTTCTCTACAAGAAACGGGTGGCCCGCCTTGGCAGCGGCAAGAGCGGCGGCTACCGCACACTGTTGTCAGCTCGCCTGGGTAGACGCTATGTGTTCCTGCACGGCTTTCCCAAGAGCGACAAGGCGGACATCACGCAGGGCGAAAAAAAGGCGCTGCAATTCGTCGGCAAGGTGTTTCTGGAACTGTCCCCCGTGCGCGAGTTCGAAGCCGCCGACATCAAACACCTGCGGGAAGCCCTGAAGTTCAGTCAGCCAGTGTTCGCGCTCCACCTGCACACTACCGCCTCGACGGTGCGCAAGTGGGAGCAGGGAGAAACCCGACCTGCCGGTCCGGCGCTCAAGCTGCTCAACATCATCGCCGACAAGGGCTTGCAGGCGATCCTCTGATCTACGCGGCAGGCGGCACGAGGCGCTGGATGGCTTCGTCGCTCAGGCCCAGGTAGTCACGCAGCACGGCTTCCGTGTCCTGCCCCAGCAGCGGCGGCGCGTGGCGGTACTGCACCGGCGTGTCGGACAGGCGCAGCGGGCTGGCGACAGACGGCGCCGTGCCCGCCAGCGGATGCGGCAGGTCCAGGCGCAGGCCGCGAGCCCGGACCTGGGGATCGTCGAAAGCCTGGTCGATGGTGTTGATGGGGCCGCAAGGCACGCCCACGGCCTCGAGCCGCTCCAGCCAGTAGTCGCGCGGCTTCTTTTCCATGATCCCGGCCAGGATAGGCACCAGCCGGTCGCGGTTGATGACGCGGTTGCTGTTGATGCTGTAGTCGGGATGATCGGCCAGTTGCGGCGCCTCGAGCACGCCGCAATAGGCGCGGAACTGACCGTCGTTGCCCACGGCGACGATCAGGTGGCCGTCGGACGCGGCGAACACCTGATAGGGCACGATGTTCTGGTGGGCGTTGCCGGCCCGCCGGGGCGCGATGCCCGAAGTCAGGTAGTTCAGGGCCTGGTTGCCCAGCATGGCCACCACGGTGTCCAGCAGCGCGACGTCCAGGTGCTGTCCCAGGCCGCTGCGCTGGCGTTCCTGCAGCGCGGCCAGGATGCCCACCGTGGCGTACATGCCGGTCAGGATGTCGGCCACGGCCACGCCGGCCTTCTGCGGGCCGGCTCCCGGCAGGCCGTCGCGCTCGCCGGTGATGCTCATGAAGCCGCCCAATCCCTGGATCATGAAGTCGTAGCCGGGGCGGCTGGCGTACGGGCCGGTCTGGCCGAACCCGGTGACCGAGCAATAGATCAGGCGCGGATTCACTTCCTTCATCGAGGCGTAGTCCAGTCCGTACTTCGCCAGCCCGCCGACCTTGAAGTTTTCGATCAGGATGTCGCTTTGCGCGGCCAGCTCGCGCACCAGCCGCGCGCCTTCGGGCGTGGCGATGTCCAGCGCGACCGAGCGCTTGTTGCGGTTGACGCTGAGATAGTAGGCGGCCTCGGCCGTGTCCCGGCCCTGGCTGTCCTTCAGGAACGGCGGCCCCCAGCTGCGCGTGTCGTCGCCCGATCCCGGCCGCTCGATCTTGATCACCTCGGCGCCCAGGTCGGCCAGGTTCTGGGTACACCAGGGTCCGGCCAGGACGCGAGTCAGGTCGAGAACACGGATGCCGGCCAGGGGGGAAGTGCGTGCTGTCATGCTTTGCTCGAATTCGCGTGAAGGAAGAACAAAACCGCGGGACCGGCCGATGCCGGGCAATCCGTAAGCTTACCCCACGGGCCCGGCGGCTCCCCGAGAATCACCGGCCCGGCCGCCGACGCCCCACGCCTGGCGCGCGCGTCCCGTCACAAGTCGTGAAGCCCCCATTCATGTCCGGTGATTACCGGCACCGGCGGGGTGCCCGTATGCTGGCCCGATGCCGGGGACGTCCGATTCCCCGGACAACCAGAACGGAGGAGCCATGCATCGCCACCCGCTCATGCCGGCCGCGTGGATCGCGGCCGCGTTCGCCTGTGTCCTGCCGCCGCTGGCCTCGGCCCAGGACATTCCAAGAAAGTCGATCACCATGGTCGTCGGCTTCGCACCCGGGGGCGGCGCCGACACCGCGGCCCGCCTGATTGCCAGGAAGCTGGCGGACAACCTGGGCCGTCCGGTCGTGGTCGAGAACAAGGCCGGCGCGGGCGGCAACATCGCCCACGACCTGGTCGCGCGGGCCGAACCCGACGGCTCCACCATCCTGCTCGGTTCGATCGGTCCGCTGGCCATCGCGCCCCACCTGATGAAGCTGCCCTACGACCCGGTCAAGGACCTGGCGCCCATCACCATGGGCGTCAACTTCCCGAACGTGCTGGTGGCCTACGCCGGCCTGGGCGTCAAGACGCTGAACGACTACATCGAGATGGCCAGGAAGCATCCCGAGAAGATGAGCTACGCTTCGACCGGCGCCGGCTCCGCCTCGCACCTGGCGGGCGAACTGCTCAACCAGCGCGCCGGCGTGAACGTCGTCCACGTGCCCTACAAGGGCGGGGCGCCGGCCATGGTGGACCTGCTGTCGGGACGAGTCGCCTCGTACTACTCCACGCCGTCTTCGGCCCAGCCCCATATCGAGACCGGCAAGGTGGTCGCCATCGCCACGACGGGCTTGAAGCGCCCGGCCTTCATGCCCGACGTGCCGACCATCGCCGAGTCCGGCATTCCCGGCTTCAATGCCACCAACTGGTACGCCTTCGTCGCGCCGGGCAGGACGCCCGCCGGCATACTCGACCGCTGGAACGAGGAAATCTTGAAGGTGCTGAAGGATCCCGACGTGTCGGCCCAGTTGATCAAGCACGGACTGACGCCCGATCCGATGAGCCGCGAAGAACTCGCCAGGTTCATCGCCGACGAGTCGGCCACTTGGGGCGCGATCATCGAAGAGCGCCACATCACCGCGCAGTAGTCTTTTCCTCCCGCGCCGGCGGCCCCTCGCCTGCGCGGCACTCCCCGCTTGCCGTCGGCCCGCGCTCGGCTCATAATAGCTAGTAGTATAGTTTACTATCACATTGAACCGAGCGACCGGGCAGGCACCCGGACGCCCGCGCGTCCAGCGACGACGCATCGAGGAGACAAGCTTGAAACCCAGTCTATCGTGTGGCCTGGTTGCGGCGAGCCTGGCGCTTGCCGGCATCCAGGCCGCTTATGCCGACGACTTCCCCACGCGCCCCATCCGCCTCGTCACGCCCTACCCGGCCGGCCTGACGCCGGACGTCGCCACCCGCATCATGGCCGAGAAACTGGGCAAGCTGTGGGGCAAGCCCATCGTCATCGAGGCCAAGCCGGGCGCCAACGGCTTCCTGGCGCTGGGCGCCGCCAAGCAGGCCGCGCCCGACGGCTACACCCTGCTGGTCGTGGGCGACGCGCACATGACCACCAATCCCAAGCTGCTGGCCTCGGTCCCCTACGACCCGCAGAAGGACTACACGCCGGTGTCGCTGTTCTTCCGTGCGCCCTTCCTGTTCTACACGTCCGCCTCGGCTCCCTATGCATCGATGCGCGACCTGATCGAGGCGGCCCGCAAGGATCCGAAGAAAATCACCTACGGTACGCCCTACGTCGGCAGTCCCGCCCATTTCGGCGGTGCCATCCTGGCCCAGGCCACGCGCACCGAGATGATGCCGGTCCACTACAAGGAAGGCGCGCAGATCTACACGGCGGTCGCCAACGGCGACATCAGCTTCAGCGTGGCCACCATCGGCTCGGGGCTGCCGCTGGTCAAGGCCGGCAAGCTGAAGATGCTGGCCACCGCCTCGCCGCAGCGCCTGGCCGACTATCCGCAGGTTCCCACCGTCAAGGAATCCGGCGGTCCCGACCTGGCCATCGAGACCTGGGTGGGCCTGGTGGCGCCGGCGGGCACGCCCCCGGCCGTGGTGCAGAAGCTCAACGCCGGCATCGCGCAGGTGCTGAAGGATCCGGAACTGATCGAGAAGTTCGCGGCGCTGGGGATCGAGCCCCAGGGCAGCACGCCGACCGAGCTGTCCACGCGCGTGCGCGACGAACTGGCCGAGGTGGAGACACGCATCAAGCGGCTGGGCATCAGCATCGAATAGCCGGACGCGAGCGGCCGGCACGCCAGGCGCCGGCGCTATTTCAGCCGCATGTGCACCCGCACGAAGTCGCTGCGGAACAGGCCCTGGGATTCGTACACCAGGACTTCGTCCTTGTCGAACACCGAGCGGGTGACCACCATGATGGCGGTGTTCACCGGCACGTCCAGCAACTGGGCCACCTCGAAGTCGGCGTTGCTGGCCTGGATGGTCTGCTCGGCCCGGCCGATGCGGTCGCCCGCGTGATTCTGTATCAGCTGCATGGGCACGGGCGAGTTGAACGCCCGCTTGCCGATGGCGCGAAAGATCGTGCGCTCGACGTACGAATCGCCGACGAAGTACGGGATCTGGTTGTGCTTCTGCAGGCGGCGCAGGTGCTGGTAGCCGTCGGACGACAGCGAGCCGCCGTGGTGGTTGATCGATTGGGGCCGCATGACAGTGCTGCTCTCCAGCCATTCGATCTGGATGTCGGGCACGTGGTTGACCAGCGTATCCCAGCTGGTCGGGATATCGTAGAACACCCCGCTTTGCGGGCGGCGCAGGACGAAGGTGCCACGGCCGCGGTAACGGCCGATCAGGCCTTCGGACTCCAGGAAGCCGATGGCATGGCGGATGGTGGCGCGCGCCACGCCTTCTTCGCGGGCCAGTTCGTCCAGCGACGGGATCTGCTGGTCCACCGCCCACTCGCCCGTCTCGATGCGCTTCCTGAAGGACATGACCAGCTTGACGTAGATGGGCGTCCCCACCTGGGCCAGGTTCGCGATGGCGGTCGACGGTGTCGTGCGGGTGGCGCGGGGCGGAGGCAAAGTCATGAGGCGCGATGTGCTGGTTGACTAGCCTTTCATTCTATCAGTGGCCTGTCCCGCCATCGGCGGCGGCGGACGGTAGGCTATAGTCGGTGCTCTTTCCGCAACACGCGCCGTCTTCGCATGAGCCTCGAATCCGTCCGCCATTTCCTGGCCACCCACGCACCCGACATCGCCATCATCGAACTCGAGCACAGCACCGCCACCGTCGAACTGGCCGCGCAGCACCATGGCGTCGCGCCTGGCCAGATCGCCAAGACGCTGTCGCTGCGGGCGGGCGACCGCGAGGTGCTGGTCGTGACACGCGGCGACGCCAGGCTGGACAACAAGAAGGCCAAGGCCGTGTTCGGCGGCCGCGTGAAAATGCTGCCGGCCGACGAAGTGGTGGCCGTGACCGGACACCCGGTGGGAGGCGTCTGCCCGTTCGGCCTGGCCACGCCGCTGCCCGTGTATTGCGATGTCTCGCTGCGGGCCTACGACGAAGTGCTGCCCGCCGCCGGTTCCACGCACAGCGCGGTGCGCATCGCGCCCCGGCGCCTGGCCGAGCTGGTCGGCGCGCAATGGGTGGATGTCAGCCAGGAAGCGGCCTGAGGCGCGTCTACGGCCTGAGGCGCGTCTATTTCAGGTCGGTGTGGATCTCGACGAAATCGCCGCGGAAGATGCCCAGCGATTCATAGACCAGGACGCCGTCGCGATCCAGCACCGACCGCGTCACCTGGATGACCGGCGCGCCCGAAGTCAGGTCGAGCAGGCGGGCGGTGTCCAGGTCGGCCACGCTGGCGCGCACGGTCTGCTCGGCATGGCCGACGCCGCCCGGCAGGCGAGCGTCCAGGATCTTCAGCGGGATGGGCTTGGCCAGCACGTCGGCGCCGAAGGCGGCGTAGACATTCTTTTCGATGTAGGTATGGCCGATGCCGTAGGGAATGTGGTGGCGCAGCAGGCGCCGCTTGAGGGCCTGATAAGACTCGCCCAGCGCGGCGCCGGCGTGCACCGAGGCGGGCGGCTGCGCGCATTCGTGGCTTTCCAGCCACTCGACCTCGATGTCGGGCTGCGGCCCGGTAAGCTCGTCCCAGTTCATCGGGATGCGATACCAGATGTTGGACTGGGGACGCGCCGTGACGAAGGTGCCGCGGCCGCGGAAGCGGCCGATCAGCCCCTCGGCCTCGAGCATGCCCAGCGCATGCCGCACCGTGACCCGGCCCACGTCGAATTCCTCCATCAGCTCGTCCAGCGACGGAATGCACTCGTTCAGCGGCCAGACGCCGTTCTCGATGCGCTGGCGGAACAGCGCGAAGAGCTGCGCGTACATCGGCAGCCCGCCGCGCGGGCCGGTGTTGCCGGCACGCGCGGAAGTATCGGAAGCGTCGGTCGTGCGTCGTGCGGATGCCATGGAGCGAATCACCTGCGGCGGATGGCCAGTCTCGCGCCCCGGGGCGCAAACGCATATTGTGCCGGGGCGCGGCGGGCGCTGGCAATCGAGCCGGCCGGTCACGGCGCCAGCGCGATCACGTCCAGCGCGTAGTGGGCGTTGCCGCCGGGCGCGCCGTTGGCATCCGCGATGCCCACGGCGATGCGGGCGGGCGGATCCTGCGGAAAGAACTCCATCCATGCCTGGTGGAAGGCCTTGCGCTTGTCCAGGTCGTGCAGATAGAGCGTGACCTTCACCACGTGCCTGAGCGTCGCGCCGGACGCTGCCAGCACCGCCTGGACGTTGCGCAGCGCCTGGCAGGCCTGTTCGTAGGGATCGTCGGGCATGCGGTCGGTGGCCGGGTCGCGGCCGCGTATGGCCGACAGGAACAGGAAGCCCCCGGCCCGCACGCCGGGCACCATGCCCGGCATGCGATCGGGCGCGTCCGGCGACTGCGGCATGCTCGCCCTATCCATGCAGGAACTCCCGGATGATGGCGGCGGCGCGGTCCGGCGCGTCGGTCTGCACCTGGTGGCCGGCCCCGGGCACCCATTCGATGCGCGCGTCGGGCAGCATCTCGGCCAGCGCGCGGCCGGTGGCGGGCACGGCGAAGGTATCTTCCTCGCCCCACAGGATCAGGGTGGGAATGCGGCGCGTCAGCGCGGGCAGCGCTTCCTGCCATTGGGTCTGCAGCTTGAGCACCGGGTCGTTGCGCACGAAGTCTATGCCCTGCGCCATGCGCTGGAAGGCCTCGAACGCGCCGGGCCGCGTGGCGGCGCGCTGGCGATCGTCGATGAGCGCGTCGGTGATGCGCGACTTGTCGATGATCAGGGCCTCCAGCAGGCGCTTCATGCCCGCGCGCGAACCGTCATAGCCCATCAGCGCATGCATGGCCTCGTTCGGCGCCTGCTTGATGCCCATGGAGCCGGCAATGGTGAGCGAAGACACGATGACGAGTTTTTCGACCCGGTCCGGATGCAGCATGGCGTAGTACACGCCCGACCACGCGCCCTGCGAATTGCCCAGCACCGAGAACTTGTCCAGGCACAGCGCGTCGACGAAATCGGCGGTATGGGCTGCGCGGCTGATCAGCCCGTAGGGCGTGGGCGCCTGGGTATCGGTCAATCCGAAGCCGCCGATGGAATCGGGCGCGACCACGCGAAAGTCCTTGCCCAGCAGCGGCAGCACGAGCCCCATGCCCGATGCGCCGGACGAACCCGCGCCGCCGCCGTGCAACGCCACCAGCGTGGGTCCCTGGTCGCCGGCTTCCGCGTAGTGCGTGCGCACGCCGTTGGCCAGTACCCAGCGTGAACGAATTGCCGTGTCATTCATGATCGATGTCTCCAGTCGAAGAGGTGGACCCCGCCGGTCGCGGGGTCCGCTTGCTCAGTTGCCGTGCCGCGGCAGCAGGCCGCGGTCGTGGTAGGCCTGCACGTAGGGCAGTCCCAGGGTGCCGGCGAAATTGCGGATCAACAGCGGATGCACGCCCCACTCGTACAAGGTCGCGAGATCGCGTTCGCGCAGGGCGCGCCGTTCCTCGTCGTCCAGCGCATGGCCATCGAAGGCGTGCTCGGCACCGGCCTTGAGCGCTTCCTGCAGCGCCGGCTCCTTGTCGAAGCGGAACAGGTAGCGCTCCAGCGCGTGCCTGTCGCGGCCCGCCCCGGCGGCCTGCGCAGGCAGGGTTTCACCCGCCTGCCCCGGAGGCAGCAGCAGTTCGGTCACGCCTATCCCGGTCACCCAGGCCTGCACCGGCTCGTAGGCCGCCACGCGCGCGCCCGTGGCCCGGGCCGTGCCGGCGGCCAGCAGCCAGTTGCGGATCTCGGCCGCACCGTTGCCGGCGCTGCGCACCACCTCGGCCGCGTCCCAGCCGGCGATCTCGTCGAACCGGCCGGCGGCGAAGCCTTCCAGGAAGCGTCGGTCGAAGTCGCGGTTGATGTGTCCGGTCTCGGGCATGCCAACCCAGTGGCTCAGGCCGCCGGTGCCCAGCACCGCCACGCGCGGCGCCAGGTCCTGCGCGCGCAGCACGTCGCCCAGCACGCGGCCGAAGGCCAGGCAGCGGTCCAGGCGCGGCAGCGGTTCGATGGTGCAGTTCACGTACACCGGCAGCACCGGCGCGTCCCAGCCGGCCAGCAGCAATTGCAGCGGACACGAGAAGCTGTGGTCCAGCGGCAGGCCGCGCGCGCCGGCCGCGTCGAAGCCGGCGGCCACCATGCCCGCGTGCACCGCTTCGCCCAGGCCCGCCACGCCGGTGTAGTCCCGCCTGGGTACGCCGAACTCCCCATGCCCCGGGAAGGCCGCGCCGGTACCGATGGCGAACACCGGCAGCGCTGCCTGGTCGAAGGTCAGGAAATGGTCGGTGGCGACGACCACGAGCACGTCCGGGCGCGCCTCCTTGAGCGAGACGGACAGGGCCGAGAAGGCCTGGAACACCCGGTCGGCGCGCGCCAGGTCGTCCGGGTCGCCCTTGGGCGCGCGCATCATGGCGCCGGTGTGGGCCGTGGCGGCGGCCCAGACGATCTCGCCCATCAGCTATCCCCGGCGTCCAGATGACGATGCAGGAAGCCCACGAAGCGCTCGTAGGTCAGCGCGGCGGCCTCGGGCGAATAGCGCTCCAGCGTGCTGTCCATGTACGCATGGCGCGCGCCGGGATAGACATGGAAATCGATGGGCGCGGGCGCCCGCGCTTCCAGCGCTTCCTTCAACGCCAGGGTCTGGTCCATGGGAATGGCTTCGTCGGCCTCGCCGAAGTGCAATTGCATGGGCGCCTGGATGCGCGGCGCCAGGGCGATGCGCGAACGGTCCCGGCCGTCGGGCGAATAGGCGGCCGGCACCACCGGCAGCGCGTACAGCACCACCGAGCAGGCCAGGTCGCGCGTGCCGGCCGCCCAGGCCAGCACCGTGCCGCCGCCCAGGCAGTAGCCCAGGGCGCCGACGCACCCCACCCGGGGCTGCGCGCGCAGCCACTCCAGCGCCGCCTGGCAATCGGGCACCACGACCTCGTCGCGCGCGGCGATGAAAGCCTTGCTGCGCCGCTCCTCGGCGGTGGTGTAGTCCTGCGGCGGGCGGCCGCCGATGCGGCTGTACGGATCCACGGTCAGGACGATGAAGCCCTCGGCCGCCAGGCGCCGCGTTTCCTCCTGGCGATGCTCGGTCACCCCCAGGTTCTCGGGCGCGCAGACCACCGCGCCCAGCACGTCGTCGCCGTCGGGCTCGGCCAGGTAGCCCCGCACCTCGTCGGCGCCGCTGGGAAAGGCCACCCAGCGGCCATGGCTGGTTCGCTTGTTCATGGATGCCTCCTTCAGGCCGCGACCTGGATGTCGAACAGGGATGCCTCGCCCTTGCGGCGCACCTCGACGTCGAGCAGCGTGGCGCAATGCGGGCAGGCGTGCTGGACGACCTCGAGGTCGTGGTGGATGCGCACGCGCGGGCCCAGGTCCTCGGGGGTGGCGAGGTGGTGGCGCGCGTAGTCCTTCCAGTTCTCCGCCGCCGGCGCGATGGCCGTGTCGCAACTGTTGCAGACCAGGTAGGGCGTGCCGGACGCGCGCACGATGCGCGCCACGTCGCCGACGATGGCCACCGGCTCGGCCTGCTCCGTGCGCGGTGCGGCGGCCAACGCCTTGCCGGCCGGCCACGCCAGCCTGCGCTGGCGGATCGCGGCGCGCGCGGCGGCGGTGGCGGCTTCGTCCAGGGCGCCGCCCTTCGTCACCACGCCGAAGATGCGTTCGGCCACCTGGGCCGAGAAGGCCCCGGCCGCGACATCGGCGGCCACGCTGCCGGCCGGCCGCCCCAGCGGATCGCCCCAGCCGCCGCCGGCGGTGGGATTGCACTCGTACACGTCATCCTTGCCGAACTCGAACTCGGGCGGCTTGGCGTTGAACTCGACCTCCTCGCCCTGCAGCCCGTCCATGCGGTCGGGGAACACGCCGTCGGCCAGCAACTGGCGGATGTTGCTGTGGCGCAGGAAGCGGCGATGATTGCAGCCGCTGGGATAGCCGCCGAACAGGCCACGCGAGGTGGGCGACTGGTAGCCGTGGCAGGCCACCAGCGATTCGACCTCGTCCACGCCGTGCAGCACGAAGGCCGCCCCGGCGGCCTGGCCGCCCACGTTGCGGCCGGCCCCCGAGCTGTCGGTGATGATGCGGCGATACATGTACAGCACCGGCAGCTTCAGTTCCGTGGTCTCGACGTTGGGCGCGCGGCCCGCGGTGATGTTGCGCTGGCCCGAGACGCTCACGCCGTCGCGGTGCGCATAGGCGCCGCCGCCCGACAGCATCACTTCCAGGATGGGCGCGGTGGCCGGTTCGCCGTACTGGTTGCGGCCGTGGATGTGGAACAGGTCCGGTCCGCTGGCCGGCGACGACTGCGCCTCGGCCAGGTAGTCCGGATGCGTGGCCATCAGCTTGGAGATGACCTCGGTGGTGGTGACCTCGACCAGCCACATCGCGCCCAGCGGTCCCTGGCTGCACGGCGCGGGGAACTTGCACGAGACGATGGAACCTTCGGTGGACAGCACCTCCAGCGGCCGCAGGAGGCCCTCGTTCCACGGCAGGTCGTAGGCGATGACCGGCAGGATGCCGGCGTAGACCCCGGCCAGGAGGCCCGTGCGCGTCGCGTTGACGAAGCCCGGCGCCTGCGGGTCGGACCCGGTGTAGTCGAACACGATGCGGTCGCCCTGCTTGCGCAGTTCGACGTGGATCTTGTAGATCTTGTTGTCGAAACCGTCGTGGTCCAGGAAGGCCTGGGCGCGGAACACGCCGTCGGGCAGCTCCTTCAGGCGCTTGCGCATCTTGGTCTCGGACAGGCTCATCATGCCGTCCATGACCGTCAGCACCGTGTCCACGCCGTACTTGGCGATGGTGTCGAGCAGGCTCTTCACGCCGATGTTGTTGGCCGCCATCAGCCCCTTCAGGTCCAGGCTGATGTTGGTGGGCAGGCGCGACATGCCGGTGATGAAATTCAACACGTCGCTGCGCAGCTCGCCGCGATCGATGATCTTGACCGGCGGGATCAGCATGCCTTCCTGGCGGATGTCCTTGGCCATGGAGGCGAAGCTGCCCGGCACCATGCCGCCCACGTCCAGCTGGTGGGCGCAGGCTCCGGTCCAGCCGATGCGCTTGCCGTCGACGAAGATGGGCGCCAGCACGCCCACGTCCGGGCAGTGCAGCGCGCCCTTGTGCGGGTGGTTGACGATGAACATGTCGCCCGGATTGATGCCGACGGTGTCCTCGCAATCCTCGATCACGTGCTTGACCATCAGCGACAGCGAGGCCGCGTGGAAGGTCACCGTCTTGCCCATGGTGACCACTTCGCCGAAGGCGCGGTAGAGGCCGGTGTTGAAATCGGTCGCCTCGTTCACCAGCGCCGATCCCGACACCGAGGCCAGCGTGGCCGCCTGTTCGTCGGTGATCGACAGCAGCCGGTGGCGGATCACCTCGAAGGTGATCGGGTCGACCTCCTTGGCCGTGTATTCGTAGACCTGATGCATGCTCGTCTCGATAGCGTTATTGGTTGCGCGCGATGGAAATCACGAAGTTGCCGTAGGGCTCCATTTCGACCGACTGGTCCGGGCCGACGACGATGGTGGTGTCGGGCCGCTCGATGATGCAGGGGCCCGCGATGGCACGGCCGGGGCCCACGTCCTCGCTGCGGTAGATGTCGGCGCGGATGAAGCCGTGGCCGTAGAAATAGACCTGCCGGTCGGACACCGGCCGGTTCGAACGGCCGGCGCCGTCGACCTGGCGCGCTGCCGGCTTGATGACCGGGGACGTGCCCTCGACCCGCACCACGGTGAACTCCACGCCCGAGCTGCGCAGCGCGGTGTTCTTGCCGTAGATGCGCTCGTACTGCGCCTCGAAGGCATCCACCAGCGCATCCACGTCGGCGGCCTGGAGCTGGCCGGCCGGCACCTCGACGCCGATCTCGTGTACCTGCTGGCGGAAACGCATGCCGATGTAGCGGTGGATAGTGACGTCGTCGCCCAGCGCCTCGCGCGCGCGGGCCTCGATCTGGCCGAAGCCCTCGTTCAGGGCCGCGATTTCGATGTGCTCGGATGCCCGCTTGAAACGCGCCGGCGCGTGCTGGCCCACCGCCAGCGAGAACGAGCGGTGGCGGTCGCCCGTGACCGTGCCGTAGGCCGAATGCGCCGGCCCGGTGTTGGGTACGACCACCTTGCCGATGCCGGCCACCTCGGCGTACTGGTGCGCATGCGTGGCGCCCGCGCCGCCGTAGGCCATCAGCACGAAGTCGCGCGGATCGTAGCCCGCGCGCAGCGTGACCCGGCGCAGCAGGTCCGCCATCTGGTTGTTGGCGACCTCGCGGATGCCCGCGGCGGCCTCTTCCACGCTCATGCCCAGCGGCTCGGCCACGTACTTGCGCACGGCCTGGCGCGCGGCCTCGACGTCCAGCGCCATGCGACCGCCCAGGAAGTAGCGCGGATCGATGATGCCCAGCACCACGTCGGCGTCGGTGATGGTCGGCTCGACCCCGCCGCGGCCGTAGCACGCCGGCCCCGGCGTGGAGCCCGCGCTTTCCGGGCCCACCGTCAGGTGGCCGTCGCGCACGCGGGCGATCGAGCCCCCGCCCGCACCGATGGCCGTGACCTTGATCGACGGCAGCGCCACGTGGAATCGGCCCACTTCGCGCACCGTTTCCAGCAACGGCTGGCCATCCACGATCAGGCCCACGTCGAAGCTGGTGCCGCCCATGTCGGCCGTCAGCACGTTGCGATAGCCCAGCAGGTCGCCCAGCTTCTGCGAGGCCAGCACGCCGCCGGCCGGGCCCGAGGTCAGCAGGTTGGCCGCCTGGAACGCCGCCTCGGCCGCGGGCAGCACGCCGCCACCCGACTCCATGATGGAGATCGGTCCCTGGAAGCCGAAGCGCCGGATCGCCCCTTCCAGCCCGTTGATGTAGCGATGGATGACCGGGCCGAGGTAGGCGTTGATCGACGTGGTCGACGTGCGCTCGTATTCGCCGATGATGGGCACCAGCAGCGAGGACGTCGTCACGAACAGCCCCGGCGCCTCTTCTTCCACCAGTTCGGCCAGGCGCCGCTCGTGCGCCGGATTGCGGAACGACCACAGCAGGCTGATGGCGATGGCCTCGACGCCCGCGTCGCGCAGCTCGCGTATGGCCTGGCGCGCCGCCGCCTCGTCCAGCGGCACGATGACCTCGCCCTTGTAGTCCACGCGCTCGACCACGCCCTTGATCAGGTCCTGCGGCACGATGGGCTCGGGCACGCGGCGCTTGGAAAAGTGCGAGATCTCGTGCGTGGGCATGCCGATCCAGCCGCCCATGGCGCGCTGGATGCGCAGCGTGTCCTCGAAGCCGCGGGTGGTCAGCAGCCCCGTCTTCGCGCCCTTGCGTTCGATGAACGCGTTGGTCGCGGCGGTGGTGCCGTGCGAGAAGTATTTCAGTTCGGCCACCAGCCGATCGGCCGGGATGCCCAGTTCCTCGGCCGCCAGTTTCATGGCGTCCAGCACGCCGCGCGTGCGGTCGTCGGGCGTCGTCAGCGCCTTGAAGATGCGCACGTCGCCGTCGTCGGACAGAAGAACGAGGTCGGTGAACGTCCCTCCGATATCCGTACCTATGTAAGACACGAGTCTTTCCTCCAGATGCCGCCCCAGCGGGCGATCGTTCCCCGGCACACGGCCGCCGCGCGGCCGCGTCCGAATCTGGCGCTATTAGAACCCGAAAAACATTCTATGTATAGAACTATAGAATGTTAAAAGACTAGGTAATTACCCTTTTAGGGCGGCAAGCTGGCGCCGCTCGACGCCCTCGCCGGCTCAGCCTTTCTTCAGCAGCGACTTCAGCCGGTCCAGCCTTTCCTTGGCGCTGAGCCCGGGCGTGGCATCGGCCACTTCGTCGGTCTCGAGCCCCATTTCCTTGATGAAGCGCGAAGGTTCGCGCGCGATGTCCTCGCGGCCGCGCTTGCGCTTCTTGCACCAGGTGACGGTCAGCGTGCGGCGCGCGCGCGTGATGCCGACATACATCAGCCGACGCTCTTCCTGCACTCGCGCTTCCAGCGATTCGGCCGCCTTGGCGGGGTCCCCTTCCTCGTCGTCCTTGCCCAGGTGGGGCAGCAGCCCTTCCTCGGTGCCGACCAGGAACACATGTGGATACTCCAGGCCCTTGGAAGCATGCAGCGTGGACATGCGCACCAGGTCGGGGTCCTCGTCGTCGCTTTTCTCGAGCATGGTGATGAGCGCGATGTGCTGGACCAGGTCCATCAGGCTCATCTTGTCTTCCTCGGCCTTGCGCTTGAGCCAGCCCAGGAGGTCCAGCACCGTCTGCCAGCGGTTCTGTGCGCCGCGCTCGTCGAAGTGGTCGTACAGGTAACGCTCGTACTGGATGGCGCGCACCAGGTCGTCCAGGATCTCGGAGGCGGTCTCGCCCGACGGGGCGGCATCGCCCTTGGCGGCGCCGGCGCGCCACTGCATGCGGTTGATGAACTCGCAGAACTCGCGCAGCGGGCCGAGCTGGCGCGGTTGCAGGCGCTGCTCCAGGCCGGTCTCGAACACGGCGGCGAACAGCGGGATCTCGCGTTCGCCCGCGTAGGTGCCCAGCACTTCCAGGGTCGACTGGCCCACGCCGCGCTTGGGCGTGGTGATGGCGCGGATGAAGGCCGGATCGTCCTCGTCGTTGGCGATCAGGCGCAGGTAGGCCATGATGTCGCGCACCTCGGCCTTGTCGAAGAAGCTCTGCCCGCCCGAGACCATGTACGGGATCTTCAGGTTGCGCAGGGCCTGCTCGAATATGCGCGCCTGGTGGTTGCTGCGGTAGAGGATGGCGAAGTCGCGCCAGTCGGCCTTCAGCTCGAAACGCGCGGCGGAGATGCGCATGGCCACGGATTCGGCCTCGGCCTCTTCATCGTCCATGGGAATGACGCCGATCGGATCGCCCACGCCCAGGTCCGACCACAGCTTCTTGTCGAACAGCTTGGGGTTGTGCCCGATGACGTTGTTGGCCGCCGCCAGGATGCGCTGCATGGAACGGTAGTTCTGCTCGAGCTTGATGACGCGCAGGTTGGGATAGTCGGTGGTGAGCTTGGCCAGGTTCTCGATGGTCGCGCCCCGCCACGCATAAATGGCCTGGTCGTCGTCGCCCACCGCGGTCAGCATCGCGCGCGGTCCGGTCAGCAACTGCACCAGCCGGTACTGGCAGGCGTTGGTGTCCTGGTACTCGTCCACCAGCAGGTAGCGGATGCGCGACTGCCAGCGCTCGCGCGCCTCGGCGTCGGATTCCAGCAGCCGGGCCGGCAGGCGGATCAGGTCGTCGAAATCGACGGACTGGTAGGAACGCAGGGTGGCGTTGTAGCTGCGGTAGACGCGCGCGGCATCGCGCTCGCTCTCGGTGGTGGCCAGGCGCTCGGCCTGGTCGGGCTCGACCAGCGCGTTCTTCCAGAGCGAGATGGCGGTCTGCACGGCACGGATCAGGCCCTTGTCGGTGGTGGCGACCAGTTCCTGCACGATGCCCATGGCGTCGTCCGCCGCCAGGATGGAGAACTGCGGCTTGAGCCCCACCTGCTTGGCTTCCTCGCGCAGCATCTTCACGCCCAGCGAGTGGAAGGTACTGATGGTCAGGCCTTTGATGGCATTGGGCGGCGCGACCGACCCGACCCGCTCGGCCATCTCGCGCGCGGCCTTGTTGGTGAAGGTGAGCGCGGCCACGTTGCGCGCCGAATAGCCGCAGTCGCGCAGCAGGTAGGCGATCTTCTGCGTGATGACGCGGGTCTTGCCGCTGCCGGCCCCGGCCAGCACCAGGCAGGGGCCGTCCAGGTAGCGGACGGCCTCGCGCTGCGCCGGGTTCATGCCGGCGTCGAGCGGGGGCAGCGCGGCCGATGCGCGTCCGTCGGGCTTGTTCAGCCGCGAGTCGGCGCGGTCCATGGCACGGGTCGCGGCGGAAGAGGAAGAGGCAGTCATACGCTAGCTTGGAAATCGATGGCGCGCGGCGGACGGCCGCGCGGACGGTACTCGGGGGCGGACATGGACGGCGGCCAGGGATCGCGCATCAGATCTCCAGCGGATCGACCTCGAGGTGCCAGCGCACCCGGGCGGCCGCCGCCAGGCCGGGCAGCACGCCGGCCCACGCGCGCAGGAAACCCTGCAATGCGGGACGGCTGTCGCTTTCCACCAGCAACTGGGCGCGTTCGACATTGGCCACGCGAACCACGCGCAGCGGTACAGGATCATAGAGCGTAATGCGCGACATATCCGCGGCCTGGGACGAATCGGTCCCATCGCCCCCCTCCGTCCAGGCCCGGGCCTGCGCCAGGAAGGCCTGGGCTTGCGCCAGTTCGCGCGCCTCGGCGGTCAGCAGGGCCTGGTAGGCGAAGGGCGGCAATCCCGCCGATTCCCGTTCGCGCAGCGCGTAGCGCGCGAAGCCCGCGTAATCGTGGCGCACCAGGGCCTGGTACAGCGGCTGCTCGGGATAGCCGGTCTGGATGTAGACCTCGGCGGGCGTGCCGGCGCGGCCGGCGCGGCCCGCCACCTGCATCAGTTGCGCGAACAGGCGCTCGGGCGCGCGGAAGTCGTGCGAGAACAGCATGGCGTCGGCATTGAGCACGCCGACGAAGCCCAGGTTCTGGAAGTCGTGCCCCTTGGCCACCATCTGCGTGCCGACCAGAATGTCGATGTCGCCCGCATGCATGCGGGCGAACAGCTCCTGGGCGCTGCCCTTGCGGCGCGTGCTGTCGGCGTCGATGCGCGCGATGCGCGCGCCGGGGAACAGCTCGCCCAGGTGTTCCTCCAGCCGCTGCGTGCCGCGGCCCATGGGCTGCAGGTCCTGGTTGCCGCAATCCGGGCAGGCCATCGGCACCCGCTGCTGCCAGCCGCAATGATGGCAGCGCAGCTCGTGGCGTCCCGGACCGCCCGGCACGCGCGGCGGCTGGCGGTGCAGCACCATGTAGGCCGAACAGCGCGGGCAGCCGCTGACCCAGCCGCATGCGTCGCAATGCAGGACGGGCGCATAGCCGCGCCGGTTCAGGAAGATCAGCGATTGCTCGCCTTTCTCCAGCCGCTGCGCCACGGCTTGCAGCAGCGGCGGCGCCAGGCCCTGCTGGAGTTTCACGTTGCGGGTGTCGAGCAGCCGGATGCGCGGCGGTTCGGCCGCCAGGGCCCGCTGCGGCAGGGACAGCAGCAGGTAGCGGCCCGTCTGGGCGTGGTGCCAGGTCTCCAGCGATGGCGTGGCCGACCCCAGGATCACCGGCACGCCGCGGTCGCGGGCGCGCCAGATCGCCAGGTCGCGGGCGGAATAGCGCAGCCCTTCCTGCTGCTTGTAGGACGGGTCGTGTTCTTCGTCGACCACGATCAGGCCCAGATCGGGCAATGGCGTGAACAGCGACAGCCGCGTTCCCAGCAGCACGCGGGCCTGTCCCCGCACCGCCCGCAGCCAGGCCTCCAGCCGCTCGCCGTCGGCCAGCCCGCTGTGCAGCACGGCCACCCCGCCCGGCCCCGCGATGGCCTCCAGGCGCCGGCGGAAGACCTGTTCCAGCTGCGGCGTCAGGTTGATCTCGGGCACCAGCAGCATCACCTGCCTGCCTTCGCGCAGGACGCGTTCGGCCACGCGCAGGTAGACCTCGGTCTTGCCACTGCCGGTCACGCCATGCAGCAGGACGGGCTTGAAGCCCGACAGGCCCGACAAGGCGTCCACCGCCTCCTGTTGAGCGGCGTTCAGGGCAGGCGGGGAAACCGGCGGCGCGCTGGGCGTTGCTTCCGGGCTGTCAGTCGTAGAAACGCTAACGTCGGAAGTAAGCGCCCGCTCTTCATCCTCTGCCTGGCTCTTCTTGCGCCGCGTCCGCTTGGGCTTAGCCGCCCGCGCGGCCTTGGCGTCCAGCCGCGCCACCGGCCCGCCACCGGCCCGCAGCCCCTGGTAGGCCGCCGGCTTGCGCAGCGGCCCGGGCAGCGCGGGCAACATGACCTCGCCTAGCGGCCGCTGGTAATAGTCGGCCGCAAAAGCCGCCAACTTCAGCCAATCTTCGGGAAATGGCGGCAGATCGTCCAGCATCTGCACCACGTCCTTGACCTGCTCGACCGCAATCGCCGGCGCCGCGGGGATCTCGATCACGATACCTACCATCTCGCGGCGGCCGAAGGAAACGATCACGCGCTGCCCCACGCGCGCACCGGCCGGCGCTCGGTAGTCGAACAGCCCCGCCAGCGGCACGTCCAGCGCCACGCGTACCCAGGTCGTCCCTTCCTGCCCGCATGACGGCGAGACCAGAGATAGAGGGACGGACGGGGATGTGGACAACTGGTGAACTCCGCTTGAAGACTGCGGCATCCTGGCCGCGGGAACTTAAAGTAAAACCTCTGAATCTTTGCTAACCCCGCCGCTCGACAGGGAATTTTTAATCGGGCCGGAAGCTGTGGATAACTTTGGGGACAACCGGCGCACAATTAAGGTAATAGGACGTAGACGGAAAGTGCTTGCTTTGGGATCTAATGATACAGATCCACAAAAATCCATAAAAATCAAATGCTTACAGCCTACAACCGTGGCCCCGTCGAGCTTGCAAGATACGTTCCCGACAAAAGCCCGAATGTGCATAAGTTGAATCCGGGCTCTGGGCAATACGGGTTAGCACTGCCATTCGCCCCGCTCGGGGACTCGTCCACAAGGAGCGTCTAGGCGCCGGCGCGCTGCCTGCGGCTGTGCTGGTGAACGGCCTCCACCAGCACGTCGACCGCCTCGGGCGGCGTGAACTGCGAGATGCCATGTCCCAGGTTGAAGACATGGCCCGGTCCCGGGCCGTAGCTGTCCAGCGTGCGCGCCACTTCGGCCCGGATGCGGTCCGGTCCGCCGAACAAGGTCATCGGGTCCAGGTTCCCCTGCAAGGCGACGCGATCCCCTACCGCGGCCCGCGCCTTGCCCAGGTTGACGGTCCAGTCCAGGCCGACCGCATCGCAGCCGGACGCGGCGATCTCTTCCAGCCACAGCCCTCCGCCCTTGGTGAACACGATGGCCGGCACCTGCCGGCCTTCATGCTGGCGGACCAGCCCGGCCAGGACCTGCCTGGTATAGGCCAGCGAGAACTCCTGGAACAGCCCGTCGGCCAGTACGCCCCCCCAGCTGTCGAAGATCATGACCGCCTGCGCGCCCGCCTCGATCTGGGCGTTCAGATAAACCGCGACCGCCTGGGCGTTCACCGCCAGGATCCGATGCATGAGGTCGGGCCGGCTGTACATCATGGTCTTGACCGTGCGGTAATCGCTGGACCCGGCGCCTTCCACCATGTAACAGGCCAGGGTCCACGGACTGCCGGAAAAGCCGATCAACGGCACGCGGCCGTGCAAATCCCGCCGGATCTGCCTGACGGCGGCGAACACATAGTCCAACTCGGCCATGTCGGGTACGGCCAGGTTGGCCACGTCGGCCTCGGTGCGCAGCGGACGCGCGAAGCGCGGTCCCTCGCCCGCGGCGAAGTCCAGGCCCAGTCCCATGGCGTCGGGCACGGTCAGGATGTCGGAAAACAGGATGGCCGCGTCCAGCGGAAAGCGCGCCAGCGGCTGGAGCGTGACTTCGGTCGCGTAGTCGGGGTTCTTGGCCAGCCCCAGGAAGGAACCGGCGCGCGCCCGGGTGGCGTTGTATTCGGGCAGGTAGCGGCCGGCCTGCCGCATCAGCCAGACCGGCGTGTATTCGGTTTCCTGGCGCGCGAGAGCCCGCAAAAAGACGTCATTCTGGAGTTTGGGCTCGGACACGGCAGACCTCGGCAAAGAGAAGCCTGGGATTTTACCTGGGTGGCGCTCGGGGCCTAGGCGAACTTCATCAGCAGCAGCCCCGCCACCAGCAGCCCCATGCCGGCCCAGCCGGCGGGCCGGATGTGCTGGCCGAACAGGGCCCGCCCGGCCAGCGCGGTCGCCAGGATGCCCAGCGCCCCCCAGGCGGCGTAGGCCACCGACAGCTCGATGCCCTGCACCGCCACGTACAGGCAGGCGAAGGCGCCGAAGACCAGGGCGATGGACAGCGCCCCGTACCGCTTGCGGGTGAAGCCCCGCGACAGTTTCAGGAAGATGTTGGCCGCCACTTCCAGGGCAGCCGCGATCAGCAGCATGGCCCCGTGGAACCAGGTGAAGGAATCCAGCATGACGCCCCCTTACCGCGAGGCGGCAAGCGCGGGGACGGCGTCCTCGTCCGGGGCGGGCGTCATGCCACGCTTGATCAGAAGGATGCCGCCCAGCACGGCGACAATGCCGGCCGCCTTGGCGGGGCCGATGCTTTCACCGAACCAGGCCAGGCTGACCAGCGTGATCGCCACCAGCCCCACGCCTTCCCAGACCGCGTAGGCCAGGCCCACCGGCACACGTGTCACGGCCAGCGACAACGCGTAGTACGACGCGCCCAGCAGGACGAACATCGCCGCCAGGCCGCCCAGGTGTCCGTGGACGCTGCTCCATTTCATGAAGCTGGTGCCCGCCACCTCGGCAGCGATGGCGATGGCAAGAAAAAACCAATGTCGCATGATGCGCTCCTCGTTTTCATGGTTGTTGCGGAATTGTTACCTTGCGAGCAACAATATTCCGGCCATGATGACGAAGGGCAACAGCACCTTGGCGGCAGCCACCAGAACCTCGGCCGGGCGGAACGCGAACGCGGGGTCCGGCATCGCCGGCGGGATCGGGTGATGGATTCGGGTGGTAATGGGCGTATTCATGATGCGCTTCCTTTGAGTGACGAGCGCGAGCAGCCATGCGGCTGGCGCGGCAGTCGTGGTAATGGCGAGGTCGGGGTGCGGCCGCCGGAGGCAACGATGGAGTGCGCGGCGGCGCGGGCGTCCGGACGACGCTAACGATCCGGTGCGGGCAGGACCGAGGAAGCGCGGAAGACACGGGCAGGATGACTGCGGGATGCCGGCCGCACGCCATGCGCGGCGTGGGCGGGAATTCCGGAATATCCTGCGGCGAACGTGGCAGGGCGCCTTGCGATCGGTCCGCGAAACAGCGGGCAGAACATGGGGTCGCTCCCTATGAAAAAGGATACTTATTGCGTATTCCAGTATAGGGCGTCATTGCTTCGATGCCTTGACCATATTGTTATCTATACTTGAACAATGGACCGCCTGACTCCCATACGCGCCTTCCTGGCCGTGGCCGACACCGGCAGCTTCACCGGCGCCGCGCGCAAGCTCGGCGTCTCGCGCTCGGCCATCACCGGCCACATCCAGGAACTCGAACGGCACCTGGGCACCCAATTGCTCAATCGCACCACGCGGCGCGTCTGGCTGACCCGCGAAGGCCGGCGCTACGCCGAGCGGGCGGGCATGCTGCTGGAAGGGCTGGCCGAGCTGGATGCGGAAATCCAGACGCGCAGCGGCCGCGCCGAAGGCCACCTGCACGTGGAAATGGCCGAATCGGTGGCCAACGCGCGCGTCATCCCGCGCCTGCCGGAATTCGTCCAGGCCTATCCGGACATCTCGCTGCGCATCTCGCTCAACGAAGGCGTGGTCGACCCCACCGTCTCGGGCGCCGACATCGGCCTGCGCGTGGGCCCGCTGCGCGATTCGCCGCTGCGCTTCAAGCTGCTGGGCCGGGGCAACTACATCATGGCGGCCAGCCCCGCCTACCTGAAGCTCTATCACGCGCCGCGGCATCCGGATGAACTTCGCCGGCACCGGCTGATCGAGTTCTGGGATCCGGACACCGGCCGCCCCTACGACTGGCAACTGGTCAAGGGCAAGCAGACCGTCAGCGTGGCCGCCGAGGGCCGCCTGATCGTGGACAACACGCGCGCGGGCCTGACCTGCGCGCTGGCGGGGCTGGGCATCTACGAAGACCTGGACTTCCTGCTGGCGCAATCGCTGGCGGAGAAGCGCCTGGTGCAGGTACTGCCCGACTGGAAGCGCCCGGGGCCGCCCATCGCGGTGCTGTACACGGCGCGTCGCCCGGTGCCGCCGCACATCAAGGCCTTTGTGGATTTCCTGGTATCGGTGTTCGGGTCGGGGCGCGGCTGAAACGCACCCGCGCCGCGGATCATTCCGGCACCAGGCCGATCTTCTGGGCCACCGCCTGCCACTGGACGAGATCGCTGCGCACCGTGGCGCCGAACTCCGCCGGCCCTTCGGGCAGGATCTCGAAACCGGAGGCCACCAGGCCCGGGCGCACGCCCGGCTTGTCCAACGCGCGCCGGATCGAGGCCGCCAGTTTGTCGATCACGGCCGGCGGCGTGCCGGCGGTGGTCATGACCCCGCCCCAGATGGTGGCCGAGTAGGTGGGGAAGCCCGATTCCTGAACGGTTGGCACGTCCTTGAGCAGGGACAGGCGGCGGCCTTCGGCCGTGGCGATGACGCGCACCCGGCCGCTCTGGATGAACGGCAGCGCCGAGATGATGGACGCGAACATGACCTGCACCTGGCCCGCGATGAGATCCGTCAGCGCCTGGCTGGCGCCCTTGTAGGGCACGTGGACCATCCGGATGCCCGAGACCTGCTTGAACAGTTCGGCCGCCATGTGGTGGGGCGTGCCGCTGCCCGGGGAGGCGTAGTTGAGGCGGTCGGGATGCTCGCCCGCATAGGCCACGAGCTCGCGCATGTTCTTCACCGGCAAGGCGTTGTTGACCACGATGACAATGGGCTGGTTGGCGATGCGCATGACAGGGGCCAGATCGCGGGCCACGTCGAAGGGGATGTTGCGCAGCACGAAGGGATTGATGGTCAGCGTGTTGGTGGCCAGCAGCAGCGTGTAGCCATCCGGCGCGGCCCGGGCCACGAGGTCGGCGCCGATGTTGCCGCCGGCCCCCGGCTTGTTGTCGACGATGATCGGCTGGCCCAGGATGTCCGCCAGCGGCTGCGCGATGTCGCGCGCCAGCACATCGTTGCCCCCGCCCGCCGTGAACGGCACGATGAAGCGCATTTGTCGGGTGGGATACGCGTTGCCCTGGGCGCGGGCACCGCCCGGCATCCCCCATGCCATCGCGGGCAGCGCGGCCAGGAGGGCACGCCTGTTGTGGTTCATAGCTGTCTCCTCTCGGACGGGACGTTCGTTTTATAGTCCCAATATACGAAATATACTGACACTAAAATCAAATTTTTCCTATTTATTTTTTCGTATTCTGGGATTTTTACGAAACAAGAGACGAAAAACGCCGCCACCCTGGATGCGGGCGGGCCCGCCCGAGAGGTCAGTCCGCCCCGGTCCGGGGGTCCGCGATCTGGCGTATGCCGGCTTTCAGGGATTGCAGCAGGCCGTCCTTGTCCAGCACCTCGTACCGCTCGGTGCGGAACACCATGACGAGGCCGGCGGGCATGTTCAGGGGATCCTGTTCGATGGGGGCCGCCACGCCCACGTTGCCCTGGTCGAGTTCGCTGAAGGACACCGCGTGGCCCGCCCGCTTGACGGCGGCCAGCAAGGCCCGAAACGCTTCCCACGACTCGCCCAGGCCGGCCTGGGCGATGGCCTGCGCGTGTGCGCCATAGAGTCGCTTCTGGCGGGCCGGCGGCAGGCAGGCCAGCAACACCTTGGAGCCCGCGCCTCGGAACAGCGGCATCTCCCGGCCCCGGCCGTAACTCATGACGAGTTCCTGGTCGCCGCTTTCGCGGTGCGTGACCACGACCTGGTCCTCGTAGAAGACCGTCAGCAGCACGTCGCACTCGTACCGCTTGCGCAGGGCCTGCATGACCGGCAGGCTGGCCATCAGGATCGGGTCCCTTTGCCGGATGCAGTAGTCGAGCTGGATGATGCGCGGCCCCAGCGCGTACCCGCCCGCCGCGCGCGTCAGGAAACCCGCGTCGCACAGTTCCTTGACGTAGCGATACGCGGTGCCGCGGCTGTAGCCCAGGGTCGACATGATCTCCTCGGCGGTCAGGACGGCATGTTCCGACGAGAAGGCGTCGAAGACGGCGAGCATACGTTTGAGACTGGACATGTCCGCGGATCCGGGGCGGTGGGGGATTGCGGAATGCTACCGCATGCCATCGGCGGCCAGCTGATGATGGCCGGGCAGCACCTGCACCGGCGCGCGCTGCCCCTGGGCCGCCGCGGCCAGGCGCAGGTCCAGCGCCAGCGCGCGCTTGTCGGCGGGCAGCCACTGGCGCTCGTGTCCCCACAGGCTGGCCCCGTGCGTGAGTTCGCACGGTTGCCAGTCCGGATCCACGCTGCGCCCGCCCCAGCCGTATTCGATCATCAGCGGAGACGGCGTGCGGACGTAGAACGAAGTCATGAAGTCGTTGATGTGCCGGCCGAGCGTCACCGCCACGCGGTCCTGCTCGCACGAGGCGATGTCGTAGCCCTGCCCCACGTCGTCCAGTGAACACAGCTCCACCATCAGGTGGTGGATGCCGTCGGTGTCGGCCTCGATCAGCGCCAGGCTGTGATGACGTGAATTCAGGTGGAAGAAGTAGGCCTTGAAGGGCTCGCGCATGTAGTCGCTCAGGCGGAATCCCAGCAGGTCGCGATAAAACGGCACCAATGCGTCGACATGGCGCGCGTTCAACACCACGTGCCCCAGGCCCAGGGGGCCGGTGCGAAAACCCGATATCGCGCGGCCCGGGCGGAACGGTTCACCGCCCCGGGCGGCGCCATGGAAGACCTCCAGCCGATTGCCCGCGGGGTCGGACAGGGACAGCAGCCCCGTAACCTCCCTGCGCCGCGCCAGCGCTTCCGGTGCACGGACGAACGGCACCCGCGCGTGCTCCAGCCGGGCGCCCAACGCGTCCAGCGCCCCGGCATTGGCGACTTCCCAGCCGAAGAAATGCGGCTGGGCGGCGTCCGCGTCGAGCAGCAGGCGCTGGCGCCAGTCGTCCATGCGCAGCGCCAGGGTGTGTCGGCTCCTGTCGCCGATCTGCATGCCCAGCAGCCGTTGAGCGAAATCTTCCCACTCCGCCAGCCGGGAAGTGCCCAGGCCCACGTATCCCAAAGATTGCAGCATTGCGCCGCTCCGTATCTTTAAAATCCCATAATACGTGAAAAACAAATCAATAAATCGGAAATTTTTTGCTCAGATTAACATCTGTACTGTATATTGAGAAAAAATACGAAACCAGGAGCAACCGATGGAGACACCTTCCGCCCCGGACGCGCGGCCGCCTGAAGTCGGCAGCAGCCTGCCGACCTGCGGCTTCAAGACCAACTATCACGACGCCGGCAACGGGCCTGGCGTCCTGCTGATACACGGATCGGGCCCCGGCGTGACGGCCTGGGCCAACTGGCGCCTGACCATCCCCGTCCTGGCCCGGCAGGCGCGCGTCGTCGCCCCCGACATGGTCGGCTTCGGCTATACGGAATCGCCGCCCGGGGTCCGCTACCACTGGTCCACCTGGGTGGACCAGCTCACCGCGCTGCTGGACGCGCTGCAGCTGGAACGGGTCTCGGTGGTGGGCAACTCGTTCGGCGGCGCACTGGCGCTCAAGCTGGCCGCCCGGCATCCCGGCCGCGTCGACCGCCTGGTGCTGATGGGACCGGTGGGCCTGCGGTTTCCCATCACCGACGGACTGGAGAAGGTGTGGGGGTATCAACCCTCGCCCGCCGCGATGCGCGAACTGCTGGACGTCTTCGTCCACGATCCGTCCTTCATCGACGACGAGCTGGCGGCCATGCGCTACCGGGCCAGCATCCGCGACGACGTGCAGGCCCGGTTCGGCAGCATGTTCCCGCCTCCCCGGCAGCGGATCCTGGACGACATGGCCACGGACGAGGCCGTCCTGCGCACCATCCCGCACGAGACGCTCATCGTCCACGGGCGCGGCGACAAGGTGATCCCGATCGAGGCCTCGCGCCGACTGGCCCAGGCCATGCCGCGCGCGCGCCTGGCCGAGATCGACCGCTGCGGCCACTGGGTGCAGATCGAACAGCCGGCGGCGTTCACCGCGCTGGTCGGGGAATTCCTGGCGCCACGCTGAAAGGAGACACCATGCGCAAACAGGATCTGCTGGGCCGCTGGACCCTCAGACAATGGACGCAGGCCTATGACGACGGCCGCGTGACCCACCCCATGGGGCAGGCGCCCCGGGGCTTCATCCAATATGACGACGACCGCATGTTCTGCATGATCGAGCGGGCGGACCGCCGGGCTTTCGCCACCGGCGGGCAGTGGAACGCCAGCGCCGAGGAAAAGGCGCGGGCCTACGAGAGCTTCATGAGTTATGCCGGCACCTACGAACTGGCCGGGGACGAAGTCCGGCAGCACGTCGACATGAGCCTGTTCCCGAACTGGGAGGGCGGCGTGCAGCGCCGCAAGGCGGCGATCGTCGACGGCCTGCTGCACCTGTCCGCGCGGCTGGAGGACGGCACGCCCGAGGCCCGCACCGCCAGCCTGGTGTGGGAACGCGCCAGCCGCGCCATCACTTCCTGAGGGATGCTTCATGAAAGACATTGCCAGCCTGATCCGCGACGCCTCGGTCCACAGCAGCCTGTACGCCGACCCGGCCATCTTCGACCGAGAGATGGAGACCATCTTCGGCCAGGGATGGGTCTATGTCGGCCACGCCTCCGAGATTCCGCGGCGGGGCGACTATGTACGGCGCACCATGGGACTCGAACCCGTGCTGTTGATCCGCGGCGCCGACGGCATCCACGTCGTGGCCAACCGCTGCGCCCATCGCGGCAACCTGCTCTGCCAGCCCGAGCGCGGCAACCGCCGCACGCTGGCCTGCCAGTACCACGGCTGGATCTTCTCGCCCGACGGCGCGCTGCTCGACATGCCGCTGTCCAGTATCGAGCCGGACGAATCGCTGCACCTGAAGCGCGCGCGCGTCGACAGCTACAACGGCTTCGTCTTCGCGACCTTCAACCCTTCGCCCATCCCCCTGCTGGAGCATCTCGGCCACGCCGCGCGCGCGCTGGACCGGCAGGTGAACCTGTCGCCCGAAGGCGAGATCGAACTGCGCGGCCCGTGGATCAAGCACCTGTTCCGCGCCAACTGGAAGATGCTGTCCGAAAACGAGGCCGACGGCTATCACGTGGGCTTCGTGCACGACTCCTTCACCAAAAGCGTGGGTACCCCCGGCAAGTACGGCAACATCCTGTCCGGCGAAGAGGACCGCATCACGGCGGTGGTCCGCTACCTGGGCAACGGCCACACCGAGCTCGACTACGGCCCGACCTACGACCGGCCCATGACCTGGCTGGGCGTGGACGAGACGCGCTATCCGGACTACACGCGCGACATGGTCGGCCGGCACGGCGAATCGGCCGCGCGGGAAATCATGCGGGCCGGGCCGCCCCACACCTTCATCTTCCCCAACCTGTTCCTGGCCGAAACCTGTCTGGTCATGATCCAGCCCCTGGGCGTGGGCGAGACCGTCAACTGGCACACCCCGCTCTACCTGAAGGGCGCGCCCGAGGAACTGAACCGACGCATCATGCGCCAGGGCGAAGTCGCGTTGGGGCCGTCATCGTTCCTGACGGCCGACGACGCCATCATCGCGGAACGCCAGTGGCGCGCGCTGAAAGGTTCGCCGGCCTGGCTGGACCTGAGCCGCGGCCAGTCCCGCGAAACGACAACCGACGGCGGCGTAGTGGTGTCCCACTACACCGACGAGACTCCCAACCGGGGCTTCTGGCGATGCTACCGGGACACCATGGCGCAAACCGCCCAGCCCACGCTCTAGAAGGACATGCCATGCAGACCCCCTTGTTGCCGATCGACGAACACCGGATGCTGGAGCGCTTCGTCCACGAGGAAGCCCGGTTAGCGGACGAATCGCGCTTCGACGAATGGGAGGCGCTCTGGGACGAGAACGTCCGCTACTGGGTGCCCGTCGTCATCGACGGCGAGGAGCCGGATCCGGACCGCGACGTCTCCATCATCAACGACAACCGCTCCCGGCTGGCGACCCGCCTGCGGCAACTGCGCACCGGCACCCGGCACAGCCAGGCGCCGCGCTCCATCCTGCGCAGGATGCTGTCCAACCTGACGGCCGACAAGGACGGGAACGGCGACTATCGCGTCGCGGCCAACTTCGCCATCTACGAGTACCAGGTGCAGTCAGTCAACCAGTTGAACGTCTGGCCGGGCCGAGTCGAATATGGTCTGCGGCAGGTCGACGGCCAGCTCAGGATGTTCCTGAAGAAGGTATCCCTGGTCCACGCTTCGGGCCCGCTGCCCAGCCTTTCCTTCCTGGTCTGACCATGGCCCGCGCTCCGCTCTCGGCCATCATCGGCCTGGGCTTCAGCCCCCTTTCGCGCGAACCCGTCGGTTCCGTGCGCGCCCTGGCCGCCGCAGCCGTGCGGGCCGCCATGGCCGACGCCGGCGTCGGCCCCGACCTGGTGGACGGTCTGCTGCTCAATCCCAGCGCCCTTGCCGATCCCGGGGTCCTTCCGCCCAAAGTGCAGGACGACATGGGTCTGCGCACGCTGGGAATGCTGACCACCATCGAAGCCAAGGGCTCATCCGTCCTCCAGATGGTGCAATACGCCACGGCCGCCATCCGCGCCGGCATGGCGTCGGTGGTCGCCTGCGTGTTCGCCGATGCGCCCATCGGCCCGGCGCGCGGCGGCGGCGCCTCCTTCAGCAACGAAGGCTCGCTGACCGGCATCGCGGGTTGGGACGCATCGTACGGCCTGTTCGGTCCGGTCGGGTCCTACGCGCTGGCCGCAAGCCGGTACATGGCCCTGCATGGCGCCGGCCCGGATCACCTGGGTGCCTACGTCCTGGCCTGCCGCCAGTGGGCTGCAGGCAATCCGCTCGCCTTCCAGCGCGCGCCGCTCACGCTGGCCCAATACCATGCCTCGCGCATGATCGTCGAACCCTTCCACGTGCTGGATTGCGCCTATCCAGTCAACGGCGCGGTGGCCGTGATCGTGGCCGGTGCCGATCGCGCCGCCAACACCGGCCAGCGGCCGGTGTACGTCCATGGCATGGGACAGGGCCATGCCAGCGCCGACACGCCGCAGGGGCCGCACGACCTGGTCACCGCCGGACGGCTTGCCGGTCGCAAGGCCTATGCGATGGCCGGGGTCGGGCCGAAGGACGTCTCGATGTGCCAGTTCTACGATGCGTTCTCATACTGCGCCCTGGCCGCGCTCGAAGACTACGGACTGTGCGGCCGGGGCGAAGCTGCCGGAATGGTGCAGGAAGGCGCGACCGCGCCCGGCGGCACGCTGCCGGTCAACACCGGCGGCGGCCAGCTGTCGAGCTACTACCTGCAAGGCATGACCCCGCTCAGCGAGGCCGTCATCCAGTGCCGCGGCGACGGCGGCGAGCGGCAGTGCGCGGCCAACGATATCGTTCTGGTCAACGGCTCGGGCGGCCGGCTGGAGTATCACGCCGCGCTGATACTGAGCCCTCATCGCTTGCTCGCCTAGGACCCGCCATGCTGCTTGCTTCCGATCACTTCGAACGCCGCTTCCTCGACTTCGTCGCCAAGCGCGAGCTGCGCGTACCGCGCCTGCGCGCCAGCGGCGAGATCCTGGGCTACGCATCGCACAGCTACGGGGCGAACCCGGACGACATCGAATGGATACCCGCCAGCGGCAAGGCGACGCTCCATGCCTATGCCGTCTACCGGCAGCAGTACCACCCGGACTTTCCGCCTCCCTACAACGTGGCGCAGGTCGCGCTCGTCGAAGGCCCACGCCTGGTCAGCCGGATCGTCGCGGACGACGGCATCGCCATCGCGATCGGCATGCCGCTGCGCGCGCGCTTCGACCCGGCCGGAAGCCTGGTGTTCGTCCCCGACTCTCTCCCAGCGGCATGACCGCCCCTTTTCCGGAACCCCTGCTCATGACCGAGCCTGCATCCCACGCCTGCCCGCCTCCTACTCCCCCTACCGGCGCGCTGGACGGCGTGCGCATCCTGGACCTGAGCCGAGTGCTGGGCGGCCCCTACTGCACGATGATCCTGGGCGACCACGGCGCGGAGATCATCAAGGTGGAACCGCCGCAGGGCGACGACACGCGCGGCTGGGGCCCGCCCTTCGCCGGCACGGACGCCGAACGCGGGGACGCCAGCTATTTCATCGGCGTCAACCGCAACAAACGGTCGATGGTGCTGGACCTGTCGCGCGAATCGGGGCGGGCCGTGCTGCTGCGCCTGCTGGAGGAAGCCGACGTCCTGGTCGAGAACTTCAAGCCCGGCACCATGGAAGCATGGGGCCTGGGCTATGAACGGGATCTCGCTCCGCGCTTTCCGCGCCTGATCCATTGCAGGGTGTCCGGCTTCGGCGGCCATGGCCCCCTGGGCAACCTGCCGGGCTACGACGCGGTGCTGCAGGCCATGAGCGGATTGATGAGCGTGAACGGCACGCCCGAGACCGGCCCGCTGCGTATAGGCACGCCCATCGTCGACCTCGCCACCGGCCTCTACGCGACGATAGGCATCCTGATGGCCTTGCACGAACGCCGCCGCTCGGGCCTGGGCCAGTACGTGGACATGGCGCTGTACGACTGCGCCATGTCGCTGCTCCATCCCCACGCGGCCAACTATTTCCTGGACGGCAGCCGCCCGCGCCTGACGGGCAACACGCATCCGAACGTCACGCCCTGCGACAAATTCGCCACCCGCAGCGGCGAGATCTTCGTGGTCATCGGCACCGACCGGCAATTCCGCCGCCTGGTGGAGCTGCTGGGCATCCCGAACCTCGCAGCCGACCCGCGGTTCGCCACCAACAGCGACCGGTCGCGCAACCGTGCCGCGCTCTACCCCCTGCTTGCCGAGGCCTTGTCCCAGCATGACGGCGTGGCTTTGAGCCGGACGCTGCTGGCCGAGGGCCTGCCCATCGGCCCCGTCATGAGCATGGACGAAGCCCTGGGCGCGGACCACACGCACGCCCGCTCCATGGTCTACGAACACCACGGCTACAAGGGCCTGGGCACGCCCATCAAGCTGTCGCGCACGCCCGGCGGCCTGCGCCGAACGCCTCCCAGGCTGGCCGAACATGCGCGGGATATCCTGCGCGAAGCTGGCTTCACGGACGCCGACATGGACGAATTGGAACACATCGGGGCGACGGCGCCCCGGCGCGCGCGCTGAACCCTTTTCCCTGGAGCATCGCATGACCTTACCGGACGACTGGCGCGAGGCCTGTCTTTCCAACGATCTTCCCGAAGCCGGCACGCTGGCCGTGACCCTGGACGGGCAGGTCTTCTGCCTGTACCGGGTCGAAGGCGCTACCTACGCCACCGCCGACCGTTGCAGCCACGGCCGCGGTAGCCTGTCCGAAGGCGTCCTGGAAGCGCACACCATCGAATGCCCGTTCCATCAGGGCTGCTTCGATATCCGCACCGGCGCTCCCACGGCGCTGCCCTGCAACCGGCCCGTCAAGACCTACGCGACCCGCGAGACCGACGGCATCGTCTGGGTGAACACCCGTCCGCGCGACATGGCCGGCCAGCACTAGCACCGCTTCACCGCGCCGGCGGCTGGCATGGCGCCGCACGGTGCCTGCGGCGGTACGGATCCGCCGCGATCTCGTGCTTGCGCATCAACTGCCAGAACGCGCGGCGGTTCTTGTGCGCCGCGCGGGCCGCCTGCGAGATGTTGCCGTGGTAGCGCAGCAGCATGTCGGAAATGTAGTGGCGCTCGAACTCCGTCACGATCCTGGCCTTGGCGGACTGGAACGGTTCGCGCGACACGAAGCCGGAATTGCCGTCCCGGCATCCGGATTCGGCTTCATGCTCGTCTTCCGGCTCGGCCTCGGCCGGCGGCGCGTCGCTGGATGCGCAGGCCTCCTGGGGCTTGCCCGGCCCCGCGAGCAATACCAGGCGTGTCTTGAATTCTTCCCCGCACATCGGGTAGCGCATGAAATCGTCCAGCCCGAGCGACAGCAAATCCTGCAGCCCGGCGGCGCTCATTTCGCGCGCGAGCGCCAGGACGGGCGTCTGCAACGCCTCGCCGGCCACGGCCATCGCGGTGCGTGTCCATCCCAGGGTGGACAGGGTGACCGGCAGCAGGCAGACGTCGTAGCGCTTGAGCGCCAGCGCCTGGCGCCGCAGCGCGTCGGCCGATGGCGCGTCCAGCTGCACGCCATGCAATGCGATGCGTTCGCGCGCATCCTTCCAATCTTCCATCAGTTCGCGCATCCAGCCCGCATGCTCGGGCACCATCAATACGCCGCAATCGATCATTCCCCTCATGTCACTGCCCTCAGGTTGTCCGAGCCGCCAGACTAGGGGCGTGTGGCGAAGGCCTCAATCAGAGAAACCAACAAGCGCGATTTTGCGTATCCAGTTATCACGAGTGCGGTCGTTAATGACCGGCCGGACTACTCCGCCAGGCGCAGGCTCTCGACCGTCGCGGCCGCGATCTGCTGGTCGGTGAAGGGCGCATCGACCAGTTGCTTGCGCGAAAACAAACCGACCTGGTCGTCATGATGGGGCGAGGCGGCGTCGGCCGACTGCCCATTGGCCGCCATCACCTTGGCCACGAGCTTGCCGCTCGTCCAGGTCACCGCATGCATGTAGGCCGTTCCCGCGACGATGTCGCCGTAGCCTTCGGCACCGAGCGGCGCGCCTTCCAGCGCATTCAGTATCCCCTGATCTCCCGATCCGCCATGGAGCGGAACGCGGCCGGCGGCGGTGGGGCGCGCCAGCATCCGTCCCCATGCTTCGTCGCCCTTCAGACCATGGGTGCCGAGGTCGGCAATGGTGGCGGCCAGCGCAGCGCGCACGGCGGCCTGGACCGGCGCGCTGCCGGAAAGCATGCGCACGCGCAGCGGGTGGGCCGGATCGTACGGCTGGGCGTACAGGTTCTCGACGGCGGCGAGCCGGGGCCAGAGCTCGCCGAACAGCAAGGCGCCACGGCTGTCGGCATTGTTGCGGCGGTCCCAGCGCGACAGTACGCCGCAGGCCGTGGCAGCCCCGCCCGTGGCCGAGGCGCACGCGTCCTGGATACCGTCCATGAGGGTTTCGGCTGCGTAGTTGCGGTTGCCGAAGACCACGTCCACGGCCTTGTCCACCGTCACCTTGCCCGCTGCCAGCATTTCGGCCACCAGCCGGTGGGACATCCTGGTCCGGGCATTGGGCTCGGCATCCGGGCTGCCGAACAGGATCGAGTAGCGATCGTGCCGCTCGCCATGGATGGACAGGCTGTAGCTGTCGTTGGCGTTGTAGGCGACCCCGCGCGTGGACAGGGCGGGAATCCGGTCCGCCGGCGCCAGCCGGGGGCGGCCCTGTTCGTCGCGCAGCAGGCATGCGCCGCGTGATCCGTCCAGCGCGGCGGGCACGCGGCCCGATGGCGTGGCCTCGACGGCACAGGCGGCCAGGCCGGCATCGTCGATGTCCAGGATGGGCCCCGCTTCGATGAACAAGGCATTGCCCGCGCTGTCGCCCGCCACGAGGTGGGCGGCGATGCCGCGTTGTCCGGCCACGGCACGCTGGAAGTCGGCCACGTCACGCGCCTTCGCGGCGTCCAGCATCTGGTCCAGGCCCCTCGCGTCGCCCGCGGCGGCATCGGTGACGGCGTACCAGCCGGCCGGCCTGCCGGGCGCGGCGGGCAACCGGTACAGCGGGCCCAGCGCGGTGTACGGCACCGCGTAGGCTTGGGTGCGCGTGGATCCGTCGGCCTGGCGGACCCCGATTTCCACCACGCGCCGCTCGATGGCCCGAGACACGCCGTCGACCACATAGGCGGGGGTCGCGCCGGCGCGCAGGTCGAGCCGCAGCGGCAGTCCGTAGGTCACCGTGGACGGCGCCTCGATGCTCCATGCGACGGAATCGTTGAAGCCCGACAGCGGCAGCGGCACGCCCAGGAAATCCGCCCCCATGACGTCCAATTCACCGGGAATGGTCAGGTGCATCTGGTGCATCAACAGCCAGTGGTCCTGCCAGTACGTATGGGGATTGGCCACCACGATGGCGGCGCCCGTACCGGTGGCATCGGCGCCATAGGCCCAGGTGTTGCTGGCCATGCCCAGGCGGGGCGGAGCAGGCGCCGCGGCGGCCCGCTCCGGCTGGTCCAGGTCGTCCCACAGCGAAGCCGACGCGAAGGGCGCCGCCAGGAAGGTCCGGTTCAAGGTGCCGATCTGCATGACGGCGCGCAGCACGTCGGTGGCGGCCATCGTCGGCGGACGCAACCCGCCGCACGCGGCCGGCGCCGCGTGGTCGCGGACGTAGCGGTTGAAGCCCGCGGCATAGCCCTCGGCCAGCGCGCGGGCCTGCGGCGACAGCGCCTTCCACGCCGCGTCCACGTCGTCCGCCGACAACTGCATGCGGTAGAAAAGGTCGCTGTCCAGGTTGGGCAGCGGCAAGAAGCCGACCAGCGCCTTGCCATCCGGGCCGAAGTGGGCCGACCGCTCGCCGCGCAGGGTGATGATGCGATCGGCCAGCGCGCATAGCTGGTCGCGCGCCACGGCATAGCCGTAGCCATACCCCAGCCCGCCGTGGTCGCTCGCCCTGACGTGCGGCACGCCGTACGTCGTCCAGCGCACGTGCGCGTCGAAACGCGCCGCCGGTTGCGACGGCGGCGGATCGTCGCCGCCTCCGCATCCGGCGACCAGGCATGCCGCCACCCCGGCCCGCACCCACCGTGCCGGGGTCATGGCCGCCTTTCCTGCTTGCGGGCGATGACCTGCATCTCGACGTGCGCCCCGGGATAGGCGATGCCGGCGATCATGGCCGTGCCCGTGGGCTTGCAGGGCAGATGGTCGGCCAGCACACCGATGACCGGCTGCACGTGCTCCATGGCATCGATGATCAGCGTGTAATTGACGATGTCCTCGAGCCGCGCGCCCGCCGCCTTCAGATAGGAAGCGATGTTGCGCAGCATCAGGCGCGTCTGTTCCTCGACCGTCGGCGCCAGCTTCTGCGCGGTGTAGTCCATGCCTATGGTGCCCGACACGAAGACCCAGTCGTGGTCGAACATGGCGCGGCTATAGGGTGCGCGCGGGAAAGGCAGGGGAAAGTCCGCGATCTGCATGGTGGCTTGCTCCGTGGATGCCGTGATTGTTCAGTCGAGCTTGAAGCCCAACTTGCGAATGATGGGACCGTAGCGGTCCAGGTCGGTCGAGATCTGCCGGCGCAAGGTCTCGGGATCGTTGCGCGGGGCCGGCTCGAAGCCGAACGCCAGCAGCTTGTCGACCACGTCGGGCTGCCTGACCGCCCACTCCACCGCGCCGGCCACGCGCTGCGCGATGCCGGCCGGCAGGCCCGAGGGCCCGACGATGGCGAACCAGACCGACATATCGATGCCCTTGAACCCCAGTTCATCCAGGGTGGGCACATCGGGCAGTCCCGAGAAGCGCCGCGCCGAACTCACCGCAAGGAAACGCGCGCGCCCGGATTTCACGAACTGCGCGTAGGGCGCGATCCCGTCGAAGGCCGCGTCGACGGTGCCCGCCATGAGCGCCTGAGCCACTTCCGCGCTGCCCTTGAACGGCACGCGCCGGGCCTGCGTGCCGGCCGCGTCGTTGAACGTGTCCACCAGGATCTGCGAGACGATGGCCGCGGCGCCGATGTTCAGGCCGGCGCCGCCCGACTTGCCTCGCTCGACCAGGTCCGCCACGCTGGCCGGGTCCTTGGGCTGGCTGCGCGCCACCACAGCGTTGGGACCGACCACGGCCAGCGAGATCGGCGTGAAATCCTTCTTCGGATCGTAGGGAAGCTTTTCGTACAGCGCCGGATTGAGCACGAAGGTCTGGTCGATGGACCACAGCAGCGTGTAGCCGTCGGGCGGCGCGCGCAGCACTTCCTGCACGCCGATCAGCGTATTGCCGCCCGCCTTGTTCTCGACGATGATGGGCTGCCCCAGCCGTTCCTGCACCTTGAGCGCGATCAGGCGGGCCGCGACGTCCGCGCCGCCGCCGGCCACGAAGGGCACCACCAGCCGCACCGGACGGACCGGCCAATCGGCCGCCGCGGCGGCCGATGCCGCCAGTGCGCACCCCAGCGCGAAGCAGGCCCGCAGCAGGCGGCTGACATGCCGGACGTTCATCATTACACTCCGTCGGAAAGTTGCAGTGATGCTAACGTTCCGGCTCGAGGCCATGTATGCAGATCGAATCGCAAACTGTGCCGATCCCCATCGCGGGGCCGGTGATGCGGGAAGACGACCTCAACGCCATCCTGGCCCCCTCGGCGCCGGAGCCGGCCGGCCTGACCCTGACCGATATCCTGAGCGAATCGCGCCGCAACGTTCCCTGGCCCAGCGGCGGCCACGTCACGCGGCTGCATACGCTGCCGTGGGAAGGCGCCAGCGCCCGGTATTTCGACTTCAGCCTGAACGACCGCCTGCGGGTGCGGCTGGACCCCGACCGGGAGCTGCTGCTGACCTTCTTCCTGGAGGGCCATGTCAGCGGACACGTCGGCGACGAACACGGCCCCGAACTCGACTTCCGCCTGAACCGCATGCTGCTGCGCACGCCCAATCGCAACGGCGGCTACCTCATCGACATCCCCGGGGCCCGCACCCACCGCTTCGTGCAGTTCCGGCTACGCCGCGACCTCTTGCCGCGCTGGCTCAAGGCCCTGGGCGTGCGCCTCCCCGCCGCCCAGCTCGACGAGATGGTCGACCGCGACGATGGCCGCATTCTGTGCAACGCCGCCATCACGCCGCAATTGCAGGGCTGCCTGGAACGCATACGCGGCGAACGCAGCGACCAGCCCGCCTTCGTGCCCCTCTTCCACGCGCGCGCCACCGAGCTGCTGCTGTGCGCGCTACAGGGATTCGACGACCTGCTGCGCCCTGCCCGCTCGCCCGGCGCCGATGCCGCCGCCGTCCTGGCACGATTGCGCGAAACCATCGCCGAGGCGCCGGCCCATCCATGGACGATCACCGAACTGGCGCGCCGCGTCGGCTGCACGAGCGCGCGCCTGCAGCAGCACGTGCGCGATGCCACCGGCCTTTCGGTCTACAACCTGCTGGTCGCCCAGCGGCTGGAGCTTGCCGCCACGCTGCTGCGCGAGACCCGCCTGGGGGTGCAGGCGATCGCGGCCGAAGCGGGCTGGCAATGCCACTCGCGCTTCGCGGCCGTGTTCCGGGCGCACTACGGCAGCACGCCGCGGGCTTACCGGCTGCGCCACCGCAACTCGGCGACCAGGCTTTCATAGCCGCCCGCCGGCTCATATCCTGCTACAAATTCGTTGTTACTTGGCCGGTCCTGGACCCGATTCTGCGGCAAACTGCATGACCAGCAGTCTGGAGTTGGAGTCCAGCATGACCAAGCCAAGCCTACGTTCCACCGCATCGCTGATCCTCGTGACCACCGCCCTGTCATGGGGGCTTCCGGTGCGCGCCGACGATCTGCGCGAATCCGGCGGCCGCGAGAGTTCCATCGATACGTCGTCCCGCTCCTATGGCGGCAACGGCCTGCGCCTGGGCTCGCGCACGCCGGCGTCCATGGGCCTGGGGGGCAGCGGCCTGCATGCCTCGCTGGATGCGTCGGCCGCGAGCGGCCCGCAGGCCGAGGCCGGCAAGGCCGCCACGCCGCAACCGGCCGCCGGCACCCGCTTGAAGAAGAAGGACGGGCGCTGACCGGCGCCCGCCCGCGGCAGGACTAGACCCGCGGCGCGACGCGCTGCTCGATCGCGCCGAAGACGCTGTTGCCGGAGCGGTCGAAGTGCTCGATGCGCACCATGTCGCCGAATTTCAGGAACGGGGTCCGGGCCGCACCGTGCCGGATGGTCTCCAGCGCGCGGCGTTCACCCAGGCACCCCACGCCCACGGATTCATCCTCGTTCGATACCGTACCCAGGCCCACCAGCGTTCCCGCCTCGAAGGCACGCGTCTGCGCCACGTGGGCGATCAGGTCCCCATAGTGGAAGGCGACGTCGATGCCGGTCTCGATGCTGCCCAGCTCCTCGCCGCGCACCCAGCATTTCATGGTGCCCGACACCAGGCCGCCCTGCCATAGCTCGCCCAGCTCGTCCGGCGTCACCGCGATGGGGCCCAGGCTGGACGCGGGCTTGCCGACCAGGAAGCCGAAGGTGCGCTTGAGTTCGCCGGGAATGATGGCGCGCAGCGATATGTCGTTGAGCAGCACGAACAAGCGGATGTGCTCGCACGCGCGTCCGGCGTCCACGCCCAGCGGCACGTCGCCGGTAATGGCGGCGATCTCGGCCTCGAAATCGATGCCGTCGTCTTCCGAAGGCAGGCGCACGTCCTCGTTCCAGGCCATGAAACCGTGCGAGATACCCTGGTACATCAACGGCTTCTGGAAGAAATCGTCGGGCACCGATTCCCCGCGCGCCTGCCGATTGCGCTGGATGTGGCTGGGATACGCCGCGCCGTCCAGGTACTGGTAGGCGCGCGGCAGCGGCGCGGCCAGCGTGCCCAGGTCCAGCGCGAAGGCGCCGGCGGCGCGGCCGGCGTTCAGGTCGTCGTACAGGGCCTGCAGGCGTGGGCGGGCGCGCTCCCAGTCGTCCAGCGCCGATTGCAGCGTGGGCGCGATGCCGGCCGCGCTCACCGCCGTGGCGAGATCGCGGCTGACCACGAGCAATGCGCCGTCGCGCCCCGCGCGTTGCGATGCCAATTTCATTCCAGCTTCTCCAAGAGTGCGGCGCGCGGCCCCTTGCCGGCGCCAAGATGATGAACAGGCGCTAGGCGGGATTGCCGGACTGGAATCCGCGCCAGACCTCGTCATAGTCCGGTTGCAGGTTGGGCGCGGCCAGCGCCTGCGCCGTCGGGCGGAACACGTGGCGGCTCTCGAACATGAAAGCCATGGTGTCTTCCAGACGACGCGGCGCCAGCGCTTCCGTGCTGGCCCGTTCGAAGGTGGCGGCATCGGGGCCGTGCGGCAGCATGCAGTTGTGCAGGCTGATCCCGCCCGGCACGAAGCCCTCGGCCTTGGCATCGTAGACGCCGCGTACCAGTCCCATCAGCTCGCTCATCACGTTGCGGTGGAACCAGGGTGGGCGAAAGGTGTCCTCCATGACCAGCCAGCGCGGCGGAAAGATCACGAAGTCGCAATTGGCGGTGCCGCCGATTTCCGACGGCGAGGTCAGCACGGTATTGATGGACGGATCGGGGTGGTCGAAAGTGATGCTGCCCATGGCCATGAAATGCGCCAGGTCGTACTTGTAGGGCGCCAGGTTGCCGTGCCAGGCCACCACGTCCAGCGGCGACGAAGCGCGCTCCAGCTCCCAGAAGCCGCCCAGGAACTTGCGCAGGATGCGCACCGGCCCTGTCGCGGATTCGCAGGCGGCGACCGGCGCCAGAAAATCGCGCGGATTGGCCAGGCCGTTGGAACCCAGGGGCCCCAGTTCGGGCAGCCTGAACGGCGCGCCGTAGTTCTCGCACAGGTAGCCGCGCGCGGCGCCGTCGGGCACGTCGATGCGGCAATGCACGCCGCGCGGCAGCAGCAGGATCTCGCCGGGCGCCACCCGCAGGCGGCCCATTTCGGTATGGACGTCGAGCGCACCCGACTGCGGAACCACCAGCATTTCGCCATCGGCGTTCATCAGGTAGCGGTCGCGCATGGACGCATTGGCGCGATAGACGTGGACGGCGGTGCCGCTCTGGGTCTCGGCGCTGCCGTTGCCCGCCACGGTCACGATGCCGTCGACGAAGTCCGTGCCGGGCGCCGGCTCCGGCCAGGCGTTCCACCGCAGCCGGTTGGCTGGCGCGGCCACCTCGGTGAAGGGAGCGGTCAGCCAGCACGGATGCGCTACCGCATGGGCCTTGCCGTGCGCGGCGGAGGGCCGCAGCCGGTAGGTCCAGGTACGCAGGTTCACGGCGCGCGGCGCCGTGAAAGCCGTGCCCGAGATCAGTTCCGCGTACAGGCCATGCGCCACCCGTTGCGGCGAGTTGCGGCCCACGGGCAGCACGCCCGGGCTGGCCTCGGTCGCGAACTCATTGCCGAATCCGCTCTGGTACTGCGGCTCCGCCGCGGCTGCCCTGTCCATCCTTGCCTGCTCCCTGTTCAATTCGCGGCGATGTTCGCTTGCTGGACGACCTTCTTCCAGCGCGTGATTTCCGACTCGATCATGGTCCGCATCTGGGCCGGGCTGCTGCCGCTGGGCTCGCTGCCTATGTCGTTGACGGCCTTGCGGAACGCGGGGTCCTGCAGCATGGCCGCCAGCGCGGCGTGCAGCCGGTCGACGACGGGTCCGGGGGTCCTGGCCGGCGCCGCGATGCCCAGCCACGAATACACCTGGAACCCCGGCACGGTGTCGGCCGCGACGGGCACGCCAGGCAGCAACGGCCACGGCCTGGAGCTGGTGATGGCCAGCGCGCGCATCGTGCCCGCCTTGAGCTGCGGCGCGGCCACCGTGGCGGTATCCACCAGCACGTCCACGTCGCCGGCCAGCACGGCTTGCACGGGCGCCGCGCCGCCGCGATACGGCACGTGCAGCATCTGCACGCCCGCCGTGGCGGCCAGCAATTCGCCGGTCAGGTGCTGGGTCGAGCCCACGCCCACCGAGGAGAAAGACACCGTGCCCGGCTTGGCGCGTGCCGTCCCCAGCAGGTCGGCCAGCGTGCGCGCCGGGTTGTCGGCCTTGACGCTGACCACGAACGGAAACGCGGTCACGGTGGAAATCGGCTGGAAATCCGCGACCGGATCGTAGGGCAGCGACTTGTTCACCGCGGCCGAAACCGTATGGCCGCCGGTCAGCATTACCAGCGTGTAGCCGTCGGGTTCGGCCTTGGCCACGTAGCTGGACGCGACCACGCCGCCGGCGCCGCTCTTGATTTCCACCACCACCGGCTGGCCCAGCGCCGCCTGCAGGTGGCGAGCCACCAGCCGCGACACGGTGTCGGCATTGCCGCCCGCGCCGAAGCCGTGAATGAGTTGTATGGGCCGCTCCGGATAGGCCGCGCCCGCCGCGCCGGCCAATGCGGCCGCGCAAACCGCGCCGATGATCCGTCCGTACATGATGGGGTCTCCTCCTTGTTCTTGCAGTGCTTTCCGTTGGCCGGAAAATCCCGGTTGCACCGTGAAGGGCAATATATGATTGGCCAGATCGGCGGGTACCCGCATTTCCACTGAATGGACACGACTTATGGCCAGCGGCAGCACCACGGCGGAACCCGGCGGCATCGAACGCGCAGTGCAGTTGTTGAAGCTGCTGGCCACGGCCGGCAAGCGGGGCCGGGCCCTCACGCAACTGGCCGAAGCCACGGCCCTGCCGCATTCCACCGTGCATCGCTTGCTGCGCCGCCTCATGCACGAGCGCCTGGTCGTCCAGAAGGAATCCGACAAGTGGTACGCGCTGGGCCCGCTGGCCTTCGAGCTGGGACTCGCCGCCATGGCCGCCTACGACCTGCGCGAGCATTGCCGCGCCAGCCTGTCCAGGCTGGCCGAAGAAGTCGGCGACACGGTCTATCTGTCGGTGCGCAGCGGCAGCGAATCCGTGTGCGAGGCGCGGCATGAAGGACCGTCGCCGATCCGGGTCAACACCCTGTCCATAGGCAGCCGCCGGCCGCTGGGGCTGGGCGCGGGCGGACTGGCCATCCTGGCTTTCCTGCCCGACGCCGAGCGCGAGGACATCATCGCCACCGATGGCCGCCGCATCTGCGAGGAAGGCCGCTTGACCGAGGCCGACCTGCGTGCCGCCATCGACGCGTGCCGGCGCCAGGGCCACTCGCTGATCCGCAACCGCGTCACCCTGGGCGTCACCGCGGCCGGCGTGCCCATACGCGACACGCTCGGCCGGCCCATCGCCGCCATCAGCGTGGCCGCCATCGACGACCGCATGCGGGAAGAACGCGTGGCCTCGCTGGCCCGCAGCCTGCACGAGCACGCGCGGGAAATCGAAGGCTCGCTGCGGGGCCGGCCGGCCTGAAACCGGGCGAGCCGGGCGTCAGACCGGCACCACGCGCGGGGGCGGCGGATCCGTGGTTTCGCCCTCGACGTTCGCGCGTATGCGCGGCAAACCCTCCGCATGATGCGCGGCGATGAAGGCGATCAGGCCTTCGCGCACCAGGCAGCGCAGCTCGAACGCATTGCCCGAGTTGGCGGCGCTGACCAGGAAGCGGACCTGCATGGCGCGATCACTGGTATCGGTGACCTGCACCGCCGCCACCCGCGTATCCCACAGCGGCGAAGCCTTGCACAGCCGCTCGAACTCCTTGCGTATCGGCTCCAGCGGCACCGAGAAATCCAGCCACAGGAACACCGTGCCCAGCAGCGACGCGGTACGGTGTGTCCAGTTCTCGAAGGGATTCTCGATGAACCATTGCAGGGGCACGATCATGCGCCGCTCGTCCCAGATGCGCACCACGACGAAAGTGCCGGTGATCTCCTCGACCCGGCCCCATTCGCCATTGACGATCAGCACGTCGTCGATGCGTATCGGCTGGGTGAAGGCGATCTGCAGGCCGGCAATGAAATTGCCCAGCACCGGCCGCGCCGCGATACCGGCGACCAGGCCGGCCACCCCGGCCGAGGCCAGCAGGCTCGCGCCCAACTGGCGCGCGCCCGGCAGCGTCAGCAGCACGAACGAGAGCCCCAGCAGCAACACGATGGCGTGGGCGCTGCGGGCCAGCACGCGGGTCTGCGTCAGCTTGCGGCGCGCGAGCAGGTTGTCGGCCACGTCATAGGGATTGAGGCGAATGGCCGTGTCGCTCAGCGACTTGATGCAGCTGTTGGCCAGCCAGGTCACGCATACGATCAGCATGACGGTGACGACGTAGGAAATGCCTCGGGTATAGGGCATGTCCTCCGGAGTCCCGGTCAGCACCACCCGCAGCGCCAGCAGCGCCGCCACGAACTGGCTGGCGGTGCACGCACCGACCACCATCGCGTGAAGATAGGGACGCGGCGCGGTGATGCGCCGCAGGATCAGGAAGCCTATCCGGTGGATGACCAGCGCGACGGCGACGGCCAGCACCATCGCGACCGTCAGCACGAACCAGGGGCGCAGCGCTTCGGGCAGGAAGTCCAGGGGTAGGGATGCCAGCATGGAGGCCTCTTCTTGGTCGAGTCGGGCGCCATGCCAGCAAGTAGTGTGCCGTGCGTCGCTTCTCGGCACGCAGCGAATGCGTGCCGATTTTTCATGCCCTTGCGCGCGCAGGCTGCGCCTTCCCTGTACCCAGCCAGGCCAGCGCCGCCAGCAGCAGGACGGCCGCGCCGAACTCGCGCGAGGTGGAGACGATGTCTCCGCGCAGCGCCACGTCGTAGCCGGCCAGGATGGCGGGTACGCCCATGGCCAGATACGACACCACGAACAGGACCGACAGCACGCCCGCGCGGCCGGTGGGCGGCAGCGGCGCGATCACGTTGCGCAGTGCGCCCTGGAAACCCGTGCCGAAGCCCATGCCGGCGATCGCGGTGCCCACCATGAACAGCGCCACCGAATGCAGCGACAGCGCGGCCAGCACGAGGGCCATGCCGGCCATCAGGGCCAGCGCGCCCAGGCGCGACAGGAAGCGGGCGGAGCGATCGCGCAGCAGGACCACCGCGACGACGCCGCCACCGGCCATGATGAACAGGGCCAGCCCACCCAGCAGGCTGGATCCCGAACCCACCAGGCTGCGCAACAGCGTGGGCCCGAGCGACGCATAGAAGCCGCCCAGGCCCCACACGGCCACCACGGCGGGCGCCGCCAGCAGCAGCGGCATCCGCACTTCCGGCGGCAGCGCGAAACTGGGCTTGAGCGAGGCCCAGGCGCCCGGCCGCCGCCGCGCGGTCTCGGCAATGAAGTAGACGCCCACGCCCTGCAGCACGAAGATCACACCCAGGACCACATAGACGAGATGGGTGGGGGCGGGCAGGTACTGCACCATCAGCCCGGCGACTATGCCCCCCGTACCCGTGCCCAGCATGGGCGCCAGCGCATTGGCCAATGCGCCGCGCGTCTTGTCGATGTCCAGCATGCCGGCGCCCACGGCCGCGATGGCGGCACCGGCCGAGAGCCCCTGGACGATGCGGCCCGCCAGCAGGTCGGACAGCCCGCCGGCGGTGGCGAAGACCACCATGGCCGCGGCCTGCGCGACGGCGGCGGCCATGAGCACGGGCCGCCGGCCGATGTGGTCCGACAGGCGTCCCGCCACCAGCAGCGCCGCCAGCACGGCCAGGGCGTAGCTGCCGAACACCACGGTCAGCATGGTGGTGGAGAAGCCCCATTGCTGCTGATAGATCGCGTATAGCGGGGTCGGCGCCGCCGACCCCGCCAGGAACGCCAATGTGATCGATGCCAGCAGATGGAAACTGAAGCGCGGCGACAGGCGCCCGGCAACCTGGGGGCAGGCGGAAACAGGGGCGGGGACGGCCTTGGCGGGGGAAGCGCAGGTCATGGGGCGGGATCCGGGGAACATTAAACAGACAGGTCTGTCTGATTTGCTTGAAGTGTACAGACCTGTCTGGTAATGTCAAGACATGACCATGAATACGACAAAAAGCCCCGAAGCGCGCCGTTCCGCGCGTCAACGCCTGCTCGACGCCGCGGACGAGCTGTTCTATGAAGGGAGCATCCACACGGTCGGCATCGACCGGGTCATCGAGCGCGCCGGCGTGGCCAAGGCCTCGCTGTACGACACCTTCGGCAGCAAGGAGGCCCTGATCCAGGCCTACCTGCTGGCCCGCCACGAGGCGCGCAAGCTGCGTATCGCCGACCGCCTGGCCACCTATGCCGGCCCGCGCGAGCGCCTGTTGGGCGTCTTCGACATCATGCGGGAAGCCGCGTCGGGCCCCCGCTTCCGGGGCTGTCCGTTCAGCCGCGCGGCCGCCGAAGCGGCGCCCAGCGCCGGCATCCGGGAAGCCTGTGACACCGCTCGAAGCTGGCTGCGCGACCTGTTTGTCAGCCTGGCCCGCGAAGCCGGCGCAGCCGATCCCGAAGCGCTGGCCTGTCAGTTGATGCTGCTTTACGACGGCGCCACGGTCTCGAGCCACGTCGACGCGAACGTCAAAGCGGCCGACGCCGCCCGCGCCACCGCCGAACAACTGCTGAACGCCGCCCTGCCCGCCAACGCCCGCCCATAAAAAAATCGCGGTGCCCTCAGGACACCGCGACTCACATCCAACACCACACCCTGGCCTAGACCCAGGATGCGGCGGATCCGGCTTCGCCGGTCCACCCGCATCGCCCCCTTGCGGGGCGCGCGTCAGCGCGCAGGGGGGACCCGTTTAACTCCGGCCACCCCGCAGCTTGCGGATGGCGGCCAGCTGCGCCGCCAGCATCGCCAGTTCGGCCTCGACCACGGCCACTTCGGCCTTGTCCTTGGCATTGCGCAGCGCTTCTTCCGCCGCCTTGCGCGCCTGCTCGGCCTTGGCCTCGTCCAGGTCGTGGCTGCGGATGGCCGTATCGGCCAGCACCGTCACGGTACCCGGCTGGATCTCGAGCAGACCGCCGGCCACGAAGATGTGCTCTTCCTCGCCGTTGTCCGCGCGCGAGATCTTCACCGTACCCGGACGGATACGCGAGATCAGCGGCGTGTGCCCGGGCAGTATGCCCAGCTCGCCCGACTCGCCAGGCAGCGCAACGAACTTCGCCTCACCGGCGAAGATCGACGCCTCAGCACTGACGACATCCACATGAATAGTTGCCATACTCAATTCTCCTGTGCTGCGCTTCGCGCAGCCCCAGCGCCCCTACCCAAGAAACCCCGACCAGACCCAGGGTGCCGCGGATCCGGCTCCGCCGGTCCGCCAGCACCGCCCCCTGGGGGGCGCCCGTCAGGGCGTAGGGGGGGTCACAACTTTTTTGCTTTCTCGAACGCTTCGTCGATCGTGCCGACCATGTAGAAGGCCTGCTCGGGCAGCGCGTCGCACTCGCCTTCGACGATCATCTTGAAGCCACGGATGGTTTCCTTCAGCGGCACGTACTTGCCGGGCGAACCCGTGAACACTTCGGCCACGTGGAAGGGCTGCGACAGGAAGCGCTGGATCTTGCGGGCGCGGCCCACGGCCTGCTTGTCTTCCGGCGACAGTTCGTCCATGCCCAGGATCGCGATGATGTCGCGCAGTTCCTTGTAGCGCTGCAGCGTCTGCTGCACGCCACGGGCGACGGCGTAGTGCTCTTCGCCCACGATCTGCGGGTCGAGCTGGCGGCTGGTGGAGTCGAGCGGGTCGACGGCGGGGTAGATACCCAGCGCGGCGATGTCACGCGACAGCACGACGGTCGAGTCCAGGTGCAGGAAGGTCGTGGCGGGCGACGGGTCGGTCAAGTCATCCGCAGGCACGTACACGGCCTGGATCGACGTGATCGAGCCGGTCTTGGTCGAGGTGATGCGCTCTTGCAGCTTGCCCATTTCCTCGGCCAGCGTCGGCTGGTAGCCCACGGCGGAGGGCATGCGGCCCAGCAGCGCGGACACTTCGGTACCGGCCAGCGTGTAGCGGTAGATGTTGTCGACGAAGAACAGGATGTCGCGGCCTTCGTCGCGGAACTTCTCGGCCATCGTCAGGCCCGACAGCGCCACGCGCAGACGGTTGCCCGGGGGCTCGTTCATCTGGCCGAACACCATCGCCACCTTGGACTCTTCGATCTTGTCCAGGTTGATGACGCCCGCTTCCGCCATTTCGTGGTAGAAGTCGTTGCCTTCGCGAGTCCGCTCGCCCACGCCCGCGAACACCGACAGGCCGCTGTGCTGCTTGGCGATGTTGTTGATGAGCTCGAGCATGTTCACGGTCTTGCCCACGCCGGCGCCGCCGAACAGGCCGACCTTGCCGCCCTTGGCGAACGGGCACACCAGGTCGATAACCTTGATGCCGGTCTCGAGCAGTTCCACGGAGGGCGACAGCTCGTCGAACTTGGGCGCGTCCTGGTGGATGGCGCGGCGCTCTTCCGACTTGATCGGGCCGGCTTCGTCGATGGGACGACCCAGCACGTCCATGATGCGGCCCAGGGTGCCGGTGCCCACGGGCACCGAGATGGGCGCGCCGCTGGCGGCCACGGCCATGCCGCGGCGCAGGCCGTCGGACGAGCCCATGGCGATGGTACGGACGACGCCGTCACCGAGCTGCTGCTGCACTTCGAACGTCAGGCCCTTCTCGGCAAAAGCCGAGCTCTCGTCGGCCAGCGTAAGGGCCTCGTAGATCTTGGGCATGCTGTCGCGGGGGAACTGGATGTCCACCACGGCACCGATGCACTGAACGATGGTTCCGTTGCTCATATCGATTCCTCGATTCCTGATTCTTTAAGGCGTCGCGCCGGCTTACACCGCCGCCGCACCGCCCACGATTTCCGAAATTTCCTTGGTGATGGCCGCCTGGCGGGTCTTGTTGTAGACCAGCTGCAGATCGCCGATCACCTTCTTGGCGTTGTCCGATGCAGCCTTCATGGCCACCATCCGGGCGGACTGCTCGGACGCCATGTTTTCGGCAACGGCTTGGTACACCAGCGCTTCGACGTAGCGCAGCAGGAGTTCATCGACGACCGACTTGGCATCGGGTTCGTAGATGTAGTCCCACGAGTAGGCCTTCTTCTCTTCCTCGGTCTGCGCGAAACGCTCGGCCGACAGCGGCAGCAACTGCTCGATCACGGGCTCCTGCTTCATCGTGTTGATGAAGCGGTTGTACGCGAGGTACACCACGTCGACCTTGCCTTCGGCATACGCGTCCAGCTGAACCTTGATCGCGCCGATCAGGCGTTCGAGGTTGGGCGCGTCGCCCAGTTGCACCGCCTGGGACACGACGTTGGCATCCAGACGGGTCAGGAAGCCCAGACCCTTGTTGCCAATGGCCGTGGTCTGGACCTTGATGCCCTTCGCTTCCGAGTCCTTCAGGCGATTGAGCACCGCGCGCAGGATGTTGGTGTTCAGCGCGCCGCACAGGCCCTTGTCGGTCGTGACCACGATCAAGCCGGCGGCCTTGATGTCGTCGCGCTTGGCCAGGTAGGCGTGTTCGTAGTCGGGATTGGCTTGCGCCATGTGCGCGGCAATGTTGCGCACCTTGTCGGCATACGGACGGGCCGTGCGCATCCGGTCCTGCGCCTTGCGCATCTTGGACGCGGCGACCATTTCCATCGCCTTGGTGATCTTGCGCGTGTTTTGCACGCTCTTGATCTTGGTTCGGATTTCCTTGATTCCGGGCATCTATCTTCCCCTGTCAGTGTTCACAGAGAGGCGCCGAGCGGCGCCCCGTGTACCCTGCTTCAGAAGGCTCCGTTCTTCTTGAAATCCTTCACTGCTTCGTGCAGCGCGGCTTCGTCGTCCTTGGACAGTTCCTTGGTGTCCTCGATACGGCCGACCAGCGCGTCGTACTTGGACTTCAGGTATTCCTTCAGCGCCTTTTCGAACGCCAGGACGTCCTTGACCTCGACGTCGTCGATGTAGCCGTTGTTGGCGGCGAACAGCGAGACGGCCAGTTCCCAGACCTGCAGCGGCTGGTACTGGGGCTGCTTGAGCAGTTCCACCACGCGGCGGCCGCGCTCGAGCTGGCGACGGGTCGATTCGTCCAGGTCGGAAGCGAACTGCGCGAAGGCAGCCAGTTCACGGTACTGGGCCAGGTCGGTACGGATACCGCCGGACAGCTTCTTGATGACCTTGGTCTGGGCGGCGCCACCCACGCGCGACACCGAGATACCGGCGTTGATGGCGGGGCGGATACCGGCGTTGAACAGGTCCGATTCCAGGAAGATCTGGCCGTCGGTGATCGAGATCACGTTGGTCGGAACGAAGGCGGACACGTCGCCGGCCTGCGTTTCGATGATGGGCAGCGCGGTCAGCGAACCGGTCTTGCCCTTCACGGCGCCGTCGGTGAACTTCTCGACGTACTCTTCGTTGACGCGAGCGGCACGTTCCAGCAGGCGCGAGTGCAGGTAGAACACGTCGCCGGGGTAGGCTTCGCGGCCGGGCGGGCGGCGCAGCAGCAGCGAGACCTGGCGATAGGCCCAGGCTTGCTTGGTCAGGTCGTCATAGATGATCAGGGCGTCTTCGCCGCGATCACGGAAGTATTCGCCCATCGTGCAGCCGGAGTAGGCGGCGATGTACTGCATCGCGGCCGATTCCGAGGCCGAGGCGGCCACGACGATGGTGTACTCCAGCGCGCCGTGCTCTTCGAGCTTGCGGACCACGTTGTTGATGGTCGAGGCCTTCTGGCCGATCGCCACGTACACGCAGGTCAGGCCCTTGCCCTTCTGGCTGATGATGGTATCGACGGCGACGGCGGTCTTGCCGGTCTGGCGGTCGCCGATGATCAGCTCGCGCTGACCGCGGCCGATGGGCACCATGGCGTCGATGGCCTTCAGGCCGGTCTGCACCGGCTGCGACACCGACTTGCGCGCGATCACGCCCGGGGCGACCTTCTCGATCACGTCGGTGGCCTTGGCGTTGACCGGACCCTTGCCGTCGATCGGCTGGCCCAGCGCGTCGACCACGCGGCCCTTCAGTTCCGGACCGACCGGCACTTCCAGGATGCGGCCGGTCGACTTGACCGTATCGCCTTCCGAGATGTGGGTGTAGTCGCCGAGAATCACGGCGCCGACGGAGTCGCGCTCGAGGTTGAGCGCCATGCCGAAGGTGTTGTTGGGAAACTCGAGCATTTCGCCCTGCATCACGTCCGACAGGCCGTGGATGCGGGTGATACCGTCGGTCACGGACACGACCGTGCCTTGGGTACGGATGTCAGCAGAGTTGCTCAGGCCTTCGATGCGGCTCTTGAGCAATTCGCTGATCTCAGACGGATTGAGTTGCATGGTTGACTCCTGGAATCCTTTCTCTCGGTGCCGATGTGTGCGCAGCGACCGAACTATGCGACGAGCGCGTCGCGCATGCGATCAAGCTGCGCACGCACGGAGGTATCGAGCACCTGATCCCCGACGGCCACTCGCACGCCGCCGATCAGCGAAGCGTCGACCCGGACGGTGGGCTTGATCTTCACGCCGAATTTCTTTTCCAGCCCGGCGACCAGGTCGGCAACCTGGGCATCGGTCAACGCGAAGGCGCTGGCGATATCGGCATCGGCGCTACCTTCGTGGCGGTTCTTGAGCCACAGGAATTGCGATGCGATCTCGGGCAGCAGCAGCAGACGGCCGTTTTCGACCAACAGCGTCACGAAATTGCGCGCGGCGGACGAAAGCGGCGTCTTCAGCGTGGCCGTGAACAATTCGACTCGCTGTGCGTTGTCGAGCTTGGGATCGGCGATGGCGCTGCGCACCTCGGGGTGCGCGGCCGCCTGCGCCATTTCGGCGACAAGCTCGGCCCAGGCGGCAAGGCCTGCGCTATCTGCACGGGCGACGCCGAACAGCGCTTCAGCGTATGGCCGGGCGATGGTGGACAGTTCAGCCATGGTGGCTCTCGATGCCTGATACGGTTGGCGAGGTGATTCGCAAACGCGTGAGCGGCACGCGTTGCTCGTGCCACCCGCGCGGGTTCTTCATTACAACTGCGCCTTGAGCTGGCCGAGCAGCTCGGCATGCACCTGGGCGTTGACTTCGCGCTTGAGGATTTCCTCGGCGCCCTTCACGGCCAGTTGCGCCACGGCGTCGCGCAAACCTTCACGGGCGCGCTGGGCTTCCTGCTGCGCTTCCTGGCGGGCTTGCTCGAGAATGCGGGCGCGTTCGGCCTCGGCGTCCTTGCGGGCTTGCTCGATCAAGGCAGCGGCCTGCTTCTCGGCCTGAGCCAGGCGAGCCTGGTTCTCGGACTTGGCAGCGGCTTCGATCTGACCGATGCGGGCCTCGGCCTGCACCAGTTCTGCCTTGCCTTTCTCGGCCGAGGCAAGGCCTTCGGCGATCTTCAGACGGCGCTCTTCGATGGACTTCATCAGAGGCGGCCACACGAACTTCATCGTGAACCACGCCAGAATGAAGAACACGAGCATCTGGAAGACGAGTGTCGCGTTCAGATTCACGGTGTTTCCTTATTCGGAAAAGAACATCATCCGTGACGAGGGCTGTGGCCGCGTCACGGAGCGGTCATGTCGAATAGAGGTCTTAGCCGACGAACGGGTTCGCGAAGGCGAACAGCATGGCGATACCCACGCCGATCAGGAAGGCCGCGTCGATCAGGCCGGCCAGCAGGAACAGCTTGGTTTGCAGGGGGTTCATCAGCTCGGGCTGGCGAGCCGAGGCTTCGATGTACTTGCCACCGACGATCGCGATTCCCAGGCAAGCGCCGATGGCACCCAGACCGATGATCAGACCGCAAGCGAGAGCGACGAGAGCGACGTTGGTCATGACAACTCCTTGATATGAATCGTAAAACGACTAGTTATGTTGATAATTGAACGACGGATACTGCAAACCTGCTACGGATCGCGGCAGTACCGACCGCGCCCGGTATTCCCAAGAACCCTCGAGATCAGTGGCCTTCGTGGGCCTGGCCGATGTACACCAGGGTCAGCATCATGAAGATGAAAGCCTGGAGCACGACGATCAGGATGTGGAAGATGGCCCAGACCGATCCGGCAAGGATGTGGCCGACACCCAGCGCCACGCTGGTGGCGTTCAGGCCGGCCCACGCGCCGCCCAGCATGGCGATCAGCATGAAGATCAGTTCGCCGGCGAACATGTTGCCGAACAGCCGCATGCCCAGCGAAACCATCTTGGCGGCGTATTCGATGATGTTCAGCAGGAAGTTGAAGGGGGCCAGCAGCAGCGCGCCGATGCCATGGGCATGGAAAGGCGCGGTGAACAGTTCCTTGACGAAACCGCCGGGCGACTTGATCTTGATGCCGTAGTAGAACATCAGCAGCAGCACGCCCATGGACATGCCGATAGGCGCGTTCAGGTCGGCCGTGGGCACGATGCGGTGGTAGTGGATGACGTCGTCCAGCCCGACCAGGCTGAACAGGTAATGGGGCAGGTCGACCGGCAGCAGGTCGAGGGCGTTCATGAAGACGATCCACATGAACACGGTCAGCGCCAGCGGCGCGACGAACAGGCGGGACTTGGCGTTGTGGACGATGCCCTTGGCTTCCTCGTCCACCCACTCGACCAGGATCTCGACGAAGGCCTGCATCTTGCCCGGCACGCCGGCGGTGGCGCGGCGGGCGCCCAGCCACATCAGGAACACGACCACGAGGCCCATGGAGATGGACCAGAAAAGCGTGTCGTAGTTGACGACCGAGAAGTCGGCGATGAGGGACTGCTTGTGTCCGGTGTTGTTCAGGTGTCCCAGGTGATGGACGATGTACTCGGACGCGGTCGGCGCTGTGGTGGAAGCCATATCGGGGGTTTCTATCCTACGACCTGATTTTGAAATTCTCGCGATGCCGGCCGGGGTTTCCCGCACGCGCCGCCATCTTCAATCCATTTTCTTGCCGAAAGCCAGTACCAGCCACTGGCTTTTGAGCGCACACACCAAGCCCGCCAGGAAGGCGGGCCACACGAGCCATTCACGACCGAACTTCGCCGCTGCGACGATGAACACGACAGCGACGGCGATCTTGAAGAACTCGCCGAAGAAAAACGTTGCGGGGTTTGCTCCCCCCGGCTTCTGCACACTCAGAATCAGCCTGAATGCGAACAAGGCGTTGGGAATGACGTATGCCGCGGCACCGGCCAGCGCCGACAGCCCTGCGGCGCTCCCTGACACCACATAGGCCAGCACGGCGACCACGATGCTGACAGCAACCTGAACAATTATCGCATGCAGCAAGTCCCGCACGGCCTGCCGACGCAATATCGTCCGTTCTGCCTCGGTAAGCCGAAGCGGTTCTACCTGTTCATTGGAACGCAGACGCTCGGCGTCGCGGGCTTCCCAACCCCATGGATCGGGTTCGCCGGCCTCCCTGTGGCCGCGCGCGCTGGATGTCTCCTGCTGCGCAGTCCCCTTGGCTCCGCTTTTGCTGGCCGCTTTTCCGTATGCATCTGAAGGGCGCGAATCGTCTTCGACCGTCTTCATCGGACGACTTGCACCTTTTCAAGACCTGCTTTCCGACAAAGCATACGAGTATAGCGGGTTTACCCGAAAGGTTCAAACTTGCCTTGATCCAGGGCACCGCGGATCCGGCTTCGCCGGTCCGCCAGGCCGCCCCCTGGGGCGCCCGTAAGGGCTTAGGGGGTCTACAACCGATAGGAATCGTCGCGGCGGTCCAACAGGCGCAGCAGGGCGGGCCATTCGAGCAGGCCGAAGGGGCGGCGGGTGGTGGGTTTGTAGAGGTGGTTGGTCAGCTCGACCACGGCCGGGGCGGGCAGGTGCAGCGGGGCGTTGCAGGCCATGGCCATCGCCTGGGCCTGGCAGGCGCGTTCCAGCCAGTACATGGCGGTGAAGGCCTCGGCGATGGACGGTCCGACGGTCAGGAGGCCGTGGTTGCGCAGGATCATCGCCTGGCTGTCGCCCAGGTCGGCGACCAGGCGCTGCTGTTCGCCCAGGTCCACCACCACGCCCTCGTATTCGTGCATGGCCACCCTGCCGAAGAACATCGCGGTCTGGGACAGTGGCAGGAGGCCGCATTCCAGCGCCGAGACGGCCATGCCGGCGGGCGTGTGGGTATGGATCACGCAATCGACCTCGGGCCGGGCGCGGTGCACGGCCGAATGGATCACGAAGCCGGCATGGTTCACGCCGTAGTCCTGGCCGCCGTCGTCCACCACGTTGCCGTCCAGGTCGATCTTGATCAGGCTGGACGCCGTGATCTCCTCGTAGGCCATGCCATAGGGATTGATCAGGAAATGCCCGTGCGCGCCCGGCACGCGGGCCGAGATGTGGTTGTAGATCAGGTCGTCCATTCTGAAGTGCGCCACCAGCCGGTAGCACGCGGCCAGGTCCACCCGCGTCGCCCATTCGGCCTCGTCCATGCCGGCACGTCCCGCCGCCTTCGCCATATCCGCTCCATCCTGGTGAAAAGTCCCCTGCGCGCGCAGAGGGTCAATCGATGCCGGCGCGGCGGATGACGCCGCCCCACTTGTCGATATCGGCGGCGATGATCCGCCCCATCTCCGCCGGCGTGGTGGGCCAGGCCTGGATGCCCAGCGCGTCGAACCGGCCCGCGGTCTCGGGCAGCGCCAGCACCGCCGCGATCTCCTTGTTCAGGCGCTCGATCACCGCGGGCGGCGTGCCCGCCGGCGCCTCCACGCCTTGCCAGCCGTCGGCCTCGAAGCCGGGCACCACCTCGGCGATGGCCGGCGTGTCGGGCAGCGCCGGCAGGCGCTTCTTGCCGGTCGTGCCCAGCGGGATCACCGTCCCGGCCTTGACCTGCTCGATCGCGGTGGTGGTGGGCTGGAAGATCAGCGGCACCTGCCCGCCGATCACGTCGACCAGCGCGCCGCTCTTGTAGGGCACGTGCGTCAGCCGCACCCCCGCCAGCGAGGTCATCAGTTCCATGATGACGTGGCCGGCGCCGCCCACACCCATCGAGGCGTAATTGATGGACGCGGGCCTGGCGCGCGCCGCCGCGATCAGGTCGGCCAGCGTGCGCTGCGGGAAGTCCTTGTTGGCGATGAGCACGTAGGGCACGGCCGCGACGATGCTGACCGGCGCGAAATCCTTGACCGGGTCGTAAGGCAGCTTCTTGTAGATGAACTGGTTCATGGTCACGATGGAATTGACCATGAAGAAAATGGTGTGGCCGTCGGGCGCGGCCTTGGCCACGGCCTCGGCGCCCAGCATGCCGCCCGCGCCCGCGCGGTTGTCCACCACGAAGGGCTGGCCCATGCGCTCGGCCAGCTTGCCCGACAGGTAGCGCGCCACGATGTCGGGCGAACTGCCGGCCGGGAACGGCACGATGACGCGCACCGGCTTGGACGGATAGCTTTCCGCCGCGCCGGCGGCCATCGAGGCACAGGCCAGCAGGACGGCGGCGGGCCAGGTCGCGGCCGCAACGAACAGCGCTTTCTTTTTCATGATCGTCTCCCCTCTCCCGCCTCGCGGCGGACATGGCGGCGATGTCAGAGCACGGAGCCTTCCACGTCCTCGGGCATCTTGAAATTGGGCAGCCGCTTCAGGTTGCCTTGCTCGTCCACCGCCAGGCCCGACTCGGCCGCCGCCCGGCTCAGCACCTCGTCGTGCCAGGTGACCGAACCGCCGCCGGTATGGCCGCCCACCAGCGCGAGCATGGTCAGTTCGCGCTCGCCGTAGTTGCGAAAGCCGCGCATCACGCCGGTCGGCACCGAGATCACGTCCAGCGGCTGCAGCACCAGCTCTTCCTTGTCGTCGCCGATCAGCACGTGCACGGGCCCGGAGATGGGGATGAATACCTCGGCGGTCTTGTGCGCGTGCAGGCCCGCGCCGCCGCCGGGCGGCACGACGATGTAGGAGATGGTGAAGCCGTGGTCCTCGGTGATGGGCGGCTGCATGTCGGCGTTCTCGACCACGCCGCGGCCGATCACCTTGAGATTCTTCTTGCGCCCTTCGGGCAGCAGCGAATCGACGAACGCCAGGCTGAATGGCTTGAGCTCGGAGAAGCGCGCGACTCGCGTACGGGCAATGGTTTCTAACAATGGGCTGGCCATGGATGCTCCTTCACGGTCGTGGCCGGAAGGCCGCGATGCCCACATCATGGCCGCGCCCGCGGCGGCGATAAATTATCGATTTGCTATGCCCGCCATGCCGGCGCGGCATGGCGGATCCGGTTCAGCCGCGCGGCCGCCTGCGGCCCACGGCCCGGGCGCCCTGCCATTGCCCTTGTTCGACTTGCGCCATGATCAGCTCGCGCACCATGGGCAGCACTTCGCTGGCCACGCGCGACAACGGGCGCGAGACCGGCCAGGCCAGGCTGCGCTGCAGCCATAGCCCGGCGATGGGCACCGCCGCCAGGCCGGACTCGAGCGCGACGCTGGACGGCAGGTAGACGGTGTAGCCCATGCCGCGGCGCACCAGTTGCGCGGCCAGCGCGAACGCGCCGACTTCCGCCTCGATGCGCAGCGGCACGCGCTGGCGCGCGGCCAGCGCCTCGATCTCGTTGCGTATGCCGGCGCGCGACACGCCCGTCAGGATCAGCGGCAGGCCGCGCAACTGGCGCACCGGGATCTCGCTGCGCGCGAGCAGCGGGTCCCCCGCGCGCCCCACCAGGCACAGGCGGTCCTCGAACAGGGGCTCGACCGCCAACATGTGCGCCGGCGGCGGGGCCGGCGTGGCGCCGCTCAGCAGCGCGATGTCGACCGCGTTGTCGCGCAGCATGTCGTGCATGGCCGGGCTGAAGGCCTGCACGATGTGCGGCTGCGCATCGGGAAAGCGCTGCTTGATCGCGATCGTGAGCGCGGCGCCGATCACGGTCACGTAGTTGGGCGTCATGCCTATGATGACCGGGCCGGACGGCGCCCCCTGCGTGTCGTGCACGTCGCTCTTGAGCTGGTCGAAGCTGCGCAGCAGGTATTGCGCGCGGTCCAGCAGGCGGCGTCCCTCGGGCGTAAGCGTGGCGCCGCGCAGGTGGCGCTCGAACAGCCGCACGCCCAGTTCGTCCTCCAGCATGCGTATGCGCCGGCTCAGGGCCGGCTGGGCGATGAAGAGCTGCTGCGCCGCCTTGGAGAAATTCTCGTGCGCGGCGACGGTCACGAAGTACTTCAGTTGACGAATGTCCATGGCCCCGCCGTTCCCCCCTGTCGTGCGCCATACCCTGGCGGCATGGCCCCTGGACCGCGGAAATATGGCGCGGCCGAGCGAGACCGGCCCTATCATAGCTACGCTGCCCACCCCCGTCACCGCCGCCTTGCCCATGAAGCCCGACGACGCCCTGCTTGCCCGGCTGGACCCCGACATCGCGCCCCGCGTGCTGCGCCTGGCCGAGGCCGACACCACGCCCTCGCACCTGCTGGAGCCGGCCCAGGTGCGCGCCGCCTTCCTGCGCGCGCGCCAGCCGCTGCGGCGCCCGCCGGTGCCGCTGGACATCGAGGACGCCGGCATCGCCGTCGACGGGGCGCCGCTGGCGCTGCGCCTGTACCGCCCGCACCGACCGCGGCCGCCCGCCCTGCTCTACCTGCACGGCGGCGCCTTCACCAACGGCGACCTCGACAGCCACGACGCCACCTGCTGCCTGCTGGCGATGGAGGCCGGCGTGATGGTGGCCAGCGTCGACTATCGCGTGCTGCCCGAGCATCGCTTCCCCGCCGCGTTCAATGACACCGTGGGCGCGCTGCGATGGCTGCACGAACGGGCCGCGGCGCTGGGCGCCGACCCCGCGCGCCTGGCCGTGGGCGGCGACAGCTCCGGCGCGAACCTGGCCCTGGCGGCGGCGCTGGAGACGCGCGGCCAGGTCCCGCTGCGGGCCATGTGGCTGGCCTACCCTATCATCGGCATCGATTTCGACACCCCCTCGTACCGCGAGAACGCCAACGCCCCGCTGCTGACCCGCGCCCGCTGCCGGCGGATCCTGCGCGACTACCTGGGGCGCGAACCGGGCCCGGGCGACAGCCGGGTGGCGCCGCTGCTGGCGCCGGACTTCGCCGGCCTGCCGCCGGCGGTGGCCGTGGCCGCCGAACTGGACCCGCTGCGCAGCGACGCCGAGATCCTGGCCGACCGCCTGCGGGAAGCCGGCGCGGCCTGCGAACTGGTACGCGCGGCCGGCATGCCGCACGGGTTCCTGCGCTGGGTGGCCGACAGCGCCGCGAGCCGGCGCATCGCCGTCCGGAGCGCGCAGGCGCTGGCCGCGCTGCTGGCCTGACGCGGGCGGCCCTTCCGGGGCGCCGGTACCGATAAAATCGGACATACCGCAGCCCGGGACCACCGCCGTGGAACTTCGCCAGATCCAGTACTTCATCTGCCTTTTCGAGGAAGGCACCGTCACGGGCGCGGCGCGCCGGGTGAACGTCGTGCAGCCGGCCCTGAGCGCGCAGATCGTCAAGCTGGAAGAGGAACTGGGCCAGAAGCTGTTCATCCGCAGCGCGCGGGGCATGGAGCCTACCGAGGCGGGGCGGCGCATGTACCAGCTGTACCTGCCCATCCTGCGGGACCTGTCGCAGGCGCGCGAGCAGATGACGCTGCGCAGCGGCGAAGTCGGCGGCGAGGTGGTGGTCGGCATGATCTCGTCGCTGGCCGAGAGCGTGCTGAGCGAGGCGCTGACCGATTTCGCCCGCGCCTATCCCAAGGTGAACGTTACCGTCACCAACGGACCGCTGCTCGACTGGGTGGCGTCCGGCAAGATCGACGCCGCGATCGTGGACAAGCCGCGCCGGCCATTCTCGCTCAACGTCGAACCCATCATCGACGACGAACTCGTGCTGGTCGGCCCCGACGACGGCACGATACCCGCGTCCCTGCCGCTGTCGGCCGCGGCCGCCCTGCCGCTGCTGTTCACCCCGCGCGAGCACAACCTGCGCGAAATCCTGGAAGACTACGCGCGCCAGGAAAACGTGGTGTTCAAGCCCGTGTTCGAGATCTATTCGATGACCGCACTGCTGAGCCTGGCCGAGGACGCGGCCCTCTACGCCATCCTGCCCCGCACCGTGGTGCGCCGCCATGCGCGCCGCTCGCCGCTGCGCGTACGCACCATCGAGTCGCCCGCCATGGCGCGGCAGATCATCTGCGTCACGCATCCGCGCCGGCCGTTGACCACCGCCTCCGCGCTGTTCCTGGACGTGCTGCGCACGCACATACGCGGGCTGACGGACGGCGCCCCGCCTGCCGCCGATACCGATCGATGATGGCTGCGATCAGTATTAATCATGGCCCGCAACCGGTTCCCGCCGCCCTTCCCGACTTAGAATTTCCGCAGCGCCGCGAGCCGCCCCGGCGGGGCCGCTAGCAACACCCGGCGCCTCCAGGACGCGCCGGGCGTGGTGACCCACGCGCCGGCGCGCACATTCCCCATCCCGCAAGCGACCGTTCCGGCGTGGCATGGGGATCGGTACGAATCATTGAAAAAGCACAAGATGGAGAACTGCATGAAAACCTCGGCACGCGCCCTGTTCGCCGCCCTGGCGGTGGCCGCGGCCGCCGCTTCGCCCCTGGCGATGGCGGACAACTACCCCTCCAAGCCCGTGCGCGTCATCGTGCCCGTGACCGCCGGCGGCGGCGTGGACACGGCCGCGCGCCTGATCGCCACGCACCTGCGCGCCGAGCTGGGCCAGACCTTCGTGGTCGAGAACAAGCCCGGGGCCGGCGGCAACATCGGGCTGGACCTGCTGGCCAAGGCGGCGGCCGACGGCTACACGCTGGCCATCATTCCCAACACGATGACCATCAACCACACGTTGATGAACAAGCTGCCCTTCGACACGCTCAAGAGCTTCGCGCCGGTGGTGCAGATCGGCACCACGCCGGCGGTGCTGGGCGCGCGCGCCGATCTCGCGCCCAAGTCGCTCAAGGACCTCGTGGCCTACGCCAAGGGCAACCCGGGCAAGCTGTCCTACGCCGGCTGCGACACCGGCTCGGCGCTGCACCTGGCCGGCGAGATGTTCAAGCAGCAGGCCGACGTGGACATCACGCACGTGCCGTACAAGGGCTGCTCGGACTCGGTGCCCAACGTGCTGGGTGGGCAGGTGGACCTGATCTTCATCACGCTGACCAACATCGCGGGCTACCTCAAGGACGGCCGCATGCGCGTCTACGCCGTCGCGGCGGACCAGCGCACGCCCTATGCACCCGACCTGCCCACCGGCGCCGAACAAGGCTTCCCCGGTTTCAACATCGACATCTGGTATGGCATGCTGGCCCCCGCGGGCACGCCGCGCGAGATCGTCGCCAGGCTGAATTCGGCCGTGAACGCCATCCTGAAGAAGCCCGAAGTGCAATCGACGCTGGCCACCAGCTACCTGACGCCGGTGGGCGGCACGCCCGAACAGTTCGGGCAGAAGATCCGTTCCGACATCGACCGCTACGGCGCCGTCATCCGGAAGGCCAACATCCGCATCGAATGACCGTCCAACTTTCTCTTTATCGAGGCCGCTTATGTCCAAACTGAGACTTTCCCTGGGCTGCTGGGACTACGACCGCACCCGCGCGCTGATGGACGGTACCGTCGTTCCCGACGGCATCGACCTGAACTACCTGAACATGCCGGTCGAGGAAACCTTCTTCCGCATGCTGCGGCATCGCGAGTTCGACGTGGCCGAGATGTCGCTGTCGTCCTACACCGTGTCGCTGTTCAAGCCCGAGCGGCCCTTCATCGCGATCCCGATCTTCCCCTCGCGCTTCTTCCGCCACTCGTGCATCTACGTGAACGCGGATGCGGGCATCCGCGAGCCCAAGGACCTGATCGGCAAGCGCATCGGCACGCCCGAGTACCAGATGACCGCGCCGGTGTGGATTCGCGGCATCCTGGACGAACACTACGGCGTGCCCGTCGACAGCGTAACCTACGTCACCGGCGGCGAAGAAGAGCCCGGCCGTCCCGAGAAGCTCAAGATCGACCTGCCCCCCAACATCAAGGTCGAGCAGATCGGCCCCACGCAGACCCTGTCGCAGATGCTGCTGGACGGCGAGATCGACGCCCTGCACACCGCGCGCATGCCGTCCACCTTCCTGACCGGCAAGGGCAAGGTCACGCGGCTGTTCCCCGATTTCGAAGCGGTCGAGCGCGAGTACTTCCGCAACACGGGGATCTTCCCCATCATGCATACGCTGGTCATCCGCCGCGAAATCTACGAGGCCAACCGCTGGGTCGCGCAGTCGCTGTACAAGGCCTTCGTGCAGGCGCAGCAGGTGGCCTACCAGAACCTGCGCGAGACCGCCGCGCTCAAGATCATGCATCCCTGGCTGCTGGGCAACATGGAAGCCGTGATCAAGGAAATGGGCGAAGACTTCTGGGCCTACGGCTTCGAGAACAACCGCAAGACGCTGGAGACCTTCCTGCGCTACCACCACCAGGGTGGGCTGTCGAAGAAGCTGCTGACGCCGGAAGACCTGTTCGCGCCGGAGACCTTCGAGGCGTTCAAGATCTGAACGCCGTAGCCGGGCAGGCCGCGCGCACGCGGCCTGCCCGCCGGCTCAGGGGCAGGGATTGGGCTGGCTGCGATGGATGCGCTCGATGCCCTCCAGCACCTCGGGGGCAAGCGTGACCTGCGCGCTGGCGATGTTCTCCTGCAGTTGCGCCATGGTGGTCGCGCCGATCAGGTTGCTGGCCACGAACGGCCTGCTGTTCACCCAGGCCAGCGCCATCTGCGCCGGCACGAGGCCATGGTCGCGCGCGAGCTCCACGTACTGGCGCGCGGCCGATTCGGCCTGGGGCCCGTCATAGCGGGTGAAGCGCGAGAACAGCGTCAGGCGCGCGCCCTCGGGCCGCGCGCCGCCCAGGTACTTGCCCGACAGCACGCCCATGCCCAGCGGCGAATAGGCCAGCAAGCTGACCTGCTCGAACTGCGTGAACTCGGACAGGCCGATTTCGTACACGCGGTTGAGCAGGCTGTAGGGATTCTGGATGGACGCGATGCGCGGCAGGCCGCGCGTCTCGGACAGTTTCAGGAACTGCGCCACGCCCCACGGCGTTTCATTCGAGACGCCGATGTGCCGCACCTTACCCTCGCGCACGAAGTCCTGCAGCACCGACAGCGTTTCCTCGATGGGCACGGTGTAGTCGTCCTTCACCCAGGGATAGGCGAGCTGGCCGAAGGTGGCCGTGGTGCGGTCAGGCCAGTGCAGCTGGTAGAGATCGAGGTAGTCCGTCTGCAGGCGCTTGAGGCTGTCGTGCAGCGCGGCAGTCAGGTTCTTGCGGTCCAGGAAGGGCTTGCCGTCGCGGATATGGCCGGGACGCTTGGCATCGCGCAAGGGGCCGGCGACCTTGCTGGTCAGCACGATGTCCTGGCGGCGGCCGGTGCGGGCCAGCCAGGTGCCGATGTAGGCCTCGGTGCGACCCTGGGTCTCGGCCTTGGGCGGCACCGGATACATCTCGGCGGCATCCACCAGGTTCACGCCCTGCGCCAGCGCGTAATCCAGTTGCTCGTGGGCCTCGGCTTCGCTGTTCTGCTCCCCCCAGGTCATGGTTCCCAGCCCGATCACGCTGACTTCGAGATCGGTGCGTCCCAGTTTGCGGTATTCCACGTCTGTGCTCCGGTTGCGGGTTGTTCCATCCAAGGTTACTGCATGGCCGCTGTCGACTGCATGAAAGCCCTGCGCGACAGCCTAAAATAGCGGCACCCGAACCAAACCCCGCAGGAGAGCCCCCGCATGCAAGAGGATGACGGCCGCGAACCCGACTATCGCTTCACGCTGGCCAACGAACGCACCTTCCTCGCCTGGATACGCACCGCGCTTGCCGTGCTGGCCGGCGCCATCCTGCTGCACCAGTTCGGCGGCGTGGTCCAGCCGCATTGGCCGCTGCTGGCGCTGAGCGTGGCGATGACCGTCGCCGGCCTGGTCTTCTGCTGCGGCGCCTATTTCCAGTGGAAGGCCAACCAGCAGGCCATGCGGCACTCGCGGCCCCTGCCGCGTTCGACCTTGATTCCGCTGGCCGCGGGCGTGACCCTGCTGGTCGCCGTGGTGGCCGGCCTGTTCGTGCTATTCCGATGAGTTCGCAGCTCGACCCGGGGCTGCAACCCCAGCGCACCGCGCTGTCCTGGGGCCGGACCGGCCTGTCGATGACGGCCGTTGCGCTGCTGGTGCTGCGCGCGGGCGTGCAGGAACACCAGCCGATGTTCCTGATCGTGGGCGCGCTGGACATGCTGTGCGCCATCCTGTTCTTCGCGACCGCGTCGTGGCGCCGGTCGGCCCTGGCCCTGGACAAGATCCACGCCGCCTCGTCGGCGTGGATGGCTGGCATCACCGCGTTGGTGGCCATCACGAGCCTGGCCGGGACCTGGCTCGTGCTGAGCTAGTTCAGCCCCTGCCCTTGGCCACCAGCGACCTGAACTCGTCCACGTTCATCACGTGCGCGGTCGAGAACGCGAGGATGGTCAGCGTCGCCTTGTGCACCTCGGCCGCGCTCATCGCGCCCCAGCCCACGTCGGGATAGTCGAAGGTGCCGGTGGCATCGGCCAGGAACGCCACCTTGTAGTTGTGGAACATCGCGTCGCGCGCCGTGGCGTGGCAGCAGTTCTCGGTGGTGGTGCCCGAGATCACGACGTTCCGTATGCCCCATTCGCGCAGGATGATGTCCAGGTCGGTGCCGTAGAAACCGCTGTAGCGGTGCTTTTTGATGACATGCTCGCCCGGGGCCGGAGCGAGTTCGGGATAGATGTCGGCGCCCTTGGTGCCGTCCACCAGGGACGAGTGGTCGGCGATGGGCCCGTACAGGTCGCGAAACAGCCCCATGTCGCAGCCGTCGTCACGATGCACGTGCGCGGTATAGAGCACCCGTATCCCCTGCTCGCGGCAAAAGCGCAGGGTCTCGGCCAGCTTGCCGACCATGTCCCTGGCCTGCCGGGACTGGAGCTTGGCGCCGTCGGCGACGAAGTCGTTCTGCATGTCCACCACGACCATGGCGGTCTGGCGGGGATCGATGCGGTCGAAGCGGTAGGGCATGGCTGTCTCCTTTGATCATCGACGAGCGGTGACACACTGCATAATATATCCACCTCCGCCGTGCGCCCGGCTACCATCGCCGCAGCGCCTCAATCGACCATGCCGAAGAAGACTCCGCCCGACCCGACCGTCCCGCTCGAGCACCGCATCGCCTATCAGGCGCTGATGATCGCGACACGCATCTCGCAGTTCCTGGCCCCCATGTGGGAAGAAAAGTACGGCCTGACGACCATCACGTGGCGCGTAATGGCAGTGGTCGGACGCTTCGGCCCACTGTCGGCCAAGGAAGTAGCTGAACATACGAGCACGGACGCTTTCTTCGTCTCGCGCGCCATCGTGCAGCTGACCAGGCAGGGCTATATGACCAAGGGCGTCGATCCGCGCGATCGCCGGCGTTCCGTGCTGCAGTTGACCGAGGCAGGCGAGCGGGCGCGCATGGACGTGGAGCGCGTGATGAGCGCACTGGAACATGACGTGCTGGGTGCGATGGGCCAGGGAGAAGAGCGCCACATCCGGGAGACGCTGAGCAAGCTGGCGGCCACGGCTTCGGATCGGCTGAAGTCTCCCCGGACCTGGAAAGACTTCGCCGATTGACCTTACCGCAGGTCAGGAAGCCGACTGTATGCCGGCCTTACGGATGATCGTGCCCCAGCGCGCATATTCCTTGTCCATGTAGCTTTGCAGATCGTCCGGCGTCGAGCCTACGATGTCCAGGCCCATGTCGTGGAAGCGCGTGGCGATGTCGGGCTTGGCCAGGATCTCCTTGACCGTGGCCGAGAGCTTGTCTCGCACCGACTTGGACGTGCCCGCTGGGGCCAGCAAGGCGAACCACGGACCCGCCACGATCTCGGGATAGCCTTTTTCCGCGAAGGTCGGAACCTCGGGCAGCACCGAACTGCGTCGAGGCGAGGCCACTGCAACGGCAGCCAACTGGCCCGTCCGGACTCGCTCACCCACATTCACGGTGTCCGCGATCATCAGATCGACGCGGCCCTGCATGACATCGGTCAATATGGGAGGAAAACCGTTGTAGGGCACATGCGTTAGCGAAATGCCCAGCGCCTGGTCCAGCAGCGCGCCGGTGACGTGGCCCGTGGTGCCCACGCCCTGGGTGGCGTAAGTCAGCGGCGCGCCGCCCGACCGAGCCCGCTGCAGGAAAGCCTCGAACGTCGGCAGTCCTGCCTTGGGCGAGGCCACCAGCACGTTGGGCGCATCGACAACCCGCGACACCGGAGCAAACGCATGCTGCGCATCGTAGGGCAGCTTGGACATGATGAACGGGTTGATCACCAGCGGTCCCTGGGCCGTAAGCAGCAGCGTGTAGCCATCCGCCGCGCTCTTGGCCACGAGATCCGTGCCGATGGTGCCACCGGCGCCTGCCTTGTTTTCCACCACGAACTGTTGGTGATAGCGGGCCGAAAGCTCGGCCGCCAGCGTGCGGGCGACGACGTCGATCGATCCTCCAGCCAGGAAAGGCACAATCACCCGGACGGAACGAGTGGGCCAGGAAGCTCCCTGCGCGAAAACCCCATGCGGGAACAGGCTGGTGGCGCCGAGGGCGGCTGCCAGGGCGAGATGTCTCATGATATTTGTCATCGTAAGCCTCATTTCATCTTCTCCCGGGTCCCCTGGACTGGCGGCAACTGCGCCAGCGCCGCTGCTTCGTCGAAAGTTCGGGTTCGGTTCAGCGTGATGGCGATGGCACGGATGCGGTATTGCGAGGCAGCGAGCGCTTCCGGTGGCATCCGCCCTTCCTCGAGTGCCTGGGCGGCATTGATCAGCCTGCGCCGGGTCTGGGCGATGGCGGTATCGGACGTCCCGAGGTGCTCGATGCTGCGGTCCGCGATTTCGCCCTGGCTTTCCTGCACGGCGATGTCCTGCAATTGGGCGCTGGGGATGCCGGTAAAGGATTCGGCGCGCTGCTTGCCGCGATCGATCAGATAGTCGTTCTCCTTGTTGCCTATCGATTCATAGGTGCCCGGCACGCGGCGCGAATAATCCAGATCGCCGGTGTCGTACTCCTCGATTTCCTCCTGTTCCAGCGGCCGCTCCGGCTGGTAGCGGATCCTGTACCACCAGCAGTTCCGGTCGTCGATCGGGACGAAGAAATTGGCCCGGCACACGCTTCCCGGCGCGGTCGGGACCAGCACGCCGACCGGCATCAGCCACTGCGTGACGCGCCAGTAGTAGGTATCGTCGTCGCCGTCTCGGCGCGCGGAAATGGACATGCCGTAAGGGGTATCCGCACAGAAGAACCGCGGAGCGCCATCGGCGTCGGAGAAGCGCTGAAAGTCCCCCACGCCGAACACGTCCTTGGACATGAGGTTCATCTGGTGCAGAAAGGTCAGATGAGACGTATCCAGGCTGCCTTCCAGCGCCTGCATGAAGTTGCAACGCATCAGCCGCTTCGACGCGTAAACGTGGCTTTTCGGCAGCGACATGAATTCGATGTCGGGCGCGGCGGGGGCCTGGCCAGGGCCCAGATAGGCCCAGACGATGCCACCGGATTCATGCACGGGGTATGCCCGCGCGCGCACCTTGGCCTTCATCGGGCTGGTCGAAGGTTCGCTGGGCATGTCGACGCAGGCGCCGTCCACGCCAAACTTCCAACCGTGGTAGACGCAGCGTAATCCACCCTGTTCATTGCGGCCGAAGAACAGGTCGACCGAGCGATGCGGGCAGCGCGCGTCCAGCAGTCCGACCCTGCCCTCCGAGTCGCGAAACGCCACCAGGCGGTGGCCGAGCAGGCCGACACGCACTGGCGGGCAGTCCGGCTCGGCGATTTCTTCCGACAACAATGCCGGTATCCAGAATCGACCAATGAGATTTCCCATGGGCGCGCCGTTCTCCACCCGGGTAAGCATGCGATTCATTTCGGGGCTGAGCATCGATCCTCCTGTCTCCTGTTCCATGACTGCGCTCCGCCCTCGCGGATGGTCGCGGCCCTGCACTGATCAAATACTAGCGAATCGCTAGCATTTGATCATTATGGGATTCGCATGGCCGGGTGTCAAGAAGGAGAAAACGGCAACAGCCATGGCCCTCTGGCGCGGCGCGACCGCGTCAAAGGGCCATGGCTGCCCGATAAGAAAGGACCGGAAACGACCGGCCGGGTAGGTTCAGCTCCAGGGATCGATGGTCATGTGGATGGCCCCCTGCACGCCCTGGCCCGCCAGGCTGCGCAGCGCGAGGTCGGTATCCTCGAGCCCGAAGGCATGCGTGCTCATCTTCTTCACCCCATGGCGATCGCCCGCGATCAGTTGCAGCGCCAGCTCGACCGATTCGTAGCTGTGGCCGCGCATGCCCTTGACGGTCAGGAAGCGCGCGATGATGCGATCGCTGTCGAATTCGGGAATGCGGCGGCGCTTCTGCCCGCCCAGGATGACCCGTCCGCGCTTGCGCGCAAGCTGGACCGCGGTGACGACCGAATCGGTGCCGCCCGCGGCGCAGTCGATGACCAGGTCCGCCATCAGGCCACCGGTCAGGTCGGCGACGGTCTCGAGCAGGTCCTGCGACTCGATGTCGATGGTGTGGTGCGCGCCCAGTTCGCGCGCCAGTGCCAGGCGGCGCGCATCCGTCTCGTTCGAGAGCCCGGTGATGATGATGCGTTCGGCCCCCGCTTCGCGCGCGGCCACGACGCATGCCAGGCCCTGTTGGCCGGGCCCTTGTATCACCACGGTCTGGCCCGGCCCCGCGCCGCCTTGCAGGTAGGTCCATTCGATGCCGTTGGCCAGGGGCAGCGCCAGCGCCGCATGGCGGGGCGAGACGCCGGCGGGCACGCGATGGAACACCGTGTTCAGGTGCAGGAACTGGTACTGGCTGAACCCGCCCCACAGCCCCGGTTCCACCGACAGCCCGGTGGCGCCGTAGCGCAGTCCGCCCAGGCGCCAGTCGGTGGCGTCGCACAGCCGGAATTCGCCGCTGCGGCAGAACTCGCAATGGCCGCAGGGCAGGTATTCCTCCAGCGCGACCAGGTCGCCTTCCTTCACTCCCCACTTGGCGCGCGCCACGTCGCCCAGTTCGGCCACGTGGCCCACGGTCTCGTGGCCGAGCACGAGCGGGCCGCGGCTGGCCGGCAGTTGCTGGTAGTAGGGCCAGTCGCTGCCGCACACGCCGGTGACGGCGACCTTGAGCAGGCCGCTGGTGGCGGAGGTGGCCGGCGCGGCCAGTTCGCGCAGTTCGGTCCTGCCGGCCTCGACGGCGACCGCGGCTCGTACGTTAAGCGCCATGGCCGCTACACCGACGCGTGCGGCCGGCCGGGCTGCGCCGTGAGCGCCTCGGCGGCGGCATCCTTGAAGTGCTGGTCGCGCGGCAGGATCACCGCGGCCGAGCGGACGTGGTGCGCCGACGGATGCGTCCCCGGAGGCGCCGCGCCTTCCTCGGCCAGCGCCTTCACGGCCTTCATCAACGCGCGGCGCATCTTGACGATGCCGTTGTCGGTGGACGTCAGGTGCTCCTTGGTACGGTCCTGGATCGGGCCCATGCTTTCCTGCAGCGACGCATCCTGCATGCCGATGCCTTCGATGCCGCTGAACGTTCTGCCCGCCTTCTGGGCCTCGCGGTCCATCAGGTAGTCGTTGTCCTTGTTCTGCAGCGGGCGGAACGTGCCCGGCACGTAGCGCACGTGGATGCCCTTGCCGTCTTCCATCGCCTGCACCTCGGCCTCGGTCAGCGCGCGGCCGGCATGGTAGTCGAAGCTCCACGCCCAGCAATTCTCGTCGTCGATCGGAACCCAGAAGTGCCCGTGCACGGGATGATCGCCGCGCGGAGGAACCATGGTGAAGCAGGGCATCAGCCACGGGGTGATGCGCCAGTAGTACGAATCGTCGTCGGCGTTGCGGCGCACGCCCACCAGCAGGCCGGTATCGGTGTCGACCACTTCGAACACCGGGCGCAGGTCCTTGAGGTTGTACTGGTTGCCCGCCGCGCCCTTGAACAGCGGATCGGACTTGAGGCTGTCGCGATGCAGCCACGAGACGTGGCTGGAATCGATGCCGCCCTCCAGCGCCTGCAGCCAGTTGTTTTCCTGGATGCGCTTGGACACGAAGCGCTGCTCGGCGGGCACCATCGCGAACTCGTACTCGGGCAGCGGTGGCTGGTGCTCGGGCGGGCCCATGTAGGTCCACAGGATGCCGCCGCGCTCGACCAGCGGATACGAGGTGAGCTTGATACGGCTGCGAAAACCGCTGTCTTCCGCTTCGGACGGCACGTCCAGGCATTGGCCGTCGGCGGCGTATTTCCAGCCATGGTACGGACAGCGGATGCCGCCGCCCTGGCCCTTCTCGTCGTAGCGGCCGAACCAAAGCGACACGCCGCGATGCGCACAGAACTCGTCGATGAGGCCGATGTTGTCTTCCTCGTCGCGTATGGCCAGCAGCCGCTCGGACAGCAGCTTGACGCGCACCGGCTCGCAGCCGGGCCCGGGCAGCTCGCGGCTCAGCATCACCGGCAGCCAGTAGCGGCGGAACAGCTCGCCCAGGGGCGTTCCCGGCCCCGTCTGGGTAAGCAGGTCGTTCTGTTCCTTCTTCAACATCTTGAGTCCCCTCGCTTGATATACGTTCCGTATAAAGGAACACTGTTCCTCGATAGGAAACAAAGTTATCATTCGCTCGATCCCGATGTCAATGCGGCCCGTGCCGCGGCGACCATCGGAACTTCAAGAAAGGAGACACGCCGATGACGATTCATCGCCATTTCCTCGCGCGCCTTCTGTGCGCGAGCCTTGCAGCCGGCGCCCTTGCGGCGCCTGCCTGTGCGCAGGATCCGTGGCCCAACCGGCCGGTCAAGATCGTGGTGCCCTACGCGCCCGGCGGCAGCGCCGACACGCTGGGCCGGCTGATCGCGCGCCATCTTGCCGAGACGTTCAAGCAGAGCTTCGTGGTGGACAACCGCGGCGGCGCGGGCGGCGTCATCGGTTCGCAAATGGTCGCGCGCGCCGAGCCCGACGGCTACACGCTGGTGGTGTCGGGCATCGGCTCGCACGTCGTCGCCCCGTTGACCAACGCGACCAGCTTCGACCCGATCAAGGACTTCACACACATCGCGCTGCTGGGCGGACCGCCCACCGTGCTGGCGGTCAACGTGGCGCAGCCCATCAAGGACGTGCCCGGCTTCATCAAACAGGTCAAGTCCATGCCCCAGGGCCTGAGCTGGGCCTCGCCCGGGCAGGGCACGCATGGCGCCCTGATCGGCGAAGCCTTCCGCCAGATCACCAAGCTGAACCTGGTGCACATCAGCTACAAGGGCGCGGGTCCGGCCGTGGCCGACGTCGCGGCCAACCAGGTACCGGCCGCCTTCATCACGCTCAGCACCGCCGCCGGCAACATCAAGGCCGGCAAGCTGCGCCCGCTGGCCGTGACCTCGGCGCAGCGCGTGGCCGACTTCCCCGATATCCCGACCTTCAAGGAACTGGGCTATCCGCAGCTGACCGGCACCACCTGGTTCTCGCTGTCGGGCCCCGCCGGCATGGCGCCCGAGCTGGTAACCAAGCTCAACCTCGCGGTGCGCAAGGCCCTGCAATCGTCGGAAGGGCAGGCCGAACTGCGGGCCCAGAACATGGAAACCTTCGACTGGGATGCGCCCACGTTCAACGATTTCGTGAAGAAGGAAATCGTGCACTGGAAACAATATATAGAGCCCCCCCCTACGCGCTGACGCGCGCAAGGAAAGCCCACCCCCTACGCCCTTCGGGCGCCCCCTCAAGGGGGCGAAACCGGCGGACTGGCAAAGCCAGATCCGCGGTTTCCTGGGACCGGTGGGACTTTCCTGGTTTGTCGCTTCCGTGCTTTGCTGGCTGCCAGCACTTGTTATAAAGGTGGGTTGACACAAACATTGTCCATCATCATGCAAGACACTCAGGACGGAGGCGAAGGGCGGCTGTCCTCGGTCGCTTCGGCCATTCGTGTGCTCAAGGCGTTTTCCGAGACGGAAGTCGAGATCGGGATCAGCACGCTTGCCAAGCGGCTGGGGCTGGCCAAGAGCACGGTGCACCGGCTGGCCAGCACGCTGACGGCCGAGGGGCTGTTGGAGCAGAATCCGGAGAACGGCCGGTATCGGCTGGGGCTGGGGCTGTTCGCGCTGGGCGCGCTGGTGCGGCGACGCATGGATATTTCGACGCAGGCCCTGCCCTACCTGCACGAGTTGCGCGAGATCACCGGCGAGACCGTGCATCTGGCCACGCTCGAGCAAAGCAACATCATCTATCTCTTCAACCTCGAAAGCCATCAGGCGATCCGCATGCGTTCGTACGTGGGCGCGCGCAAGCCCGCCTTTTGCACCAGCGAGGGCCGTGCCCTGCTGGCCTTCCAGAGCGCCGAGGTACTGGCGCGCGTGGTCAAGGACGGCCTGGCGCCGCGCACGCCGAACACACAGACCGATCCTGCCCTGTTGCGCGGCACGCTGGAACAGGTGCGCCGCGACGGCTATGCGCAAGACGACGAGGAAAGCGAGGTCGGCATGCGGGGCCTTGCGGCGCCGGTGCGCGACCACACCGGGCAGGTCATCGCCGCGATCGGCATCGCCGGTCCCACCCAGCGACTGACCAAGAAAGCGATGCGCGGGTTCGTCGCGCCCGTGCTCCAGGCCGCCGACGGCGTGTCGGCGCGGCTGGGCTACCAATCATGAGCTGAGTTCGTCCATGGCTGCCTCGTCCCCCATCCCCGTCTATCTGCTGACTGGCTTCCTGGGCAGCGGCAAGACGACGCTGCTTTCGGCCTGGCTGGAACAACCGGGCCTGCAAGGCGCGGCGGTGATCGTCAACGAGCTGGGCGAGGTCGGGCTCGACGGCGCCTTGCTGGGTGTGACCGAACAGGCCTCGCTGGTATCGGGTTCGTGCGTGTGCTGCACGGGCCTGCCGGGCCTGGAACAGGCGCTGGAGGACTTGTTCTGGGCACGGCTGCAACGCCGCATGCCGGCGTTTCCCGCCGTGGCGATCGAGACCACGGGCATGGCCGATCCCGCGCCCATTCTCCAGGCCTTGCACGATCACCCGCTGCTGCGCGAACGCTATCGCCTGCGGGCCGTCGTGACGGTAGCGGGCGCGCCGGCCGGCGCGGCATTGCTCGATCGCCATCCGGAAGCGCGGGCGCAGGTACGCGCGGCGCAGGCGCTGATCATGACCAAGACATCGGATGCGCCGGAGGAATCGACGCAAGCGCTGGCCGGTCGCCTGGCGGCCTTGAATCCCGCGGCGCCCGTGCTGGTCTCCAACCAGGCCGACCTGTCATGGGAGCACGTATGTCAGGCCGTCGCGCCCCGGGCCGCGCAGGCAGGCGATGACGCGGATCGACAGTCGGCGACCGGCGTGGCGCACGACCCTCATGATCCCGCGCATGCCCACGAACACGATGATGAACACGCTCATCATCATCATGACGCGCAGGCGTATTTTCTTCCGTTGCCCGAGGCCATCGCGCGCGATGCGCTGCTGGTCCGTCTGCACGCGCTGGCCGATGCGCTGGGTGACGACCTGCTGCGCCTCAAGGGCATCGTGATGCTGGCCGACGGCCAGCGGCGAGTGGTGCAGTTCGCGCCCGACGACAGGCGCTTCGACGTGCGCCCCCTGCCCGTGGCGGCCGATGCCGCCACGCCCACGGCCGGCTTGACCGTCATCGCCGCGCATGCGAGTGTCGCGCGCATCGCGGCAGCCTTCTTCGGAGGCGCGTCGGCATAGCGGACGCGCGCCGCCGCCGTTCAGCTGTTTTCCAGCACGTCCGCCAGGCCCTGCTTTTCCAGCAGCGACGACAGGTGTTCCCAGCCGTGGAAATCGATGATGATCTGGCCGCGTTCCTTCGCGCCGATCTTGAACGCCACCTGCGTGCCCAGGCGATCGGACAGCGCTTCTTCCAGGCGCAGCACGTCGCGTGACTTGGCCGCGGGCTTGCGGCTGGACTTCTGCGCGGCTTCCTGCAGTGTCTGAGCGACGAGCTTTTCGGCCTCGCGCACCGACAGCCGCTTGGCCACGATCTGCGTGGCGAGCTGGATCTGCGTGGCGGCATCCACCGCCAGCAGCGCGCGCGCATGGCCCATGTCGAGGTCGCCGGCCAACAGCATGGTCTGCACCGGAGCGGCCAGGTTCAACAGGCGCAGCAGGTTGCTCGTGGCCGAACGCGAGCGGCCAATGGCCTGGGCCGCCTGCTCGTGCGTCATGCCGAATTCGCCGATCAATCGCTGCACGCCCTGCGCTTCTTCCAGCGGGTTCAGGTCTTCGCGCTGGATGTTCTCGATCAGCGCCATGACCGCGGCGTTCTCGTCGCTGACCTCGCGCACCAGCACCGGTACCTCGGTCAGGCCGGCCAGTTGTGCGGCACGGAAGCGGCGTTCGCCGGCGATGATCTCGTAGCGGCCGCCTTCGATCGCGCGGACCAGGATGGGCTGCATCACCCCCTGGGTGCGTATCGATTCGGCCAGTTCGCCCAGCGCGCCTTCATCCATGCGCGAGCGCGGCTGGTAGCGGCCGGCCTGCATGCTGGACACCGGCAGCGTATTGGGCGGGCCTTCCTTCTGTTCCGGCTGGGCCGTGGACTTGGTGCCCAGCGTGCTGACCGCCGGCATGTCGGCGCCCAGCAGCGCGTCCAGTCCGCGTCCGAGTCCTTTGGGTTTCTTCACACCCTTAGATCCTGCTTTCATTTCCATGATGTGCTTCCCCAAAGCTATAGCGTCTTCATACGCTCTATCATTTCCGCCCCGAAGGCCACGTAGGCCTGCGCCCCCTTGGACGCGGGGTCGAACACCACGCCCGGCAGGCCATAGCTGGGCGCCTCGGCCAGCCTGACGTTGCGCGGGATGATGCTCTTGAATACCTTGTCGCCGAAGTGGCTCTCGAGCTGCGCCGACACCTGCTGCTGCAAGGTCACGCGCGGATCGAACATCACGCGCAGGAGGCCGATCACGCGCAGGTCGGGATTCAGGTTGGCGTGGACCCGTTTGATGGTGTTGACGAGATCCGACAGCCCTTCCAGCGCGAAGTACTCGCACTGCATGGGAATGATCACGCCATGCGCGGCGGCCAGGCCGTTGAGCGTCAGCAGCGACAAGGTGGGCGGGCAGTCGATCAGCACGAAGTCATAGCGGTCGGCCACGGCGGCGATGGCATGCTTGAGCTGCCGCTCGCGCTCTTCGAGCTCCACCAGGTCGATCTCGGCGCCCGCCAGTTCGCGGTTGGAGGGCAGGACGTCATAGCCGCTCTCGGATGCCTTCGCGGCCTCGGCGATGCTGGCTTCGCCGATCAGGACCTCGTAGAGCGTGGCCTGCAGCTCGCGCTTGTCGATGCCGCTGCCCATGGTGGCGTTGCCCTGCGGATCGAGATCGACCAGCAGCACGCGCTGCTCCTGGGCCACCAGGGCCGCCGCCAGATTGACCGCGGTGGTGGTCTTGCCGACCCCGCCCTTCTGGTTCGCGATGCAGAAGATGCGGGCGGTGCGCTTGGCGGCCAGCGGCTCGGCGCCGCTGATCGCCTCCAGCTCGCCGGCTTCTTCTCCGGACGGTGCCGCCTCGTTGACCATGCTGGAATTGGAAGACATCGAATACAACCTGATTATGGGTGAATCTGACGCGCCGGTGGCCGGCGCCGCGTTCTGCTAACCCTCGTTTGCCCCGCCCTCGACGCGGTCCATCCAGACCAGGCAGCGGCGGGCGGACAATCTTGGCACATAAAGCGTCGTGACGCCTTCCACCTGCCATGCTCCCTGGTCCTTCAGCGCCTGCATCTCGTCTTCGGGCGGATGGCCCTTCATGGCGGCCAACCGTCCTCCAGGCTTGACGTGGCGCCCGGCCAGCGCGGCGAAATCGTGCAGCGACGCGAACGCGCGCGAGACGACGATGTCGCACTCGGCGGGTTCCAGCTCCTCGACCCGGGCGTGCGTCGCCTCCAGGTTGGACAGCCGCAGCACCCCGGCCACGTGCTTGATGAACGCGGTCTTCTTTTCCACCGCGTCCACGCAGCGCACCTGCCACTCCGGACGGCAGATGGCCAGGACCACGCCGGGCAATCCTCCGCCCGAGCCCACATCCAGGATGCTGGCCGGCTGGCCCGCAAGCCGCTGGGCCAGCTCCGGCACCACCGCCAGGCTGTCCGTGATGTGATGCAAAAGCATCTGCTCCGGCTCTCGTATGGCCGTGAGGTTGTAGGTGCGATTCCAGCGCAGCATCTGCGCCAGGTAGTTCAGCAGCAGGTCGATGCGCGCGTGATCGAGCGGCAGGCGCAACGCCGCGCAGTCCGACTCGAGCTGGGCGGCGAATACCGCGCCATTGAAAGGTTCCTGCATCGGGATCGGTTTCCGGGACATGTTCATGGGACGACCCTCCGGCGGCCGGGAGCTCCCCTTGCCGGGGAAGCGGACGCGCTTCCCCGCAAGCCGCGCATCGATGCCGACGAGCCTCCCGTCTCGTCGTGGCGCGGCTTTTCTCCCAGGAGAAGGCGTATGGTTGTCGAATGGCCGTGGGACACGCTCATGCCGCCCGGTTGGCGTCGGCGGCGGAATCGGCATCCAGCCGTCCGTATTGCCGGCGCTTCAGGTGTATCAGCAGGAGCGAGATGGCGGCAGGCGTAATGCCCGAGATACGGGCAGCCTGGCCGATGGTTTGCGGCCGATGAGTCTTGAGCTTCTGGCGGACTTCGAAGGACAGGCTGCGTACCGAGTCGTAGTCGATGTCGTCGGGTATACGCTGGTTCTCGTGCCCGGCCTGCTTGTCGATCTCGTTCTGCTGGCGCGCGATGTAGCCCGCGTATTTGACCTGGATCTCGACCTGTTCGGCAACGATCTGGTCGGTTACGCCCGGACCCGCCAGCAATTCCTCGTCCGCGTTCTTCGCTTGCATAAGCGCATCATAGGAAACGTTGGGGCGCTTGAGCAAGTCGAATAGTGTGTACTCACGCTCGATCGCCTTGCCCAATAGCGGCTCGGCCGCGTGGGCCGGGAAAATCCGGGGATTGATCCACGTGGAACGCAGGCGCTCGACCTCGCTCGCCACCGCGTCCCGCTTGCGGTTGAAAGCATCCCACCGCACATCGTCCACCAGTCCGAGCCGGCGGCCGGTTTCCGTCAGGCGCCAATCGGCGTTGTCCTCGCGCAGGCTCAGGCGATACTCGGCTCGCGACGTAAACATACGATAGGGCTCGGTCACCCCGCGCGTCACCAGGTCGTCGGCCAGCACGCCCAAGTAGGCCTGGTCGCGGCGCGGCACCCAGGCTTCCTCGCCCTTCACCTTCAGGGCGGCATTGATGCCCGCCAGCAGTCCTTGCGCGGCTGCTTCCTCGTAGCCTGTCGTGCCGTTGATCTGTCCGGCGAAGAACAGCCCCGATATGGCGCGGGTCTCCAGCGACGTTTTCAGTCCACGTGGATCGAAATAGTCATACTCGATGGCGTAGCCGGGCCGCAGGATATGGGCATTTTCCAGCCCGGGCAGCGAATGGATCAGGTCCAGCTGCACATCGAAAGGCAGGCTGGTCGACACCCCGTTCGGGTAGAACTCGTGGGTCGTCAGCCCTTCCGGTTCCAGGAAAACCTGGTGCGAGGCCTTGTCGGCGAAGCGGTGGATCTTGTCTTCGATCGACGGGCAATAGCGCGGCCCCACCCCTTCGATAACGCCTGTGTACATGGGCGAACGGTCCAGGCCGCCGCGAATGATCTCGTGCGTGCGCGCATTCGTGTGCGTGATCCAGCACGGCAGTTGGCGCGGATGCATGGAGGCATCGCCCAGATAGGAGAACACCGGTACCGGATCCAGGTCGCCGGGCTGCTCCTCCAGCACGCTGAAGTCGATGGAACGGCCGTCGATACGGGGCGGCGTACCGGTCTTCAGGCGGCCTTGTCCCAGCTTGAGTTCCTGCAGGCGGTTGCCCAGCGAAATGGCGGGCGGATCACCCGCCCGGCCTGCCGAGTAGTTTTGCAGTCCCACGTGAACCAACCCATTCAGGAAGGTGCCAGCGGTCAACACCACCGCCCGCGCACGGAAGCGCAGGCCGATCTGGGTGACCGCGCCAACTACCTTATCCCCTTCCAGCATCAAGTCATCGACTGCCTGCTGAAACAGCCAGAGATTGGGCTGATTTTCCAGGCGATGGCGGATGGCTTTACGGTAGAGCACACGGTCCGCCTGGGCCCGCGTGGCCCGCACCGCAGGCCCTTTGGACGCATTCAGGATGCGGAATTGGATCCCTGCTTCGTCGGTAGCCAGGGCCATGGCCCCGCCCAGCGCATCGACTTCCTTTACCAGATGGCCCTTGCCTATCCCGCCTATGGAGGGGTTGCAGGACATCTGCCCCAGGGTCTCGATGTTATGCGTGAGCAGCAGCGTCTTGCAGCCAGCGCGGGCGGCCGCCAAGGCGGCCTCCGTACCGGCATGGCCGCCGCCTACAACAATTACATCAAATTCGGTTGGATACAGCATGGTGGGATCCGCAAAAAGCCAAGCTTGGCCTGGCGACCTGGCAGCCTTCGTGGCCAGGGAGATGTCCGGGTCTGGAGAGAAAACGCCACGGTAACTTGGGATTATAGGATTCCCGCCCTGCCAACGCGAGCATTACCCTGGACAAGCCGCTCCATAGTGTTTCACGTGAAACACTGGCTACGAGGCAAGCCGTTCATGACGTACATTGTGGCAGCGCGGCGTGGCAACTGATGTGAAGTTATGGCGAGCGGGATGCTCGCGATGAACAGCTCGACGGATTGGGTGTGAACCCACCCGAGCAGCGTGCCGATGTTCCACGTGAAACATTGCAGCGGTTGCTTGTGCATTCTTTGGCTCGGGGGAATACGGCGCCGGCGGAAAACAGCAGTGGTACGGGTAGGTCGTTGCCTGCGACCGCGCCGATATTGCAGGCTGCCCGGCTGTCGATGTTTCTCCAATCCCAGGCCGATACCGATGTATCTCCCTACCCTCCTCGGGAAAAGTCCTATGCGGATCTAGCCACGCGTGCTGTCATGGCTACAAGGAGGCAATACGTGACAGGGCAAAACTGAGGGAATCGCAGCGATGCTGACCCAATGCCGCTAGCGATTGGGACTTCTTTTCCGGCGGCAGTACACCACGTGAATCCTTCCTCTCATTCTTCCCTGCCGGTGCCGGTGCCGTCGCCGCTGTCCGTCTCTTCACGCATGGCCCGAGCGATCAACACATCCAGCATCTCGAACAAACCCGCTATCCGCTCGGGCGAGTACCCACTCAAGAGCCGATCATTGCGCTGGCGAGCCAGGCGCCGCAAGGTCACGGCCACCTCCATTCCCCGCGGGCTCAGCCTCAGTTCGGCCTGCCGGCTATCCCGTTCAGAGACTCCCCTTTCAATCAGCCCCTGACGGGTCAGGACCCCGATGGCCCGGCTGATCTGTGCCGCATCGACCATGGCGATGTAGGCCAGCTTGCGTATCGAGGCAGGCTGGGTCGTGGCAAGCAGCGTAACCACCTGCCACTCCACCTGAGAAAACCCGAACTGCATGCGAGCCTGCACCTGGGAGGCGCGCGCCAGCGACTTGCTGAGCGCAGCGACCTTGGGCGCGAGCAGGCCGTCCTGCCGGTGAATCTCCATGTCGTCGACGGAAGCGGCGGCTTCTTCTTCCTCGGGCGAGGGCTGGATAGTCATGGGTGGAAGCCTGCGGCAAGGCGCTTGTTATGGAAGAGGCGCCATTATCCTCGCAAGGACTATCCATGCACAAATACAAGACAAGTCATGCTATTTGCCACGATATGCAATCATTTACAAGATTCAATCATGTATCTTAATAGCACGACGAATCCGGCCAACGGCCACTACACGGAATCAGGGAAGCAAGACGGCATCCAGCACATTGATATAGCCGTTGTCGACCTCGACGTCCGGCTCCAGCACCTCCGCGTCCGACAACAGCAGGCGGCGATCCTTGCGATGGACCGTCAAGGTCTTGCCGCCTTCGGTCTTGATCTGCGTGCCTTCCTTGGCATCCTTCAGGCGGACCTTGCCGGCCACCATGTGCAGCTTGACCATTTGCACCAGCGTATCCTTGTTCCGCAACGCCTCGCGCTGCGCGGAGGGCAGCTTGGCAAAGGCTTCGTCGGACGGCGCGAACACGGTATAGGGCTGCCCTTTCAAGGTCTGCTCCAATCCCGCCTCGCGTACCGCGTTGATCCACGAACTGAACATCCCGGCCGTCTGGGCCGTATCGATGATGTTGCGCGCCAAGGCACCCGCCGGGCTCATCAAGCCCAGGGCCAAGGCCATGGCGATCAATCTAAGGGTGTACCTGATAGGCATGCGCTTCTCCCGAGCGACGAGTTTCTCCTTGGGACATGGCCGGTCTACGAGCCGTTTTCGATGATCCCCCGCCGCGCTGTAACCAGGGCCGTCGCTTCGCAAGGGACCGCAACAGGAAGCGGAAAGATCATGAAAAATGGCCCCCACGCTTCCGCGTAGCGGCAAGCGTGGGGGCCATTTTCATCGCCGGCCGGGGCGCTCGCGCGCCACGCGGCAAGCGCCGGATCAGCCTTGCAGGCGCTTGCTCAGGCGCTCCTTGACTTCCACCAGTTCGTTCGGCAGCCCATGCTTGAGCAGTTCGAACAATTCATCATGCAGGCGCAATTCCTCCTTCCACGCTTGCGTGTCGATGGCGGTGATGCGATCGAACTGTTCGCGGGTGAAGTTCAGGCCGTCCCAGGTCAGATCGCCGTAGGAAGGCGTCACGCCGAACACGTGGTCCACGCCCTGTGCCTTGCCATCGATGCGCTCGAGCATCCACTTCAGCACGCGCATGTTCTCGCCGAAGCCGGGCCAGACGAATTTGCCGTTCTCGTCCGTACGGAACCAGTTGACGCAGAAGATGGCAGGCAGGCGTACGCCGGCCGATTCGAGCTTGGCACCCAGCTGCAGCCAGTGGCTGAAGTAATCGCTCATGTTGTAGCCGCAGAACGGCAGCATGGCGAAGGGGTCGCGGCGCACCACGCCCTGCTTGCCGGTGGCGGCGGCGGTGGTTTCCGAACCCATGGTGGCGGCCATGTACACGCCTTCGACCCAGTTGCGGGCCTCGGTCACCAGCGGCACCGTGGTGGAGCGGCGGCCGCCGAACACGAAGGCGTCGATGGTCACGCCTGCGGGGTTGTCCCACTCGGAGTCGATGGCCGGGTTCTGGTCGGCGGCGACGGTGAAGCGGGCATTCGGATGCGCCGCCTTGCGGCCCGTGGTCTTGCCGATCTCCGGGGTCCAGTCCTGGCCCTGCCAGTCGATGCAGTGGGCAGGCGGCTCGCTCATGCCTTCCCACCAGATGTCGCCGTCGTCGGTCAGCGCGACATTGGTGAAGATGACGTTCTCGCGCAGCGTCGCCATGCAGTTGAAGTTGGTCTTCTCGTTCGTGCCCGGCGCGACGCCGAAGTAGCCGGCTTCGGGGTTGATGGCGCGCAGCTTGCCATCGGGACCGGGCTTGATCCAGGCGATGTCGTCGCCGATGGTGGTGACCTTCCAGCCCGGCAGCGACGCCGGGGGGATCAGCATCGCGAAGTTGGTCTTGCCGCAGGCCGAGGGGAAGGCCGCGCCGACGTGCATCTTCTTGCCCTCGGGCGAGGTGACGCCCAGGATGAGCATGTGCTCGGCCAGCCAGCCCTGGTCGCGCCCCATCTTGGAGGCGATGCGCAGTGCCAGGCACTTCTTGCCCAGCAGCGCGTTGCCGCCGTAGCCCGAACCGAAGGACCAGATCTCGCGGGTCTCGGGATAGTGCACGATGTACTTGGTTTCGTTGCAGGGCCAGGCCACGTCGGCCTCGCCCTGGGCAAGCGGCTTGCCCACGGTATGGACGCAGGGCACGAACACGCCGTCGGTGCCCAGCACGTCATAGACCTTGCGGCCCATGCGGGTCATGATGCGCATGTTGGCCACGACGTAGGGCGAGTCGGACAGTTCGACGCCGATCTGCGCGATGGGCGAGCCCAGCGGCCCCATCGAGAACGGAATGACGTACATGGTGCGGCCGCGCATGGAGCCGGCGAACAGCCCGTCCAGCGTGGCGCGCATTTCCGCCGGATCCACCCAGTTGTTGGTGGGACCGGCATCTTCCTTGCGCTCGGAACAGATGAAGGTGCGGTCTTCGACACGGGCGACGTCGGACGGATCGGACCAGGCCAGATAGGAATTGGGACGCTTGGCGGGGTTCAAGCGGCGCAGCGTGCCGGCCTGGACCATCTGTTCGCACAGGCGGTCGTATTCTTCCTGCGAACCGTCGCACCATTCGATGCGATCGGGCTGCGCCAGCGCCGCGACTTCGGCCACCCAGGCCTTCAATCGTTCGTGACGTACCCAGTCAGGAGCATCCACCGCCGAAAGTTGTTTGGGAACCGATGTTTTGGGCACGGCGTTCATTGGTGACATTCTCCTCGACGCTGGGGCGCCTGATCATGATGTAAATAATGAGCCGGGCATCGATTGGCCCGGCTGGACTTTAACTTAATATACCCCACCCCTTTCCACCAAAAGTTTCCAGGAAGAAAGGGTCCGTTACCGTTGGCAGCTATCGCTCACAAGACCAATTGGACTACCATCGCGACTGATCGAAGGAAAGCCCATGCGCATAACGATTCTGGACGACTATCAAGACGCGGTACGCAAGCTGGACTGCTTCAGTCTGCTCGATGGCCACGAAGTCAAGGTCTACAACAACACGGTCAAGGGGCTGGGCCAATTGGCCGTCCGGCTGCGCGACACGGAAACACTGGTATTGATCCGTGAACGTACGCCCATCACCCGTGCCCTGCTGGACAAACTGCCTCAGTTGAAGCTGATTTCCCAGACGGGGCGCGTCGGGTCGCACATCGACGTGGAAGCCTGCGCCGAGCGCGGGATCGCCGTCGCCCAGGGAATCGGCTCGCCTGTCGCACCGGCAGAACTGACGTGGGCGCTCATTATGAGCGCGATGAGGCGAATTCCTCAATATGCGGCAAACCTCAAGCATGGGGCTTGGCAGCAATCCGGCATGAAAGCGTCGTCGATGCCGGCCAATTTCGGCCTGGGCCGGACCTTGCACGGAGGCCGATTGGGCCTGTTCGGCTACGGCAAGATCGGCAAGATCGTCGCCGGCTACGGCAAGGCCTTCGGCATGAAGGTCACGGTATGGGGCCGGGAATCGACCCTGGAGCGGGCGCGGGCCGATGGCCTGGAAACGGCGGACAGCAAGGAAGCGCTGTTCGAAGGCAGCGACGTGCTGTGCATGCTGCTGAAACTGAGCGAGGAAACCCGCGGCATCGTCACGCTGGCCGACCTGCAGCGCATGGGGCCCGAGGCGCTGTTCGTGAACACCTCGCGGGCGGAGCTGGTGGAACCCGACGCGCTGGTCCTGGCCCTGAACCGGGGCCGGCCGGGGCTGGCAGCCATCGACGTCTTCGAAAGCGAACCCATCCTGCAGGGACATCCGCTGCTACGGATGGAGAACGTCATCTGCACGCCGCATATCGGTTTCGTGGAGATCAACAGCTACAACCTGTATTTCAAGGTTGCGTTCGAGAACATATTGGCTTGGGCGGCGGGGAAACCCGCTAATCTGGTCACCCCGTAGGAAAGCCCACCCCTGCCCGCTTGCGCGGGCCAGGAAAGCCCACCCCCTACCCGCTTGCGCGGGCCCCCTCAAGGGGGCGGCGCTGGCGGACCGGCAAAGCCGGATCCGCGGCGCCCTGGATCAAAGCAAGCATGCGGTGCTCCGCACCGAGACAACCCGACCAGACCCAGGATGCGGTGGATCCGGCTCCGCCGGTCCACCCGCATCGCCCCCTGGGGGGCGCCCGAAGGGCGTAGGGGGGATCAAATACTTTAGAAAAAATAAGCCCACCCCGCTGGGGAGCGGGATGGGTAAGCGGGGCGGCGCGGCCGCCCCGCGCATGAGCGGCTGATTACAGCGGCTTGATGTCGGAAGCCTGGGGACCCTTGGGGCCGTCCTTGACTTCGTACTCGACTTCCTGCCCTTCGGCCAGGCTGCGGTAGCCGCGGCCGACGATGGCGGAAAAGTGAGCGAACACATCGGGACCACCGGCATCCGGCGTGATGAAGCCGAAACCCTTGTCCGCGTTAAACCATTTGACCTTGCCCTTCTGTGCCATGTTCGGCGTCCTCTAATCAATAAACAATGCAATGGAACCAAGAACGCCGACACGAACTGATATGCGGTAATGGCGGACATCCGCAAATGGCAGACGGGACTTGCGTGCTGCTTGAATTCAACTGCGAATGGCAGCATACCCGCGTGTACTTTGCGAATCAATAACATTTAGCAGGCATATCGCAAATGCGATGTACACGCCACGCAACAGGCTCGAACGGCCCGGGAACGGACGCCGAAATCAGTCGCGCAACGCCGGAAAACGCATGAGCAAACCACGGTAGAGCGGCGGCGTGATCAGCAGCACGAAGGCCAGCCGGAACACCTGGAATGCCGTCACCAGCGGCACCCCCAATTGCAGCACCTTGGCGGTGATGCACATCTCGGCGATGCCGCCGGGCGCCAGCCCGAGAATCAGGGTGGGCAGCGCGATGCCGCTGGGTGGGGCCAGGAGCAGGCTCAGGCCTACCGAAAGCACGATCACGACCAGGGTATAGGCCAGGATCAATCCCATGAAGCGCGGGGCGGTACGGAAGAAATCGGGGGTATAGCGGTCGCCCAGCGACCACCCTATGAGCAGTTGCGCGGCGTTCAGCATGAACGTGGGCATTGCCGACAGGGCCATGTCGTTGGCCGTCAGCAGGATGGTGACCGCCATGGGTCCCAGCACCCAGGCATTGGGTACGTGAAGCCGCTGGGCCAGCAGCGCACCGCCGGCGCCCAGCGCGAACATCGCCGCCAGTCCGGCGGGATCCACCGCGGTCATGGCGGGCGCGAACAGACCGCTGCCGGTCACGCCCGACATGCGGAAAGCCAGCGGCACCAGGACGACGACCAGCAGGATGCGCAGGCTGTGCGCCGACGCGACCAGCGCCACCTTGCCGCCGTAGCGGTCGGACAGGTTGGCCATTTCCGCCGCGCCGCCTATGGTGGAAGAAAAATAGGCCGTGCTGAATTCCACGCCGCCGGCACGCTGCAGGAACCATGCGCCGGCCAACCCCGCGGCGACCGAGAATACGGCTCCCAGCAGCAGCGGCAGCAGATTGCTCGCGATCTCGTCGACCACCATGGGCGTGAAATACAGGCCCAGGCCCACGCCTATCACCCATTGTCCGGCGTAGCGCAGCTCGGTGCGGCTCCGGGACCGCACTCCGGCGATCTTGGTCGCCGCCGTGGCGATCAGCGCGCCCAGCATCCAGGGCAGCGGAGTGTGAAGCGCGACCGCTATCAGCGAGCCGCAAAGCGCGATGGCGAAACCTAGCAGTAGACGGGCAGGCATGGGGAAGGAAGCAAGGCGGGCGTGGCCGCCGATGGACGCGTGGAGGTAGACTGCTTCGATGAAGACGAATGGTACATCCAAGGCCCAAGCAAGCTGATGATTAATTCCAAACTGCCGGACGTCGGCGTCACCATCTTTACGGTCATGAGCCGGCTGGCAACGGAAACCCGCGCCATCAACCTGGGCCAGGGCTTTCCCGATTTCGATCCCGACGCGGGCCTGCTGGCGCAGGTCGACGCCGCCATGGCCGCGGGCCACAACCAGTACGCCCCCATGCCGGGAATCCCGGCGCTGCGCGCCGCCATCGCCGCCAAGACGCGGGCGCTGTACGGCGCGGCCTACGATCCCGAAACGGAAATCACCGTCACCAGCGGTGCCACCCAGGCCCTGATGACCGCCATCCTGGCGGTGGCCGGCGCGGGCGACGAGGTCATCGTGCTGGAGCCCAACTACGACTCCTACGTGCCGGCCATACGCCTGGCGGGGGCCGTACCGGTGGCGGTGCAGTTGCTCGCGCCCACGCCCGAGGTCCCCGGCTACCGGCCTGACTGGGACGCGGTCCGGCGCGCCATCACGCCGCGCACCCGCGCCCTCGTGATCAATTTCCCGCACAACCCCACCGGCGCCGTGCTGGACGAGAGCGACCTGGACGAGCTGGAGCGCATCCTGGCCGACACGGGCGTCGTGCTGATCTCGGACGAGGTCTACGAGCACATCGTGTTCGACGGCCGCCGGCATGCGTCCATCGCGCGCCGGCCGGCGCTGGCGGCCCGCAGCTTCCTGGTCTCGTCGTTCGGCAAGACCTTCCACACCACCGGCTGGAAGATAGGCTATTGCTGCGCGCCCGCCGCCCTGTCCGCGGAATTCCGCAAGATCCACCAGTTCATGGTGTTCGCGGTCTCGACCCCCATGCAGTACGCGCTGTCCACGTTCCTGGAAGACCCCCGGCATTACCTCGAGCTGCCCGCCTTCTACCAGGCCAAGCGCGATCGCCTGGAAGCGGGCCTGAAGCAGACGCGCTTTCGCACCCTGCCCTGCCCGGGCACTTATTTCCTGCTGGCCGACTACAGCGCGATATCGGACGCGCCCGAAAGCGAATTCGCGCGCTGGCTGACCACCGAGCACGGCGTGGCGGTCATCCCCATCGCGGCCTTCCATGCCGATCCGGACGCGCCGGCCTCGAACCGGCAACTGGTGCGCTTCTGCTTCGCCAAGAAGGACAGCACGCTGGACGCGGCGCTGGAGCGCCTCAAGCGGGTCTGAAGCGGCATGCGGGCGCAAGGCCCGCATGCTCGGGCCGCCTAGGCCGACGCGGCGGGTTCGGTTGCGCCCGCGCGGCGCCGCGCCAGCATGCGCATGGTGACCGGCACGACCAGCACGGCCGCCGCGCACAGCCACAGGCCGATGCTGACGGGGCTTTCCCACAGGATGGCCGTGTCGCCGTTGGTGATGGAAAGCGCCCGGCGCAGGTTCTGCTCCATCATGTTGCCCAGCACCAGTCCCAGTATGAGCGGGGCCATCGGCACCGACATCTTGCGCAGCAGATAGCCCACCACGCCCAGCGCCACCATCATCACGAGGTCGAAGGTGGTCGCGTGCACCGAGTACACGCCGATCGCGCTCACGGTCACGATGAACGGCACCAGCGCCCAGGTCGGCACCGACAGCATGCGCGCGAACACGCCCACCATGGGGATGTTCATCGCCAGCAGCATGACGTTGCCGATGAACAGCGACGCGATCAGGCCCCAGACGATCTCGGGACGCTGCTCGAACAGCGCGGGCCCGGGCGTGATGTTGTAGAGCGCCAGCACGCCCATCATCACCGCCGTGGTGCCCGATCCCGGCACGCCCAGCGTCAGCATGGGCACGAACGAACCCGTGGCCGACGCGTTGTTGGCCGCCTCGGGCGATGCCAGGCCGCGGATGTCGCCCTTGCCGAAATGCGCGCCTTCCGGATCGGACTGCTCGACCAGGCGCTTCTCGGTCGAGTAGGCCATGGCCGAGGCCACGGTGGCGCCCGCGCCCGGCAGCACGCCCACCACGAAGCCGATCAGCGAGCCGCGCACCGTGCCCCACCAGGTCATCGCCAGTTCCCGCATGTTGAACAGCGTGCGCCCGGTCGGCTTGACCGCGACGTTGCCCGTGACCGACTGTTCCAGCAGCAACAGCATCTCGCTGACGGAGAACAGGCCGATCACCACCACCACGAACTGGATGCCGTCGCTCAGGTGCAGCGAATCGAAGGTATAGCGATAGATGCCCGAGTTCTCGTCTATGCCCACCGTGGACAGGGCCAGGCCCACCGCTGCCGCCAGCAGCGCCTTGACGGGTTGCTCGCCCATCAGGCCGGCCAGGCAGCAGAAGGCGAACACCATCAGCGCGAAGTACTCCGCCGGCCCGAAGGCCAGCGCCCACCGGGCCAGCAGCGGAGCCGCAATGGCGATGCCGATGGTGGCCACGGCCGATCCGACGAAGGAGCTCCAGGCCGAGATCGACAGGGCCACGCCGGCCTTGCCCTGGCGGGCCATGGGGTAGCCGTCCAGCGCCGTCATGATGGCCGAGGCCTCGCCCGGCACGTTGATCAGGATGGAACTGATGCGCCCGCCGTATTCGCAGCCGATATAGACCGCAGCCAGCAGGATCAGCGAGCTTTCCGGCGGCAGTTGCATCGCGAAGGCCAGCGGCATCAGGATGGCCACGCCGTTGATGGGCCCCAGGCCGGGCAGCACGCCCACGATGGTGCCGATGAAGGAGCCGATGGCCGCGATGAGCAGGTTGAGCGGCGTCAGCGCGACCGAGAAACCGGTGGCCAGGTGGCCGAAGATATCGTTCACAGCAGGCCTCCCAGCAGGCCGGTGGGCAGCACCACGTCCAGCACCTTGTCGAACAGCAGGAACACGGCCACGCCCAGGGCCAGCCCGGTGATGCCCGTCTTGAGCCACGATCCGCCGAACGCGCGGCCCACCGGCAGGCTCATGAGGAAGGTGGCCAGGACGATGCCCAGCCACTGGAACAGGAAGGCGTAGGCGGCCAGCGCCACCGACACGGCGACGACGCGTCCCTTGACGCCGGCCGCCACCGGTTCGACCGGATTGCCACCCCGGGCGGCCAGCCACAGGCCGCACAGGCCGATGACCAGCGACAGCAGCATGGGAAAGGCGCGCGGACCCACCGGCTCGTAGGCGAAAGGCGCCTCGAGCCCGTAGCCCTGCCACACCATCACGGCGGCGAACACCAGCGCCGCCGTTCCCAGCAGCCGGTCGTTCAACACGACACGGCCGCCGCTCATTTGCGCACCAGTCCGAACTCGTCGGCCAGCTTGCGGTACTCGGCAACCTGCTGCTTGATGTAGCCGTCCAGGTCCTTGCCGGTCTTGTTGAAGGGGAACAGGCCGCGTTCCTCGCGCAACTTCGCGAATTCGGGCGTGGCCATCATCTTGTCGAAGGTGCTCACCCACCACTGGTAGTCGGCGTCGGCGACCTTCGGCCCCACGTAGAAACCGCGGATGATGGGCCACTGGATGTCGAAGCCCTGCTCCTTGGCGGTGGGCACGTCGGCCAGCCGGCCCGGCAGGCGCTGCTCCGAGAACACGGCCAGGATGCGGATGGGCACGCCGGCATCCAGCACGGACGCGACTTCGCCGGCATCGCCCGAATACACCTGCACGTGGCCACCCTGCAAGGCGGTCAGGGTCTCGCCACCGCCTTCGAAGGCCACGAAGCGCATGGTCTTGTAGTCGATGCCGGCGGCGCGCGCAGTCAGCGCGGCCTTCATCCAGTCCTGGCTGCCGATGGTGCCGCCGGCGCCGAACACCACCTTGGTGGGATCGGCCTTGATGGCGGCCATCAGGCTCTTGAGATCCTTCCAGGGGGCGTCCTTGCGCACCACGACCGCGCCGTAGTCGGTGCCGATGCCGGCCACCCAGCGCACGTCGGATTCGGTATAGCGCCCGAACTTGCCCTGGGCGATGTTCAGCAGCGAGCCTCCCGAGAAGGCCACGATGGTGCCGGCCTCGGCGGGCCGCTGGGCGATGATGGTGTTATAGGCCACCGCGCCGATGCCGCCCGGCATGTATACGGACCGCATCGCGGCGTTCAGGTACTTGCCTTCCTGCAAGCCGCTCTGGGCGATCTTGCAGGTCAGGTCGAAACCGCCCCCCGGCTTGGCCGGGGCGATGCACTCGGGCCGTTCGGGAGCGGCAGCGGCCGGTTGCGCGGCCAGTCCCGCCAATGCCATGGCCGCGGCACACGCCGCCGCCCGCAGTCGGACTGTGGGTTTCATCGGTCACCTCCTTGTCGTTGTTGTCGATGTCGCGGCTGGGCCGCACCGAGGCGACTGTACGAACGCGTCGCTTTCAACCGGCTTTCAATTCCCCCTCTTTTCGTGCTGCGAAGCAGCATTCAGGCCCCGGTGAAAATCAGGGCAGCACGCAGGCCGGGACCCGGTTCCCGGTTTTCCAATACCAGCCGCCCCTTGTGCAGGCCGGCGATCCGCTGCGCGATGGCCAGCCCCAGCCCGGCTCCGGGCTTGCCCTTGCCCGACTCGCCCCGGCGGAAGCGCACCCCGGCCCGCTCGATGTCGGATACCGGCATGCCCGGACCGCTGTCCTCCACCTTCAGCACGATCTGCCCTGGCTCGCGCAGCAGCGTCAAGGTCACCATGCCCCCCTCCGGGCTGTAGCGGATGGCGTTGTCCAGCAGATTGAGCACGGCCTCGCGCAGCAGGACCGGGGAACCGGCCATCCACAAAGCATCCCCGGGCGCCTCGATTCCGTAGTCCAGGCGCTTGGCGCGCGCGGCCGGCAACAGGCTGCGCACGCATTCCCCGGCCAGTTCGGCCAGATCGGTCTGCACGAAAGGCAGCCCTCCCTCGGCCAGCGAAGCATCATGTACGCGGGCCAGCGCCAGCATCTGGTTCGCCATGCGTATGGAGCGGTCCACGCCGGCGTGCATGGCCTGCAAGACCTGGCGGACCGCCTGCGGATCGGTCTCGCGCAGCGCGAAATCCACCTGGGTCTTGAGCACGGTCAGCGGCGTGCGCAACTGGTGCGAGGCATCGTCCAGGAACTGGCGCTGCGCGCGGGCCTGGGCATCGTGCCGCGCGATGTGCCGGTTGATCGCGGACACCAGCGGCTGGACTTCGGCCGGCACCTGGCTGTCGTCCACCGGCCGCAGGTCGTCCGGGTCGCGCGCATCGATCTCCTCGCTCAGGCGCACCAGCGGCCGCAACGCGATGATCACCCCGCCTGTCAGCAGGATTGCACTCAACAGGATCTGCAGCGTGTCGCGCTCGATCGCGCGCATCAGCACGGTTCGCGTGAAGCCTGCCCGCGATTCGATGCTTTCCGCGACCTGGATGACCACCCGCTGGCGTTCCTTGGCGCCGTACAGGGGCGGATCCAGCCGCCGCGCCAGCACGCCCACGCGCACGGGTTCGCCGAAATATTCGGCGTTGAAGAATTCCGCCCGCCCCGATACCAGCGGATGCTCGGGCATGGGAAGCGCCGGGTTGCCGATCTCGGTCAGGTTGTCCTCGGTGGACACCCGGAAATACACGTTGCCGCTGGCGGTCAGCTCGAAGAATTGCAGCAGCCGGTAGGGCAGTTCCACCGCCAACCCGCCGCTTTCCGTCGATATGTTCAGGTCTATGGCCCGCAGGGCTCCCGCCAGCGAACGGTCGTAGGCCGCATTGGCCAGGTCGTCCAGCAACCGGACGGACAGCCACAGGCCACCGCTTGCCACCACGGCCAGGACGGGAAGCAGCCACCACAGCAGGGTCGACTTGAGGCTGCGCCGCCGTGGGCGCCGCGCCGGGCCATGCGAGATGCCGTCCTTGGACGAAGGCGCCGTCACGCGGGCTCCAGGCTGTACCCCAGTCCGCGCAAGGTCACGATGTGTACGCCGGTATCGCCCAGGCGCTTGCGCAGGCGGTGGACAATGACTTCGATGGCATCCAGCCCGACGTCGTGGTCGTCGTCGAATACCCGGTCCAGGATCTGCTGCTTGGTCATGGGTTCGCCGCTGCGCTGGATCAGGGCCCGCAGCACCGCATGTTCCCGCGGCGACAGGGCCAATGGCTGGTTGTCGAGCAGGAACTTCTGGGCGGCCAGGTCGAAAACCAGCGGTCCGCAGGACAGGCGGGGGTGTTCCCTGCCCCGGCTGCGCCGTATCAGCGCGAGCAGCCTGGCTTCCAGTTCGGCCACGTTGAAGGGCTTGGGCAGGAAATCGTCCGCGCCTTCATGCAGGGTGGTCACGCGTTCCGTCAGTGAATCACGCGCAGTCAATATCAGGACGGGAGTGCGGTCGTCGCGGGCGCGCAGCCTGGCCAGCAATGTGCGGCCATCCAGGCCCGGCAGTCCCAGGTCCAGGACGACGGCGTCGAAGTCCTCTACCTGCAGGCGCTTTTCGGCGACCACCCCATCGTCGGCCCATTCCACGACGAAGCCGGCATGTCTGGCCAGCGTGCCTGACAGCCACCGGGCCAGTTCGGGTTCGTCCTCGACCAACAGGATGCGCATGGCGTATCGGGTGCTCCGTACTTACTTATAGGAATGAGACGCCTGGATGCTAGGTGTTCGCCCTGTTGGGGTCAACCGCGTCCGCGCAGCGGCGCCCCGGGCCGCTTGCGGCCCCTCGTCGCGGTAGGAAAAAAGATGTTTGAGCTTTTATCCCAAAACTATCTATCCAATTCGTAGTAAGTAATAGGAGCCTGTGGATAACTTCGCGTGTACGAAAAAACCTTTTCGATTCAACGGCTTGCCTAATTTTTAGGCATGTGGATAAGCTTGTCCACAGGGTGTACCCGAAAATTGGACAAGTTTTTCGGCGGGCGGCGAAAGCGAAGTTATCCACAAAGGGTCAACATCGTGTGCACACCCCGCTTCCCAGAGCTTATCCACAGGCCCTGGAATGGCCGCATCGGGTATCCTGGTCGCCTGCCTGGAGCCGTTATGGATGTATCCGCCTCTTCTTCCGCCCTGGCCGCGTTCGTGGGCCGCTACGAACGCCTGTTCGTCCTGACCGGCGCCGGATGCAGCACGGATTCGGGCATCCCGGACTATCGCGACGCCGATGGCCAATGGAAACGCACGCCGCCCATCGACTTCCAGGTATTCATGCGCGACGGACTGGCCCGGGCGCGCTACTGGGCGCGCAGCATGATCGGGTGGCGGCGCTTCGGGAAAGCCGGGCCCAACGACACCCATCGCGCGCTGGCCCGGCTGGAGGCCGGTGGAAGCGTGCGGCTGCTGGTCACCCAGAATGTGGATGGCCTGCATCAGGCGGCGGGCAGCCGCGAGGTGGTGGACCTGCATGGCAGGCTGGACGAGGTCCGGTGCATGCATTGCGCGCACCGCGAACCGCGCGCCGTGTTCCAGCAGCGCCTGGAAGCGGTGAATCCCGCCTGGGTCGCGCTGGATGCGGCCGATGCGCCCGATGGCGACGCGGACCTGGAGGCGGTGGATTTCTCCCGTTTCGCCGTGCCCTCCTGCCCGGCCTGCGGCGGCATCCTGAAGCCGGACGTCGTCTTCTTCGGCGAACAGGTGCCCGCGCCGCGCGTGGCGACGGTGCTGCGCGCGCTGGACGAGGCCGACGCCATCCTGGTGGTGGGCTCGTCGCTGATGGTGCATTCCGGCTACCGCTACGTGCGGGCCGGCGCGCAGGCCGGCCTGCCAGTCGCCGCGGTCAACCTGGGGCGCACGCGCGCCGACGACCTGCTGACCCTGAAAGTGGAGCAGTCCTGTGCCCAGGCGCTGGCCTTCCTGCTGGAGGACCGGGCGGCGGCATGAGGCCGCGCCAGGCTCAGCCCGAGTAGTCCAGCGGTACCCGTTTCACGTTGCACAGCAGCTCGTAGGCCACGGTGCCGGCCGCCCGGGCCACGACATTCACGTCCACCTGCCTGCCCCACAGTTCGACCCGGCTGCCCACGCCGGCGCCGGCCAGGTCGGTGATGTCCACCGTCAGCATGTCCATGGAGATCCGGCCGACCAGGCGGCTGGGCCGGCCATCGACCGATACCGGCGTGCCGGATGGAGCCGATCGCGGGTAGCCGTCGGCATAGCCCACGGCCACCAGGCCCACGCGCATGGGGCGGTCCGCGACGTAGCGGCCGCCGTAGCCGATGGCATCGCCCGGCTGCACGCCGCGAACCGCGAAAATGCGGCTCTCGAGCGTCATGACCGGGATCAGTCCGTGGCCGGCGCCGGGCATGGGATCGGCGCCGTACAGCAGGATGCCCGGCCGCGACCAGTCGCCGCGCGCCGCGGGCCAGCCCAGCACGCCGGCGGAATTGCTCAGGCTGCGGTCGCCGGGCAGCCCGCCCGTCAGCGCCTTGAAGGCGGCGATCTGCCGGGTGGTGGCGGTCTGGTCCGGTTCATCCGCGCGCGCCAGATGCGTCATGAGGGTGATGTCCGCGACCTTGTCGCTGGCCGACAGGCGCGCATGGGCATCGGCCAGTTCGGCCTGCGTCGAAAAACCGGCCCGGCGCATGCCGGTGTCGGCCTTGAGCCATGCGTGCAGGCCGCGCAGGTCCGGTTGATATTCGATCATGCGTACCTGATGCTCGTGATGCACCACCATCCAGAGACCATGCCGGTTCGCCAGCCGGAGTTCGTCGGCATCGAAGGCGCCTTCCAGCACCAGGATGGGCCGGATGATGCCCGCCGCCCGCAGCGCCAGGGCTTCATCGGTGAAGGCCACCGCGAACCCGTCGGCCATATCGGCCAGCGCCCGCGCGCAGGGGATGGCGCCGTGGCCGTAGGCATTGGCCTTGAGCACCGCCAGTGCCCGGCCCCCGTGCAGGCGCCGTGCCAGCGCGTAGTTGTGTCGCAGCGCATCCAGGTCGATGCGTGCGCGCGCGGGACGAGTCATGGCCGGGCCGCCAGCGGTTGCTGCCGGGCGATGCGCGCGCCGCGGACGCGGCCGGCGTAGCGGTCGATGGCCAGCCCGTCCAGGCTAATCTCCGGCCGCCGGCCGCTCAGCTGGTCGGCGATGAGGCGGCCCGATCCGCAGGCCATGGTCCAGCCCAGCGTGCCGTGTCCCGTATTGAGGTACAGGTTGGGGTAGCGCGTGGCGCCCACGATGGGCGTGCTGTCGGGCGTCATGGGACGCAGCCCGGTCCAGAAGGTCGCCCGCGCCAGGTCGCCGCCGGGGAACAGGTCGTTCACCACGTGCTCGAGCGTGGCCCGCCGCCGCGGGTCCAGGCGCAGGTCGTAGCCGCCCAGCTCGGCCATGCCCCCGACACGGATGCGATGGTCGAAGCGGGTGATGGCGATCTTGTAGGTCTCGTCCAGCACCGTGGATTGCGGCGCACGGGAAGGATCGACCAGCGGCACCGTCAGCGAATAGCCCTTGACCGGATAGACCGGCAGGTCCAGGCCCAGCGGTTCGAGCATGCCGCGCGAGTAGCTGCCCAGGGCCAGCACGTAGCGGTCGGCCGTCAGGATCCGGCCACCCGCGCGCACGCCGGCGATGCGGCCGCCCTCGACCACGAGCCCGTCCACCGCCTGCCCGTAGCGGAAATCCACGCCCAGCGTGCGGGCGATGTCGGCCAGCGCCCGCGTGAACAGATGGCAGTCGCCGGTCTCGTCCTTGGGCAGGCGCAGGCCGCCCGCCAGCTTGCCGGCGGATACGGCCAGGCCGGGTTCGACGCGGGCCAGTTCGTCCCGGCCCAGCAGCTCGAACGGCACGCCGCATTGTTCCAGCACCGCGATGTCGCGGCCGGCGGCGTCGAGCTGGGCCTGGGTGCGAAAGAGCTGCAGCGTGCCGCCGGTGCGCTGTTCGTACTGGATGCCGGTTTCCGCGCGCAGCTGTTGCAGGCAGCTGCGGCTGTACTCGGCCACCCGCATCATGCGCTCCTTGTTGACCGCGTAGCGTTCGGCCGAGCAGTTGCGCAGCATTTGCGCCATCCAGCGTAGCTGGAACAGGCTGCCGTCCAGGCGGATGGCAAGCGGGGCATGCCGCTGGAACATCCACTTGATCGCCTTCAGCGGGATGCCCGGCGCGGCCCAGGGCGTGGAGTAGCCCGGCGAGACCTGGCCGGCGTTGGCGTAGCTGGTTTCCTGCGCGGGACCGCCCTGTCGATCCAGCACGGTGACTTCCAGTCCCGCGCGGGCCAGGTAATAGGCACTGGCGACCCCGATCACGCCGCCACCGAGAACGAGCACCTTCATGGAAAAATCCTCGCGTCGTATATGTATTCAGCTAGTATAGGAACGATAATCCAGTGAATTTCACTGAAATTCACTTCTTGGACAATGAATTCAACCGGAAGGTCCCCGTCCAAACCGGGGGGACGAAGTGACATGCACGAGCTCGATCGCACCGACAGGAAAATCCTCGACATCCTCCAGCGCGAGGGCCGCATTTCCATGACCGAGCTGGCCGATCGCGTCGGCCTGTCGGCCTCGCCCTGCTCGGAACGGGTACGGCGCATGGAGCGCGAGAAGGTCATCACCGGCTATCACGCGCACCTGTCGCCCACCGCGCTGGGCAAGTCGCTGCTGGTCTTCGTCGAAATCAAGCTGGCCTCGAAATCGGGCGAGATCTTCGACAAGGTCCGCATGGAATTGCTGCACGTGCCCGACGTGCTGGAGTGCCATCTGGTGTCGGGCAATTTCGACTATCTGGTCAAGGCGCGCCTGGGCGGCATGCGCGAGTACCGCCGGCTGCTGGGGGACATCCTGAAGAAGCTGCCGGTGGCGGCCGAGTCGCACAGCTACGTGGTGATGGAAGAGGTCAAGGAAAGCCTGGCCCTGCCCATGGACCGCTAGGTATTCTGGTTCTACCGGTCCGGCAAGGGAAAGCCCTGCGCCAGCGACTCGCGCAGGTATTCGACGAAGCATTGCACCGCGCGCGGCACGCGCGGCGCCCAGGGGCGCAGCGCATACAGCTGGTTGCCGAAGAAGCCTTGCACGCGCCAGCCCGGCAGTACCGGCCTGAGCCGGCGCATGGCGGGTGCCGCGCTGAAATCGGGCAAGAGGCCGATGCCCAGTCCGTCCAGCACCGCGTCGCGCAGCACCTCGCTGTTGTTGGCCTTCAAGGGGCCCTGCACGGGCACCGACATCGTCTCGCCCCGCGCATCGTCGGCCGCGACGAAGGTCCAGGTATCGGCGCCCGGCCCGAGGTACAGCACGCAATCGTGGTCCGCCAGGTCGCGCGGGTGCCGGGGCGCCCCGCGCCGTCGCAGATAGGCGGGGCTGGCGACCAGCAGCGAGCGTGTCTCGCACAGCGGCCAGGCGACATAGCTTTCGGGTGCGGCGGCCGTGTGGCGGATGGCCAGGTCGTAGCCTTCCTGCGCCAGGTTGACGAAGCGGTCGGTCAGGTCGAGGTGGATGCGCACCTGGGGATAGTCGCGGAAGAACGCCGCCAGCCGCGGCGCGACGTGTTGCCTGCCCAGCGCCACCGGCGCGGTGACGCGCACCGTGCCGCGCGGCGTGCCGGACAGGTCCTTTACCGCCGTGAAACCGGCGTCGATGCGCTCGAACGCCGGCGCGGCGTCGGCCACCAGTTCCCGGCCGGCGTCGGTCAGCACGACCGAGCGCGTCGTGCGCTGGACCAGCGGCACGCCGGCCGCGCGCTCCAGCGCGACTATGCGCATGCTGACCGAAGCCTTGGACAGGCCCAGGCGCCGGGCCGCCTGGGTGAAGCTGCGGGTCTCGGCCAGCACGGTCAGCAGGTGGATGTCGGCCACCCAGGGCCCGATGATATCGGCAGCCATGTTTTTCCGTTCAGATTGTTCAATTTATTGAACACTTTAATCGTCTTCGGCCGGCTTATCCAATCGACCGGGCCGACCTAGACTGGAGGCCTTGCTCTTCTTCTCAGGATGACCGCCATGTCCGCTTCCATCGTCCATTGGGTGGACGGCCGCAAGATGCCTTCGCAGGGATCGCGCGTCGCCGACGTCTTCAATCCCGCCACCGGCGCCGTCTCCGGCCAGGTGGCGCTGGCCGGCGCCACCGACGTCGATGCCGCCGTCGCCAGCGCCCGCCGCGCCTTCCCCGCCTGGGCGGACGTGCCGCCCATCCGCCGGGCGCGCGTGATGTTCCGCTTCCTCGAACTCTTGAACCGCCACAAGGACGAACTGGCCCGCGCGATCACCGCCGAGCACGGCAAGGTGTTCACCGACGCGCAGGGCGAAGTCGCGCGCGGCATCGACATCGTCGAGTTCGCCTGCGGCATTCCGCAACTGCTCAAGACGCAGTTCACCGACCAGGTTTCCACCGGCATGGACAACTGGACCCTGCGCCAGCCGCTGGGCGTGGTGGCGGGCATCACGCCGTTCAACTTCCCGGTAATGGTGCCGATGTGGATGTTCCCCGTGGCCATCGCGGCGGGCAACTGCTTCGTGCTCAAGCCCAGTCCCATCGACCCCACCCCTTCGCTGATGATGGCCGAGCTGCTCAAGGAAGCCGGCCTGCCGGACGGCGTGTTCAACGTCGTGCAGGGCGACAAGGAAGCGGTGGATGCCCTGCTGGCCCACCCCGACGTGGCCGCGGTGTCCTTCGTCGGCTCCACACCCATCGCGCAGAGCATCTACGAGACCGGCGCGCGCAACGGCAAGCGCGTGCAGGCGCTGGGCGGCGCGAAGAACCACATGGTGGTCATGCCCGACGCCGACCTGGACCAGGCCGTGGACGCGCTGGTCGGCGCGGGCTACGGCTCGGCGGGCGAGCGCTGCATGGCCATCTCGGTGGCGGTGCTGGTGGGCGAGGTGGCCGACCGCATCGTGCCGCGCCTGGTCGAGCGCGCGCATGCGCTGAAGGTCAAGAACGGCATGGAGCTCGACGCCGAGATGGGCCCCATCGTGCATGCCGGCGCGCACCGCCGCATCAGCGACTACATCGGCCTGGGCGTGGAAGAAGGCGCGAAGCTGCTGGTGGACGGCCGCCGCTTCGATCCGGCGTCGGCAGGCGCGGGTTGCGAGCGCGGCTTCTGGATGGGCGGCACGCTGTTCGACCATGTCAGACCCGAGATGCGCATCTATCGCGAGGAAATCTTCGGCCCCGTGCTGTCCTGCGTGCGCGTGCCCGACTTCGCCTCGGCGGTCGAGCTGATCAACGCGCACGAATTCGGCAACGGCGTGAGCTGCTTCACCAGCGACGGCAACGTGGCGCGCGAATTCGGCCGTCGCATCCAGGTCGGCATGGTGGGCATCAACGTGCCCATTCCGGTGCCCATGGCCTGGCACGGCTTCGGCGGCTGGAAGCGTTCGCTGTTCGGCGACATGCATGCGTACGGCGAGGAAGGCGTGCGCTTCTACACCAAGCAGAAGAGCATCATGCAGCGGTGGCCGAGCAGCATCGAGAAGGGCGCGGAGTTCGCCATGCCCATTGCCAAGTAGAGGATCCCCCCTACGCGCTTCGCGCGCCCCCCAGGGGGCGATGCGGGTGGACCGGCAAAGCCGGATCCACCGCATCCTGGGTCTGCGTAGGGGGGTTACCTATTCATCAGGAAGTTGACTAATGCGGCGGCGGGGGCTGAGAGGCCCTCGCGCTGCCGGAAGACCACGAAGAGTTCGCGCGCGGCCCAGGGTTCGTCGATGGGGATCAGCGCGAGGTCCAGCGTGCCCACGTACAGTTCGCCGCTGTGCTGCGGCACCACCGCCACGCCCAGGCCGACGTGGACCATGCGGCACAGGGCATCCAGGCTGCTGACGCTGATCTTGACGTGCAGCGTGGCGCCCAGATGTCCGGCTTCCTTGACCAGCAATTGCGTGAGCGACGTCCCCTGCCCCATGCCGACGATGTTCTCGTCCATGAAGTCGCGCAGGCGCACCACGGGCGCCTTGGCCAGGCGATGGCGGCGCGGCACGGCCAGCACCAGGCGGTCGCTGCGGTAGGGCAGGTGCTCGAGCCGCTCTATGCCCGGGACCTTGTTCGAGAAGCCCAGGTCGAAATCGCTTTCGGTCAGGCTGCGCAGCACCTGGCTGCTGGTCTGCTCGTCGATCTGGATGTCCACGTCGGGGAACACGCGCTTGAAGGCGGCGATGTCCTCGGGCAGGAACTGCACGATGGACGACATGTTGCCGACGATGCGTATCGTGCCCTTGGCGCCGGTGGCGTACTGGGACAGCTCGGCTTCCATGCGTTCGATATCGGCCAGCACTTCGCGCGCGTGGCGGTACACGGCCTCGCCTATCGGGGTGACCGAAATGCCGCGTGATTCGCGGTGGATGACCGGCTGCCCGATCACGCCTTCGATCTCGGCGATGCGGCGGCTGACGGCCGAAGGCGCGATGGCCTCGCGCTCGGCCGCGCGCGCGATGTTGCGTTCCTGGCAGACGGCGACGAACAGGCGCAGCGAGGTCAGGTCGAGTTTACGGACGAGATTGCTCATGGTCTTGCCTTCCTGTCGCTGCGCCGATTGTGGCACGGCGGGCGACAGGGGGCAACGCGCTCAGGCGCTCCGGCGCGCGGGCGACAGCCAGGGATACGCCCGCAGGTGCGCATCCTCGAAGGCGCGGATCTGGTCGGCCTTGCGCAGCGTCAGGCCGATGTCGTCCAGGCCGTTCAGCAGGCAGTACTTGCGAAAGGGCGCGATGTCGAAGGCGAACGACGGCGTGCCGTTCGGACCGGACACGGTTTGCGCCTCGAGGTCCACCAGCAGTTGAACCGGCCTTTCCCGCGTCGCCAGCGCGAACAGCGCGTCCACTTCGTCCTCGCGCAGCACGACGGGCAGGAGACCGTTCTGCATCGCGTTGTTGTAGAAGATGTCGCCGAAGCTGGGCGCGATCACGGCGCGAAAGCCATATTGCTGCAAGGCCCACGGCGCGTGTTCGCGCGACGAACCGCAGCCGAAGTTGGCGCGGGCCAGCAGGATGGTCGCGCCCTGGTAGCGCGCCTCGTTCAGCACGAAGTCCGGATTCAGCGGACGGCCGCTGCAATCCTGGCCGGGCTCGCCCTGGTCCAGGTAGCGCCATTCGTCGAACAGATTGGGACCGAAGCCGGTGCGCCGGATGGACTTCAGGAACTGCTTGGGAATGATGGCGTCGGTGTCGACGTTGGCGCGGTCGAGCGGCGCGACGAGCCCTTGCAGACGATCGAATTTTTCCATGATGGACTCCTTACAGGGCGCGCACGTCGACGAAGCGGCCGGCGATGGCCGCGGCGGCCGCCATCGCGGGGCTGACGAGGTGCGTGCGTCCGCCGGCGCCCTGCCGGCCTTCGAAATTGCGGTTGGAGGTCGAGGCGCAGCGCTCCCCCGGCGAAAGCCGGTCGGCGTTCATCGCCATGCACATGGAACAGCCGGACTCGCGCCATTCGAAGCCGGCGTCGATGAAGACGCGGTCCAGGCCTTCCTGTTCCGCCTGCGCCTTCACCAGTCCGGAACCCGGCACCACCATCGCGAGCCGGATGTTCGGCGCCTTGCTGCGGCCCTTGACCACGGCGGCGGCGGCGCGCAGGTCCTCGATGCGCGAGTTGGTGCACGAACCGATGAACACCTTGTCCAGGGGAATGTCGGCGATGGGCGTATTGGCCGCCAGTCCCATGTAGGCCAGCGCCTTGCGCATCCCTTCGCGCCGGACCGGATCGGCTTCGGCGTCGGGGTCCGGTACCCTGCCATCCACGGCCACGACCATCTCGGGAGAAGTGCCCCAGGTCACCTGCGGCACGATGGACGCCGCATCGATCTCCACCACCGTGTCGAACACCGCGTCCTCGTCCGAACGCAGCGTGCGCCACCAGGCCACGGCCTGGTCCCACTGCGCGCCCGACGGCGCGAACGGCCGGCCGCGCAGGTAGTCGATGGTGGTGTCGTCCACCGCGATCATGCCGGCCCGCGCGCCGGCCTCGATGGACATGTTGCAGATGGTCATGCGGCCTTCCATGGACAGCGCGCGTATGGTCGAGCCCGCGTATTCGATGGCGTGGCCGGTGGCGCCCGCGGCGCCTATCCTGCCGATCAGCGCCAGCACGATGTCCTTGGCCACCACGCCGGGCTGCAGCATGCCTTCCACGCGCACCAGCATGGATTTCATCTTGCGCGCAATCAGCGTCTGCGTCGCCAGCACGTGCTCGACTTCCGAGGTGCCGATGCCGTGCGCCAGACAGGCGAAGGCCCCGTGCGTGCTGGTGTGGGAATCCCCGCACACCACCGTCATGCCGGGCAGCGTCGCGCCCTGCTCGGGACCGACCACGTGCTCGATGCCCTGGCGGCGGTCCTGCATGCCGAAGAAGGTCAGGCCGAAGGTGCGGGCGTTGTCCTCCAGCGCGCCCACCTGCGCGCGCGAGAACGGATCGTCGATGCCCTGGCTGCGGTCGGTGGTGGGAACGTTGTGGTCGGCGATCGCCAGACAGGAATCGGCGCGCCACGGCGCGCGGCCGGCCAGCCGCAGGCCCTCGAAGGCCTGCGGGCTCGATACCTCGTTGATCAGGTGCCGGTCGATGTACAAGAGGCAGGTGCCGTCGGGTTCGGCGGCGAAGGCGTGCGTGTCCCAGAGTTTGTCGTAGAGCGTGCGCGGCATGCGGTGTAGCCTTTTCATCATGAACCGCTTCATTCTAGGAGTGGCGCGTTGTTCGAGAGATGATGAATCGAGATGGCTGCCGTCGCGGCGGAAACCGGTTTGCAACGATTTCGCCGATGGAGATGCCAGCCATGCCCATTTGATGCTTCATGAGCGTTCCGAACCTCTCTACAGTGCGGAAAAGGAGTCGTTCATGCAAGACAGCATTCGTTTCGAGGGCCGCGTGCTTTACCTGTCGCGCGATCCGTCCTGTATCCGCCGCCAGCTGGCCGGCGAATCCGTTTCGCTCGCCCAGGCCGGACCGCTGCGCGACGACGTGTCGACCGACGAGATCACGCCGGTCACGACCATGCTGGTGTACGACGAGCGCCTGGGCCGCTATCCCTACGTGGGGTTGAAGGCCGGCGACGAGCTGCCCATAGGCGAGGACGCCGTGCGCCGGGGCGGCTTCGGGATCACGGTAGCGGGCAAGCGCTACGGCAAGGGTTCGTCGCGCGAGCACAGCCCGCTGGCCGAGCTGTCGGCCGGCATACGGCTGATCGTGGCCGAGAGTTTCGAGCGCATCTATCAGCAGAACTGCGACAACATCGGCATCCTGACCACGACGGACTTCGACGTGCTGCGCCGGATCGAGGCCGGCGAGTCCATTCCCATCGAACTGTTCCTGAAGGGCCGCGACGCGCTGACCCAGGCCATCATCCGCAGCGGCGGACTGATGGCCTACAGCCGGCAGGCGCTGCGGGCCGACACGGCTTCCACGCCACGCGCCCCGGGCAAGGGGCTGACGCTGGTCGAGAAGATCATCCACCGGCACCTGCACCCGGACACCGTGGACGCCGGACGCGGCAGCGGCGTGTTCATCCGCGCCGACTGGCGCTTCAGCCACGACTATTTCACCGGCATGAGCGCGCACCTGATGCACCTGGCCTACGGCAAGCCGGCGCCGCTGCGCGATCCGGACCGCATCGTGGCCTTCCACGACCATCTGGTCCTGGCGCCGCAAAGCGTGCCCCACGTCAAGGGTGGTCTCCTGCCGCGCGTGGCGACCCTGGTGCAGGGACACCATGATTTCATCGACGATTATCCGGTGCGCCACTACGGCCAGTTGCCCGACGGCAGCGGGTCGGAGGGCATCTGCCATGCGTTGATGGCCGAGCGCCACGCGCTGCCGGGCGAGGTCGTGGCCGGCACCGATTCGCATACGCCGCATGCCGGCGCGCTGGGCTGCCTGGCGTTCGGCGTGGGCTCGACCGACATGGCCAACAGCTGGGCCACCGGCTACGTTCGCTGCAAGGTGCCGGAGACCCTGCGCGTGGAGGTCTCGGGCACACTGGCGCCCGGCGTCACGGCCAAGGATATCGTGCTGGTGCTGCTGCGGTCCGAGGCCGTGCGCAACGGCGAGGCCATCGGCGCGGTGTTCGAATACGGCGGCGAGGCGGTGCGCGCCATGTCGGTGGACGAGCGCGCCACGCTGACCAACATGGTGGCCGAGCTGGGCGGGTTCACCGGCATCGTCGAACCGGACGAACGCACCGTGGCCTTCCTGAAGGAACGGCGCGGCATCGACTTCGCACTGGAGGACTGGATGGCCAGCGATGCGGATGCCACCTATCGCCGCGTGATCCGCATCGACGGAGCGGATGTGCGGCCCATGGCGGCGCGCCCGGGCGATCCGGGCAACGGCGTGGCCATCGCCGAGCTGGATGGCGAGGTTGCCGTCGACATCGCCTACGGCGGTTCCTGTACCGGCGGCAAGCGCGCCGATTTCGACGCCTACCACGAGGTCCTGAAATGGGGCCTGGACCAGGGGCTGCGCATCGCGCCGCATACCCGTTTCTACCTGCAGTTCGGCACGATGGAGGTCAAGCGCTATTGCGAGCAGCGCGGCTACATGGACGTTTTCGAGCGTGCCGGCGTGGAGCTGGTCATGCCGGGCTGCGGTTCGTGCGCCAATTGCGGGCCGGGCCAGTCGACCTCGGCCTCGCAGGTCACCATCAGCGCGATCAACCGCAATTTCCCGGGCCGCTCGGGGCCCGGGAGCGTGTGGCTGGCCAGCCCATATTCGGTGGCCGCCAGCGCGCTGGCGGGGCGGATCGTGGACTATGGCCGGTTGCGGGGGTAGGCGGACGGGCTATTTCTTCATGCCATCGCCCATGCCGCCCTTCGACATGGAGTCCTTGGCCATTCCGTCCTTCTTCATGCCGTCGTGCTTCATCTTGTCGCCGGCCATGGCATCTTTCTTCATGTCGTCCTTCTTCATGGCGTCCTTGGCGGGCGCGGTCCTGGACATGGAGTCCTTGGCCATGCCGTCCTTGGCCATGTTGTCCTTGCCCATGGTGTCGGCGGCGTGGGCCGTGACGGCGGCCAGGGCCATGCCCAGGGAAAGAACGAGAGGGGTCAGTTTCTTCATGCGTCGCTCCTTGAAGCGTGGGTCGAAAGAGGGCGCGGGGAATCCGCGCCGTATGGAACCTCGGCTCAGCTGCCGCCGAACCAGTTGTATCCCTGGTCTTCCCAGTACCCGCCCGGATAGGCGTTGGTGACGAAAATCGCCTGGACGTGCTTGGGATTCTTGTAGCCAAGCTTGGTCGGCATGCGCAGCTTCATGGGAAAACCGTATTCGCGTGGCAGCGTGCGCCCGTCGTAGCTCAACGTGAGCAGCGTCTGCGGATGCAGGGCCGTCGCCATGTCGATGCTGGTGTAGTAGTCGTCCGCGCACTTGAAGCCCACGTATCGGGCGCCGGTGTCGGCGCCGATGCGGGCCAGGAAGTCCGAGAAGCGCACGCCGCCCCAGCGGCCGATGGCGCTCCAGCCCTCCACGCAGATGTGCCGGGTGATCTGCTCGGCCTGGGGCAGGGCCCGCAAGTCGGCCAGGCGCCATGGCCGGCGGTCGGCCACGCGGCCGGCAATCTCGAGCCGGTAGTCCGCCTCGTTCACCTCGGGGGCGTCTTCCACGCCGTAATAGGCGTTGAAGGGAAAGGGGCGCGTGATCATGGACGCGGGATAGGTCGGCGCCAGGGCGTCCGGATCGAAAAGCCAGCCCTGCACCTTGTCGTTGAAACGGGAAACGGCCGACAGCGCCTGCTCGACACCGGCCTGGCCGGTGATCTCGCAGCCCGACAGCAGGGCCAGCCCGCCCAGGGACAGCGTGCGGGTCAGGAAGGCCCGCCGCTCGGGCCGTTCGATCCGAGGGGCCAGCAGCCGCCGGGCTTCGCGCAACGCCAGGTCGGCATCGGAGGCGGACAGGCGGGAACGTTTTTCCATGGCCGTCCCCTACCTGCCCAGTACCATGGCGCGCAGGGTGCGCGGCACCAGCGCCACCATGGCCAGGTGCACGACCACGAATCCCACCAACGCGGCCATCGCGGCGAAATGCACGCGGCGCGCCATCTCGTAGCCGCCCATCAACTCGCGCAGCATGCCGAACTGCACCGATTTCCACAGCACCAGGCCCGACACGACCAGCAGCGCGACATCGACCATAACGAACAGGTAGGCCAGGCGCTGTACCTGGTTGTACCGGCGCGGATCGTCGTGGGCCAGGCGGCCGCGCAGCGCCGCCGCCAGGTCGCGCAGCACGCCGCGGGGCGAAAGCGGCAGGAAGCGACGGAACAGGCGCCCGGTCGCCAGGTTCAGCGCGAGATAGGCCGCGCCGTTGCCGGCCAGCAGCCACATGGCCGCAAAATGCCATTGCAATGCGCCGGCCAGCCATCCGCCCAGGGTGACCGCCTCCGGGAACGTGAAGCCGAACAGCGGCGAGGCGTTGTAGATGCGCCATCCGCTCGCCACCATGACCAGCACGGCCAGCGCATTCAGGGCATGCGACATGCGCACCCACGCGGGATGGACCGGGGGCAGGCGGGAAGCGGGGGGGTGAATCGCCGGGACGGCCGTCGGGGACATGCGGGCTCTCCGTTCGAGGTTTGCCGCATTGTTGGCCCCCCGCCATACCGGAGTCCTCACGCAAACTTAAAATAAATGTGATGATTTCCCGCGCCGGGATTGGCGAGAATGCGGTCTACGGTTTTCTACAGGCAGGCTCATGGAACGGGTCAAGCGCGTCCTGATCGTCGAGGATGATGCCCATATCGCCGAACTGTTGCGCATGCACCTGCGCGACGAGGGCTATGCCGTCGAGCATGCGGCCGACGGCGAGCAGGGCATGCGCATGCTGGAGGGCGGGACCTGGGATGCGCTGGTCCTGGACCTGATGCTGCCTGGCGTGGACGGACTGGAAATCTGCCGCCGGGCCCGGGCCATGGCGCGCTACACCCCCATCATCATCACCAGTGCGCGTTCCAGCGAAGTCCATCGTATCGTCGGACTGGAACTGGGCGCCGACGACTACCTCGCCAAGCCCTTCTCCTTGCTGGAGCTGGTGGCGCGCGTCAAGGCGCTGCTGCGCCGCGTGGACGCCCTGGCGCGCCATGCGCGCATCGAGGCGGGGTTGCTGTCGTTGCACGGCGTGGACCTGGATCCGCTGGCCCGCACGGCCTGGCTGAACGGCAGGGCCATCGACCTGACCCCGCGCGAGTTCGACCTGCTGGCCTTCTTCGTGCGGCATCCGGACAAGGTGTACTCGCGCATGGACCTGCTGGACGAAGTGTGGGGCTACCAGCACGACGGCTACGAACACACGGTCAATACGCACATCAACCGCCTGCGCACCAAGATCGAGGACGACCCGTCCGAGCCGCGGCGCATCCTGACGGTATGGGGCCGAGGCTACAAGTTCGCCTCGGGCGTGCGGGACGAGGCCGCGGCGCCATGAAACGCCTGTCGCTCACGCAGCGCCTGTCCCTGGTGTTCGCCGTGCTGCTGCTGGCCTGCAGCGGGATCTCGCTGCTGTTCCAGATCCAGGCCACGGCGCGCCACGAACAGGAGGTCGTGCAGCAGTTGTCCAGCGGGCTGGCGGCGCACATCGCCGGTACCGCGCAGTTGATGGACGCGGGCGGCTGGAAGCCGGATGCCGTGCGCGACCTGTTCGACAAGCTGATGGCGGTGAATCCCGCCGTCGAGCTCTACCTGCTCGATCCCGACGGACGCATCGTCGGCCATGCGGCCCCGCCCGGCCGCCTTGTGCGCGATCACATCGACCTGGCACCGGTGCGCCGCCTGATGGCCGGCGCCGAATTGCCCATACTCGGCGACGACCCCCGGAGCACGGACGCGCGCAAGGTGTTCAACGCCGCCCCGGTGCGCGTCGACGGCAAGGAAGCCGGCTACGTCTACGTCATCCTGCAGGGCGAGACGCACGATGCGCTGGCCGCCGGGCTCGCCCGCCATTCGGTGTGGCGCATGACGGGTCTGGCCATGGGACTGGTCGCGCTGCTGGGACTGATCATGGGCCTCGTTGCCTTCCGCCTCATTACCCGCCCCTTGCGCGCACTGGCCGATACCGTGCGCGACTTCGACGCCGCCAGCGACGTGCCCGTGGTGGCGCCGGAGCCGGTGCCCGACGACGGCCGGCGCGACGAGATCGCTACGCTGCGCGCCGCCTTCGCGCAGATGAGCCGGCGCATCGCCGAGCAGTGGCGCGAACTGACCCGCCAGGACCAGCAGCGGCGGGAACTGGTCGCCAACATCTCGCACGACCTGCGCACCCCCCTGACCTCGCTGCATGGCTACCTGGAAACCCTGCGCGTGAAGGACGGTCTGTTGTCCCGGTGCGAGCGCCATCGCTACCTGGACATCGCGCTGGACCAGAGCCGCAAGGTCGGCGTGCTGGCGCAGGCGCTGTTCGAACTGGCGCGCCTGGAGTCGGGCCTGGTCCAGCCCGAGCGGGAAACCTTCGCCCTGCCCGACCTGGTGCAGGACGTCGTGCAGAAGTTCGAGCTGGCGGCCGAGGCGCGGGGCCAGCGCTTGCAGACCGAGATCCCGCCGGCATTGCCGCAGGTGCATGCCGACATCGCGATGATCGAGCGCGTGCTGACCAACCTGCTGGACAACGCCATCCGCCACAATCCACCCGGCACGCAGATCACCGTGGGGCTGGCGGCGGCCGGCAACGGCGTGCGGGTGGACGTCCGTGATACCGGAGCGGGTATCCCCGCGGCGCTGCGGCCCCGCCTGTTCAAGCGGATCCCCGCCTGGGGCCGCAAAGCGCAGGACAGCGGCGGGCTGGGGCTCATGATCGTCCAGCGCATGCTCGCGCTGCATGGCAGCGACATCCGCCTGGTCGAAGACGGCGGACCCGGGACCGTGTTCCGGTTCAGGCTGGGAGTCGACTGAACGGCCGATAGGGCCGGGCGGCCCGCACGCATCCCTATCCGCCTACAATCGGCGGCATCACCGATGCTTCCCCTCGTGCCATGGATACCTCCACCAAGCCCCGGTTCCAGTTCCGGCTGCGGGTCTACCGCGACGCTTCCATCGCGATCGGACCGGGCAAGATCGCGCTGCTGGAAGCCATTCTCGAGGCGGGCTCCATCACCGCCGCCGCCCAGCAGATGGGCATGTCGTACCGCCGAGCCTGGCTGCTGGTGGACGAGTTGAACCGGTCCCTGCGCGAGCCCGCGGTCGAGAGCGCCGCCGGCGGGGCGCGCGGCGGCGGCACGGTCGTGACCGACGCGGGCCGCGAACTCATACGGCGCTACCGTTCGATCGAGGCCACCGCCCGCTCGGCCGCGGCCGAGGACATCGCCGCCATGGCAAGCATGCTCGTCGACTGACGCGAGTCCGGGCCCCGCCCGGCATTCGCTCGCGCTACCGTCCAGCCAGGATTCGCTGTATTCTTCGGAATATGACGAATGCGCTGCTGGATTCCTTCGACGCTTTTCCGCTGATCCTGTCCCTGAAGGTCGCGGCCCTGGCCACCGTGCTGGCCCTGGTCGCGGGCGTGGGCCTGGGCTGGCTGTTCGCGCGCAAGCCGTTTCCGGGCAGTTCGATGGCCGAGGCCGTGTTCATGCTGCCGCTGGTGCTGCCGCCCACGGTCATCGGCTACGCCATCCTGCTGGCGGCGGGCCGGCGCAGCCCCCTGGGCCGCTGGATCTACGAGCACTTCGACTACACCATCATCTTCAGCTGGCACGGCGCGGTCGTGGCCTCGGCCATCGTCGCCCTGCCGCTGGTCCTGAAGTCGGCCAGCGCCGCATTCGGCGGCATCGACCGTACCCTGGAAGCCGCCGCCAGCACGCTGGGCCAGTCGCGCTGGTCGGTGTTCGTGCGCGTGACCCTGCCGCTGGCCTGGCCGGGCATCCTGGCCGGCACCCTGCTGGCTTTCGCGCGCGCCATGGGCGAGTTCGGCGCCTCGCTGATGGTGGCGGGCTCGATTCCCCAACGCACGCAAACGCTTTCCATGGCCATCTACGACGCCACGCAGGCGGGGCAGGACGACCTGGCCCTGCTGCTGGTGCTCATCACCTCGGCCATTTCCATCGCCATCCTGGTGGCCTGCAACCGCTATCTGTCGCTACGCTGAAGGAACCCCATGTCCCGCATCCGCCATGCCGCCCTGTTGCTTGCCTTCGCCCTGCCGTTTCAGGCTTGCGCCCAGGAGATCACCGTATCGGCCGCGGCCAGCCTGACCAACGCCTTCAAGGACCTCGGCAAGCAATTCGAGCAACGGCATCCCGGCACCACGGTGCGGCTCAACTTCGCGGCCTCGGGCACGCTGCTCCAGCAGATGAGCCAGGGCGCGCCGGTGGACGTGTTCGCCAGCGCCGACCAGGCCACGATGGACAAGGCCGTGGCGCAGAACCTGATCGACGTGCCGACGCGGCGCGATTTCGCCGCCAACAGCCTGGTGCTGGTCACGCCCGCGCAGGGCGGTCCCGCCATCGCCTCGCTGCAGGACCTGGCCGGCGCGCCGGTCAAGCGCATCGCCATCGGCAAGCTCGCCACGGTGCCGGTGGGCAACTACACCAGGCAGGCGCTGGACCGCGCCGGCCTGTGGACCGCGCTCGAACCCAAGTTCATCCAGGCCGACAGCGTGCGCCAGGTGCTGGACTACGTGAGCCGGGGCGAGGTGGACGCCGGCTTCGTCTACCGTACCGACGCGGCCATCATGCAGGACAAGGTCAGGATCACGCTGACCGCCGGCGGCCATACGCCGGTGACCTATCCCGTGGCGGTGCTGTCCGGCAGCAAGCACCAGGCGCAGGCCAGGGCCTTCATCGACTTCCTGCTGTCCGCGCCCGGCCAGCAGGTGCTGGACCGCTACGGATTCGGCAAGCCGTGATCGACGTCGACATCGCACTGACGGTGCGCGACGGCAACCGGCGCTTCGACCTGGCCGCGCGCTTCGCTTCCGATGCGCCCTTCGTCGCGCTGTACGGGCCGTCGGGCTCGGGCAAGTCGCTGACCCTGCAGGCGGTGGCCGGACTGCTGCGGCCCGGAGCCGGCCACATCCGGCTGGACGGCCGGACCCTGTTCGACGCCGCGCAAGGCATCGACGTCGCGCCGCCCGCGCGCGGTATCGGCTACCTGTTCCAGCATTACGCGCTGTTCCCGCATCTGTCGGTGCGCCAGAACATCGCCTTCGGCCTGACCTCGTGGCGCCGTCGTCGCCTGTCGCCCGAGGACGGGCGGCGCGTGCAGGCCCTGATCGACCGCTTCGGGCTGACCGCCATGGCCGGCAGCCGGCCCGGCGTGCTGTCGGGCGGCCAGCAACAACGCGTGGCGCTGGCGCGGGCCCTGGCCTGCCAGCCCCGCGCCCTGTTGCTGGACGAACCCTTCGCCGCGTTGAATCCCATGCTGCGCGGCGAACTGCGCAAGGAGCTGGCCGAGGTAGCGCGGCAGTGGGGCATCCCCGTGCTGATGATCACGCATGATATCGACGACGTGCTGAAGCTGGCCGATGTCGCCTTTCTTTACCAGGACGGGCAGGTCACGCGCAAAGTGAAGCTGCGCAGCGGACAAAGCCGCGATTTCGTCCGCCGCGCACTGGGTGACGACGCGCCGGCCGAGACGCCGATGCGCCAGCGCCTGCGCACGCTGCTGAACCCGGGCGCGTCCTGAACGCACGGCGTTAGAATCGTCGATCAGACGACTCTGCGGTGGCACGCTGCGCGCGGCCGCCCGCCATTCCATGCCACCCTTCGACCGTTCCGCCGCCGTGGGCTTCGGCCTCAATCCGCTCGACCGCATGTCCGAGGCGCGCGCCGACGGCGAGTTCGTCCGGGCGCGCCGGCACGATGCGGCGGCCCGGTTCATGGTTTTCGTCGGCGACGTGCCCCTGCTGGATGCGAGCGGCGCCGCGTCTTCCCCCCTGTTCACCGCCGAGGCCTGGATAGGCCTGGGACCCGCGCGGCAGGAGATCTTCCTGGGGCAGGACGAGCAGGGCCGCCCGCTGTTCGCCGTGGCCCTGGACGGCGGGCTGGCCGAGGCGGCCGCCTCCCGGTCCGGGCTGGAACTGCTGGACCTGCGCAGCATCGCCATGCGCGGCCTGTTCCCGCCCGACGTGCTGGGCGAACTGGGCGGCGCCAAGGCCATCCTGAGCTGGCACGACCGGCATCGCTATTGCGCCAACTGCGGCGAGCCCAGCCGCGTGGCCTGCGCGGGCTGGCGCCGCGACTGTCCGGCCTGCGGCGCCCAGCACTTTCCGCGCGTGGACCCGGTGGTGATCATGCTGGCGGTGGACGGCGACCGCTGCCTGCTGGGCCGCCAGCCGCGCTTCGCGGCGGGCATGTACTCGGCCCTGGCGGGTTTCCTGGAGCCGGGCGAGACCATCGAGGACGCCGTGCGGCGCGAGATCCGAGAGGAAGCGGGCATCGCCTGCGCCGAGGTGGCCTACTTCGCGTCGCAGCCCTGGCCCTTCCCGTCGTCGCTGATGATAGGCTGCTTCGCCCGCGCGCAAGGCACCGGCATCGTGATCGACCGCAACGAGCTGGAAGACGCGCGCTGGTTCACCCGCGAGGAAGTCCGCCAGATGCTGGACGGCACGCATCCCGAGGGGCTGTCCGCGCCCAGGCCCTACGCCATCGCCCATCACCTGGTGCGGGCCTTCGTTGAAGGGACCGGTCCCGCGCTGGGTTGAGCGCAGGCCGGGCGGCCTGGGAGCCTGGGGCGCGCGGGGGGACGATCCCCGGAAGCGGGGGGCCGGAGCCGGACCGGCGGATTAGGACTTCCCTCCATATAGTTTCAAAATTGTTTACATCGGAACAAGTTTATGGACGAGCGTGAAGTCGCCGGCCGGGTCGAAGGGCAGCGACTTGTACAGCCCCGGCGCCGCCGAATGGCCCGAGGCCATGAAGAACAGCGTGTAGCCGTCGGGCGGGGCCTTGGCCACGAAGTTCGCGCCCAGCGTGCCGCCCGCGCCGGGCTTGCCCTCGACGTAGGCGGTCTGGCCCAGGCGTTCGGTCAGTTGCTGCGCCAGCAGGCGCGCCTGGATGTCCACCGCGCCGCCGGCGGTGAAACCGTGGATCAGGCGGACGGGCTTGGCGGGCCAGGCATCCTGGGCCAGCGCGCGGGCGCCGGGCAGGGTGGCGGCGGCCCCGGCCAGCGTGGCCAGGTCGCGGATGAATCGGCGGCGTGTCATACCAGGAACCTCCCGGGTTGGGGTCCGCGCTCGACCGGCACGCTCTTGAACGAGCCTTCCTGGAAGAGGCGCAGGCGGGACGCCAGCAGTTCGTCCGTCAGGCGGGCGAGGCGGCCGGCGTCGAAGACGAGGCGGCCGTCGCGCTTGACGAAGCGGCCCGCCACCATGACGTTCTCGATGTCCGAGGTTTCCGCGTACATGACGACGATGTGCGCGGGATTGCCGCCGGCATGGGCGGGAAAGATGTTCATGCCGCGCGTGTCGATCATGATCAGGTCGGCCTGCTTGCCCGGCGCCAGCGAGCCGGTCTTGCCGTCCAGGCCGAAGGCCTTGGCCCCGCCCATGGTGGCCCAGTAGATGGCGTCGCGCGTCAGCGTGGAGTGCTGCGTGCTGGCCGGCCACTTGCCTTCGGCGTGCAGGCTGCGGTTGTCCAGTTCGCGCTGGTGCAGGAAGGCATGGCGCATGACCCACAGCATGGAACTGTTGAAATAGGGATCGCAGTCCGTTCCCAGCGAGGGCGTGGCGCCGTGCTTGACCAGGCGTCCCAGCATGGCCGGCTGCTCGTAGTTCAGCATTTCGGTCAGGTTGGTGGCGGTGATGGTGCAGCCGGCGTCCAGCACGATCTTCAGTTCGGTGTCGTCGAAGCAGTTGCCGTGGCCGATGTTGTGGTCCGGGCCCAGCAAGCCCTCGTGGGCCAGGCGCGGATAGCCGTCCTCGACCACGCGCTTGCCCTTGCGGCCATAGGTGTGGGCGGAGTTGAACAGGCCGTATTCGCGCGCCAGGCGGATGTCGTGGACGGCCACGTCGTACTCGCCCCAGTCCGGGCCCAGGATGGCCATGGCCAGCGTGACGAGCCCGTCGTCGGTGGCCAGCCGGCCGGTGCGCAGGCGATGGATCTCGTCGCGCGGGAAAGGCTGCTTGTAGTAGGGGACGGCGCCCTCGCGCTCGGGCGGCTTGACCGTGCCGCGCGCGAACACGGCGCGTATGCCCGATTCCTCCAGCGCGTCGATGGCGGCGTCGGTCATCTCGGCGTCGCGCAGGATGTGGCACCAGTCGACGATGGTGGTGGTGCCGTTGCGCAACTGGTTCAGCGCGCCCAGCAGGTTGCCCAGGTAGACGTCGCGAGCGGTGTAGTAGGTGGCCAGTTTCTTGTGCAGGTTGGCATGGTAGTCGCGGCTGCCGACCCAGTCGGCGCCGATGCCGCGCAGCTGGAATTCCCAGGTATGGATATGGGCGTTGACCATGCCCGGCATGACGATGCGGTGCGTGCCGTCCACCACCTCGTCGGCGGCCGCGTTCAGGCCGGGGCCGATGGCGGCGATCCTGTCGCCTTCGATGAGGATGTCGGCCTGGGCGAAGTCGCCCACGGCGGGATCCATGGAAAGAATGGAAGCGTTCCTGATCAGCGTGCGGCTCATGTGTCCCCTCGGATGCGATGGCGGAGATCCCCGGGGCCCGGGCCACCAGGCCGTGGGCCGCCGGGTGGGCGGAGGCAGGACGCGCGCGACTGCGTGTGGAAGCCATGTTGACATTTTCCACATCGGCGATAAACATCGTCAGATCAAAAAATTGCTTTCCAATCCGGAAAAAATATGGACCGGTTCGTGGCGATGTCGGTGTTCCGCAAGGTCGTCGAGCACGAAAGCTTCACGCTGGCCGCGCGCCAGCTGGGCATGTCGGTCGGATCGGTCAGCAAGTACCTGACGTGGCTGGAGCTGCACCTGGGCACCTCGCTGGTGGCCCGCACCACGCGCCGCCTGAACGTGACGGAGGCGGGCCGCAGCTACTACGCGCAGTGCGCGCGGCTGCTGGATGACCTGGAGGAAGTCGAGCGTTCGGCCGCGTCGATGCAGACCATGCCGCGCGGCGTGTTGAAGGTGCGCGCGCCGGTTTCGCTGGACTACGCGGGCTTCGGCGTCATGATGGGCGAGTTCCTGCGGCAGTTTCCCGCCGTCAAGGTCGAGATGACGCTGAACGACCGCTTCGTCGACCTGGACGACGAAGGCTACGACGTTGCGCTGGCCCTGGGCAGCAACCAGAAATACGTCAACCACCCCACGCATGCCACCCGCGCCATCGCCCGCATGACGCGCACCGTGGCGGCCTCGCCCGGCTACCTGTCGGGGCGCGAGGCGCCCGCTGCGCCGCAGGACCTGAAGCGGCACGACTGCCTGATCTACGACCGGGGGCCGGCGCCGGACGAATGGCATTTCTCGGATGGCCGCACCGAGCGCATGGTGCATGTGGGCGGCAGCCTGCGCAGCAACAACAGCCAGGTGCTCAAGGATGCGCTGCTGGGCGGCTCGGGCCTGGCCATGCTGCCGACCTTCATGATCGCGCAGGCGCTGGACGAAGGGCGGCTGGTACCGGTGCTGCCCGGCTGGACGCCGGCGTCGCGCACCCTGTACGTGATCCACCCGCGGCCGCGGCATTCGTCGCTGAAGATACGCGAGTTCGTCGAATTCGTGTCGGCGTGCTTCGAGCGGGATCCGCGCTGGCGGCTGGCGTCCTAGCGCGCCAGTCCGATGACCGCGATGATCCGCCCGAAGGCCACGGACCGGTCGATGGTCAGCGAGCCGCCGTGCTGTTCGCAGATGCGCCCGGCCAGCCGCAGCCCGAAGCCGGCATCGGCCGGCAGCTCGAATTCCGGAGGAAAGCCCACGCCTTCGTCCTCGACGATCACGGTGACCAAGCCGGGGCCGTACTCCACGTCGAGATGGACGTTGCCGGCGCCGTACTTGACGGCATTGGTCGCCAGCTCGATCAGGACCGAGCCGAGCGACATCGCGGCTTCCCCATCCAGCGGAACCGCGCCGTTGGAGACGATGGCCAGCATGCGGTCCGAGCGGGGATCGATCAGCGCCGATTGCAGGTGCCGGGCCAGGTCGGCCAGGTAGGTGGCGGCGTCGGGCGCCGCCTCGGGCTCGTGCCGGTAGGCATGGTCGTGCAGCCGCACCAGGCTTTCGATGCGGCTGACCGCGATACCGAGTTCGCGGCGCACGTCCTCGTTGTCGGAGCGCCTGGCCTGGACCTGCAGGGCGCTGGAAAGGAGATGCAGGCCGTTGCGCATGCGATGGTGCAGTTCGCGCAGCCGCAATTCGTGGGTGGTGCTGGCGTCCTCGGAGGACGGAGTGGAGACCGGATCGGCTGGCGGGGCGTCGTGTTGCGGAACGCGCTTGCTTGTCATGTAGGCTGCTGGTGGACCGGATGCGAAGGTCCCGGTTGGAATGGGACGGCGGCCGCTGGGTCCGGGACCGGGACCGGGGGCCACCGCTGCGTCATTTCTCGTTCAGGTCGCCACGCAGCTTGTCGTTGGCTTCGCCGATGCGATCCTTGTCCATGCGAACTCCTCATCGATGGTAAGGGTGCCGTCCGTCGCCGGACTGGGGGAGGAACAGACTGTAGCGTCGAGCCGGGACAGCGGCTAGATGAGTCCGTACCAGCGGCGATAGTATTTCTGTCCCGAAGACGGCGGCCTAGCGGGGACGCGCGTGCCGTCTTCCCTTGGCCGGCGCTTCGTAGCCGGTGACGCCGCGCTGGCGCGCCCAGACGATGGCGTCGCTGCGGCGATGCACGCCGATCTTGCTGTACAGCATCGCGATGTGGTTGCGCACCGTATTGGGCGACACCCGCATCGCCGCCGCGATCTGCTCGTTGTTCTCGCCCTGGCACATGCGTCCCAGGACTTCGTATTCGCGCGGCGTCAGCTCCGACAGCGCCGCGGTGCTGGCAAGCGTGTCCTGCGGACGCCGGATCTGGGCCAGCTTCTCGATGACGGTGCGGCTGAACCACGAGGCGTCCTGCATGACCGCGTCGATGGCCGCGACCAGCTCTTCCTCGCCGCGCTTGCGGTCGGTGATGTCCTGGATCGCCACGAGCACGCAGGCCTGGCCATTGATGGTGGCGGTCTCGGCCGACAGCAGGCAGTCCAGCACGTCTCCCCCGCGCGTGCGCAAGGCGACTTCGGCGTTGCGCACGCTGCCGGTGGCATCCAGGTCGTCCTTCAGCTTGCGATGGACGGCGGCATCGGCCCACAGGTGCAGATCGGCCGGCGTCTTGGCCAGGACTTCCGGGGCCTCGTGGCCGGTGGCGGCGATGAAGGCCTCGTTCACGGCCATCAGCGCGAAGTCGCCGCGATTGCACACCGCCATCGGCACGGGAGCCAGCATGAAGGCCTTCGAGAAGCGTTCCTCGGTCTGGCGCAGGGCGTCCTCGGCGCGGCGGCGGGGCTCCAGGTCCATGAAGGTGAAGAGCATGCACGGGTCCTCGCAGACCTCGAGAGGTTGGCCGGCCACGATCACCAGCTTGGTGCCGCCGTCCTTCAGGCGCAGCGTGGCTTCCATCTGGGGGATGGTGCGTCCCTGTTGGAGCAGGCGTATCGCCTCGTCGCGCCGCGCCGCTTCGTTGAGCACGTCGAGTTCATACATGGAACGACCCAGGACTTCTTCCCGATCATGTCCGGTCATGTCCAGGAAACCCTGGTTGACCTTGAGGTAGCGCAGATCGGTCAGGCCGCAGATGATGGCGGGCGCCGGGTTCGTACTGAAGGCGCGCTCGAAGCGTTCCTCCGCGCCGTACCGGTCCGTCGCGTCCTGGATCACGAGCACCAGGGCCTCGGGTTCCTCGGACGCGCCGGTCAGGACCAGGCCGCGCACCTGGTGAATGCGGCGGAATGATTCGTCGGCGGGGCGGGTCACTTCGACCACGACGTCCGTGAAGCTTTCGCCTGCGAGGACCCGCATGATGGGATACTGGGCGGGAGCCAGGACGTGGTTGTTGCGGTACTTCAGCGTATGGGCGGCAACGTAGTCCTGGGCCGTGCGGCCCAGGGCGGCCAGGTTTCCCGCGCCATGGATGGCCAGCGCCGTTTCGTTCGCCCAGACGACCGAACCGTCGGGATCGAGAAGCACGACGCCCTCGGCCAGCCCCGAAATGATCTGCTGCAGCAGGCGCCGGTCGGCGCGTGGCTTGTCGGTGCTCTTGCTCATCCCGGTGCCCCTGTGGGTTGCGTGGCGACTATCGCCGGATGACGCGGTGGGGCTTCATCTGGAGTCGGACCTGGCGCGATGGTGCCGGGCAGTGTATCCCATCGCCCTGTCGGGCGGACTGAGGTCGCCGCCCCATTGCGCGACGATGTCCTGCAACATCGCTGAAACCGCCTGGCAGGCCGGGGTCATCACGCCCGATTTGGGCAAGGCCAGCGTGACGTAGCGGCGCAGGTCCGGATTGACCAGGCGGGTGGCCTGCAGCGACCCCTGGCGCAGTTCGTGCATGATCGAATAAGGCCCGAGGACGGCATATACCGACTGGGTGGCGGCCAGTTCCTTCTGCGCGGTCAGCGAGTCGGCCTCGATCACCGCCTGCAGCGCGAAGCCCTTGCTGCGGGCGGTCTCGTCCAGGATCGCGCGCCAGTGGGCGGGCCGCCGGGGCAGCACCAGGGGCAGGTCCTGCAGGCGCGCGAAATCGACGGAGGGCGCCCGCGTGAGCGTATCGCCGGGGCGCGCCACGAGATAGGTGTGGCCGGTGGCCAGCAGCCGTTCCTCGGCGCTGGCCGGCTTGTGGAAGCGGAACAGGACGGCCATGTCGACCAGGCCCGCGTCCAGCAGCGCATCGAGTTCCCCGCCCTGCCCCTCGCGCACGTTCAGGCGGATCAGGGGGTATTGCTCGCGCACGCGGCCGAACAGCGTGGTCAGGAGCGGATGGGCGGCCGAAGGCAGGATGCCCAGGCGGACCTCGCCCATGGGCACCGTGGACGTGGAGCGGATCTCGCGGAACAACTGATCGGTGTCGGCCAGCCAGGTGCGCACGCGGGCGATGATGTGCTCGCCCAGTTCGGTCAGGACCACGCCGCGGCCCGTGCGGCGGAACAGCCTGCCGCCGCACTCGCGTTCCAGGTTGCCGATCTGGCGGCTGACGTGCGACTGCACGGTCATGCGCGCGGCCGCCACCTTGGTGAAGCTGCCGCTTTCGGCCACTTCGACGAACAGTTTCAGATCGGCATGGTTCATGGGACGGCGCCTGCGTGAAGACATCTCTATTTTGGCATGTCTGAAATCTCGGATACCAGTCTAGGAAGATATCTGCGCGCTTCCTACACTGCCAGCCGTCACGACATCGCGCGCATCGCGCCCACCACCATGACCGCACCCAATCTGGCACCCGCACCGGCGCCCCTGCGCATCGCCGTCGACATCGGCGGCACGTTCACCGACATGGCCGCGTTCGACGAAAGCGCCGGCACCCTGCATTTCGGCAAGGCCTTGTCCACGCACGGCCGGCTGGTCGAGGGCATCCAGCACACGCTGGACGGCGCCGGCATCGACCTGCGCAACGGCTATCTTTTCCTGCATGGCTCGACCATCGCGATCAATACGCTGCTCGAACGCAACGGCGCGAAGACGGCGCTGCTGATCACCGAGGGATTCCGCGACATCTACGAGATCGGCCGCGTCAACCGCCCCGATGCCTACAACCTGTTCTTCTCCAAGCACACGCCGCTGGTCAAGCGTTCGCTGCGCTATGAAGTCGCCGAGCGGCTGCGCGCGGACGGCAGCGTCCACAAGCCGCTGGACGAGGCGCGGGTGCGCGAGGTCGCGCGCGAGCTCAAGGCGCAGGGCGTGGAGGCGGCGGCGGTGCTGTTGCTGCATTCCTATCGCCAGCCCGACCACGAGAAACGCGTGAAGGAAATCCTGCTCGAGGAACTGCCGCACGCCTTTGTGACCGCCTCGCACGAACTGTCGCAGGAATACCGCGAGTTCGAACGCGTGTCGACCGCCGTCGCCAACGCCTATGTGGGTCCGCGCGTGTCGGCCTATCTGGGCCAGTTGGAGACGCACCTGGGCGAGCGCGGCTTCGGCGGCGACTTCTATGCGGTCCAGTCCACCGGCGGCCTGTTCCCGCTGGAACATGCGCGGCGCGAATGCGTCCGCATGCTGGAATCGGGTCCGGCCGCGGGCGTCATCGGCGCCCAGGCGATCTGCGCGCAGCTCGGGCTGCCCGACGCCATCGCCTTCGACATGGGCGGCACCACGGCCAAGGCCGGCGTGATCAGCGAAGGGCGGCCGCTCACCACGGGCAGCGCGCTGATCGGCGGCTACGAGAAGGCCCTGCCGATCCAGATCCCCATGATGGACATTTTCGAGGTCGGCACCGGCGGCGGCAGCATCGCGCGCGTCGAGCTGGGCAATGCGCTGCGGGTGGGGCCGCGGAGCGCCGGCTCCATGCCGGGCCCGGTCTGCTATGGACGTGGGGGCACCGAGCCCACCGTGACCGATGCCAACCTGGTCCTGGGCCGCCTGGATGCCGGGCACTTCCTGGGCGGCGAGATGCCGCTGGACCTGGAAGGCGCGCGCGCCGCCATGCACGAGCGCATCGCCGCGCCGCTGGGCCTGGAGACGGTCGAGGCCGCGGACGGCATCCTGCGTATCGCGGTGACGGCGATGTCGCACGCCGTCAAGGCCGTCACCACCGAACGCGGCCTGGACGCCGGCAGCTTCACCATGGTGGTCTACGGCGGCGCGGGGCCGCTGCATGCCTCGGCCATCGCGCGCGAGCTCGGCATCCGCCGCGTGCTCATTCCCTACGCGCCGGGCTACTTCTCGGCCTACGGCATGCTGTTCAGCGACCTGCGCTACGACTACGTGCGCTCGGTGTTCCGCCACCTGGACGACCTCTCGTTCGACGAGATCGAGTCGCTGTACGCGTCCATGGAAGAAGAAGGGCGCGCGGCCGTCGCGGCCTCGGCGGTGCGGCCGGACGATATCGTCATCGAGCGTTCGGCCGACATGCGCTACGTCGGCCAGGAGCACGCGGTCACCGTCGACCTGCCCCGCGTGTATTTCGAACGCCAGGACCGCGATGCGATCAAGCGCCATTTCGACGACGTCCACGCCATCCGCTACGGCACCAGCGCGCCGGCCGAGCCGGCCGACATCGTCAGCCTGCGCGTGACCGTGCTGGGCGTGATGCGCAAGCCGCCGCGCCACGCGGTGCGGGCCGGTGGACAGACGCCGCCCGAGGACGCGTTGCGCGCCACCAAGCCGGTGTACTTCCGCTCGCACGGCCAGGTGCCGACGCCGGTGTACCGCCGCGACGCCCTGCTGGCCGGCAACCGTATCCCGGGGCCGGCCCTGATCGAAGAACACGCCTCCACGACCGTCGTCCAGCCGGGCGACGAATTGACCGTGGACGACTGCGGCAACCTGCATGTGGCCATCGGGAGCGAACGTTGATGAACGCGCGAGAAACGAACCAGCCCACCGTCGATCCGGTCACGGTGGAGATCATCCGCAACGGCCTCCTGGCCGTCACGGAGGAAATGAAGACCAACCTGATGAGGACCGCCTACAACCTCATCATCTACGAGGCGCTGGATTTCACCGTGGGCCTGTTCACGCCCGAGGGCGACACGGTGTCCATCGGCCTGGGCCTGCCCATGTTCATCCGCGGGATGTCCGAGACCGTCAAGGCCAAGATCCGCCACTTCGGGCTGGAGAACATCCATCCCGGCGACATCCTGGTCACCAACGACGCCTATGTCACCGGTAGCCACCTGAACCATTTCACCTTCACCATGCCGGTGTTCCACGAAGGCCGCATCGTAGCCTTCACCTGCTGCATGGCGCACTGGCTGGACGTGGGCGGCACGCTGGGCCAGGTCACGACCGACATCTTCTCCGAAGGGATACAGATTCCCATCGTCAAGTACCGCCGCGCGGGCGTGGTCAACCAGGACCTGGTCGACATCATCGCGATGAACGTGCGCCTGCCCGAGCGCGCGCTGGGCGACCTGCGCGCGCAGATCACCGCCATCACCACCGGCGAGCGGCGCTTCCTGGAGCTGGTCCAGCGCTACGGCGCCGACGCCGTGCACGGCTCGATCGCGCAGATCATGGACCAGTCCGAGGCGGTGGCGCGGCAGAACACGCTCAGCATTCCCGACGGCGTCTACGAGGCCGAGTCCTACATGGACGACGACGGCGTGGACGTGGGACGGCGCATTCCCATCCGCGTCAAGGTGATCAAGCAGGGCGACGAGATGACCATCGACCTGTCGGACGTGAGCCGGCAGGTGCGCGGCTTCTACAACTCCGGCTTCACCACCGGCATCGCCTGCGCGCAGGTGGCCTTCAAGTGCCTGACCACGCCCACCGACTATCCGGTCAACGACGGCAGCTTCCGTCCGCTGAAGGTCGTCATGCCCATGGGCACCGTCATCAGCGCCGAACGCCCGTTCCCGATGCGGGTCTGGATGACCTTCCCCATGACCGTCATCGACACCATCTTCAAGGCGCTGGCGCCGGCCATACCCGACCGCGCCATCGCCGGCCACCATGCCGACCTGGTGTTTCCCAACATCCACGGCATCTCGCCCGAGGACGGCCGCCTGTTCATCGTCGGCATCGGCCCGCTGGGCGGCGGCTGGGGCGCGAAGTCGCGCGAGGACGGCGTGTCGGTCACGGTGTGCATCAACGACGGCGATACCCACAACAGTCCCACCGAGCAGCTCGAGGCCAAGTATCCGGTCCTGGTCGAACGCTACGCCATCCGCACCGACAGCGGCGGCGCGGGCACCTATCGCGGCGGGCTGGGCGCGGAGATGGTGGTGCAGGCGCTGTCCCCCTTCGCGGTGACCACGCGCATCGACCGCATGCATTGCAAGCCCTGGGGGCTGGAGGGCGGCCACGAGGCCGCGGGCAACGGCATCGCCATCCGCCGCAAGGGCGAATGGGACGACGGCATGCCCAACGCCAAGATCTTCAACGTGCGGCTGGAGCGCGGCGATGCCTACAAGATGCTGTCGGGCGGAGGAGGCGGCTTCGGCGATCCGCGCGGGCGCGATCCCGAGACCGTGGCCGAGGACGTGCGCGAAGGCTATGTCAGCGCACAGGCGGCGCGCGATGTCTATGGCGTGGCGGTGACCGCGGAAGGCGCGGTGGACCAGGCCGCCACCGAGGCGCTGCGGGGCCGCCGTGCCGCCTGATGCCGCCGCCCGCGCCGCCGCGCTGCTGCGCCTGTGGAACGACGTGGCGCTGCAGCACGTGTCCATGGGCGGTGCCTGCGCGTGCGGCATGGGTGGCGTGACGCTGCGACTGCAGGATTTCGAGCGCGACATCCTGGACTATTTGCGCGACGAGGCCGGGCGCCTGGGCGAGGCCGAGGCCCATGCCCTGCTCGAACGCCACGCCCCGGCCGGGCAGGAGGGTGGCGTGGCGGCGGTGCTGGCGGCGCTGGCCGATCCCGGCAACGATGCCGCGGCCGCCGGCGCCGCATGGCTGCTGGGCCGCCTGGATCGCACCCTGAGTTCTTTCGCGCGCCTGCACGGCGGCGCGCGTTCCGGAGCCTTGCCATGACGGAGACGGACGACCGCATACCGGTCACGGTGCTGACCGGCTTCCTGGGCAGCGGGAAGACCACGCTGCTGAACCGCCTGCTGGCGCGGCCCGCGCTGCGCGACACGGCGGTCATCATCAACGAGTTCGGCGAGGTCGGACTGGACCACCATCTGCTGGAGCAGAGCGCCGAGGACATGGTGCTGCTGGCCAACGGCTGCATCTGCTGCACCATACGCGGCGACCTGGTCGAGGCCTTCGACCGGCTGGACCGGCGGCTGGCGGGCCAGGCCGCGCCGCTGCGGCGGGTGGTGATCGAGACCACCGGGCTGGCCGACCCCGCGCCCATCCTGCACACGCTGATGAGCGAGCCGGAGGTTGCGCGCCGTTATCGGCTGGACCACGTGGCCGCGACCGTCGATGCCTGCAACGGCATCGATACGCTGGACCGGCAGGAGGAAGCCGTGAAGCAGGCGGCGGTGGCCGACCTGCTGGTGCTGACCAAGACCGATCTCGCGTCCGCCGCGCAGTCCGAGGCCCTGCTGCACCGGCTGCGGGCGATCAACCCCGGGGCCGAGCTGGTACGCGCCGGCAAGGACGACGGCGACTGGCTGGCGGCGCCCGACGGCCGTCCGCGTGACGTGCGGCGCTGGCTGCGTGCCGAGGCGCACGAGGCACATGGCGACGCGCACGGACACCCCGCCCATCATGGGCACGGACATGAACACCATCACCATCACGACCGCACCCGCCACGGCGACCGCATCCGCTCGTACGTGGTGACCCGCGACGAACCCGTGTCATGGGCCGGCGTGCAGCGCTGGCTGGCCATGCTGGCCACGCTGCGCGGCCCCGACCTGCTGCGTGTGAAAGGCATCCTCAACGTGGTCGAGCATCCCGGCACGCCGGTGGTCATCCACGGCGTGCAGCACGTGTTCCACCCCCATTCCTTCCTGCCCGCCTGGCCCGACGACGACCATCGCACCCGCATCGTGTTCATCACCCGCGACGTCGAACGCGACCTGGTCGACGACACGCTCAGGATCTTCGAGCGCCGACAACCCTAGCCCCGCCCCATCACAACGACAAGGAGACCGACGTGAAGCCTTTCATCCGATATCTCGCGGGCCTGCTGGCCTGCGCCGCCACCATGGCCGCCAGCGCGCAGGCCTATCCCCAGCGGCCCGTCCGCGTCATCGTGCCCTACCCGCCGGGCGGCACGGTGGACGCGGTGGCGCGCGTGTTCGCCGACAGCCTGGGCCAGCAGCTGGGCCAGACCTTCGTCGTCGAGAACCGCGCCGGCGCCAGCGGATCCATAGGCAGCGAAGCCGTGGCGCGCGCCCCGGCCGACGGCTATACCCTGCTGGTCAACGCCTCCACCTTCGCGGCGGGCCCGTGGCTGCTCAAGTCGCTGCCCTACGACATCCACAAGGACTTCACGCCCATCACCAACCTGGGCGAGGTGCCGCTGCTGGTTACCGCCAACCCCGGCGTGCCAGCCAAAGACCTCAAGTCGTTCATCGCGCTGGCCCACCAGGCGCCCGGCAAATACTTCTTCGGCGCCTCCGCCGCCGGTTCGGCCAGCCACCTGGCCGAAGCCGCCATTAGCTACGAGGCCAAGGCCGACATCCCCGTCGTGCTGTACAAGGGCACCGGCCCGGCGCTGACTGATCTCATGGGCGGGCACATCAGCGCCGTCATCGACGCCGTGCCCTCGTCGCTGCCGCCGGTCAAGGCCGGCCGCACCAAGGCGCTGGCCGTCACCAGCGCCCAGCGCCTGCCTTCGCTGCCCGACGTGCCCACGGTGGCCGAATCGGGATTGCAGGGATTCGAGATGGTGTCCTGGTACGGCCTGTGGGGTCCGGCGGGGCTGCCCGCCGACGTCGTGGCCAAGCTGCACGAGGCCGTGCGCAAGGCCATCGACTCGCCGCGGGTCAAGCAGACCTTGAGCGAACAGGCATTCGTCGGCAAGGGGTCGTCGCCCCAGGCGTTCGCGGACTATGTCCGAGCCGAGAGCGCCAAGTACGGGAAGCTGGTCAAGGCGGCGAACATCACGGTCGAGTGAGAGAGGTAGGCGGTGCCTTGGGTCGGTGGCGAACCGACTCGGATGTTGGCCAGTTTCGAATCAGCGCATTTTCAACTACAGACGCGTGAAGTTCTGAGGGCTCACTAACGTGAGCTCTTACTTAGGGCTTTTCCGGTTTCGTGATTTAAAAACATCGCTTATTTTCTTTATTCACTAATCAGAGAATATTGCGGGAGGGAAACATGAAACGCGTGCTCACAGCTGCAGCATTCGCCTGCGCTGCTACCCTCGTTCACGCCGCGGACCCCTGGCAGAACGCAGACATGGTCGGCCGTGACCTAAACGTGCCTTTGCTTGGTTCGATCGGTCACGTCGGTCTTTGGAGTGGCGCAGTTGGATATGTGATCGAGATGTTGGATGAAGCGACTCCGCTTCAACAGAATACGCTCGCAAACTTCAAGTCGAGGACGTCCTATTGGGGGGCGAGTTATTACTCCTCGCTAATGAGCCGACCGAATGTCCAGGTGTGCAACAACATTGCCTATTGCGACAACCTTATTTCTTATGCGCCGGACTATGCGCTCCAGTGGCAGGCAAGCCTCTGGTGGGCCGCTGGAGCTACATACACGACAACTGTGTTTTATACCCATCCACAACCTGGAGGCTGGTACACCCCAGAATCGCCTCCTTGGGGACCTCCGGCCCAGCCGATCTACAAGGGGCCGACGATGGGTCAGTTCCGATGCGATACCTTCGTACGAGAGGTGTGGAGAACCGGCAATACGGTTCCCGTTGCTTCTTTTCCCGGCACGCAATTGCCCAACACGATGTTTTACGCGTTTAGCATTCGGTAAGGGAGGCCGAGATGACATTCAACATGCGCAATATTGCACTTGCGATCGTCCTTTCTGGCTTGTCCCAGACTCTTGCCGCACAAGACATTTCGGCTAGTCCGGCTGAGACCTATTTGGGCTCTGTAAACGAAGCGGCAAAGAGTCAGAACATCGGCGGTCTGGATGTCGCGACGCGTGCTTTGATCGAGAACCAACGCGTGAGTGCCCAGGCCAAGTTCGACACACTCTGGAAGGCCTACCAGATGTATCGTACCGAGCCGACCCTCGCGGCTTATACCGTAAGTGCTATCGGGTTTCTCAAGCCAGTTGACCGGCTGCAGGCGCTGAAGGACGAGTTTGCACGGAAGGACACACCAAGCAAGAACCGCGTACAGCTGGTCCAGGCCATTGCCGGCCTCTATCGTGCGCCCTCGGCCGGTCCCGCTCTTACCGACGCTGATCAGACCCGGAATGGCGATGTCCTGCTTTTTCTTCAACATGCAGCGGCTGACCAGGATAGCGACGTTGTCCGTGCAGCGGTGCTGGCTTATTCGCGCGCAGTTCCTGGGCCGCGCGCGGCGGCTTTGATCCAGCAGGCGAACCAGCGGGGCGCCCTGGGGGCGGAGCATTTCATGCGGGAATCCATCATCCAGATTCCCGCTTTGCCCGCTGCCGACCAGGACGCGACCATAGATTCCATTCTCGTGCTCGGCGGGCTTCGCGCAAATGGACCGGAAGCCGTCACGCTGACGCGTCTTCTTGGCGCCTACCTGAAGTCCGAAAAGTTCACTGAGTCCATCGGCGCAGGCAGCCGGCAGAAGCTCGATGCGTTCCTCTTGACGCAGGAGCCCGGCCGCACGCCAGGATGGGCCTCCGGAGGATTCCCCTACGTGGACTACAACAATTGGCTGGAGGCCCGGGGGCGCTTGGCCGGCGTATCGGATAGCGCCATGCCGGATTTCATGCTCGGCCAGTTGCTTGGATCGTCTTCCGGTGGAGAGCAGGTCGCTGCGGTCATGGCGGCGCAGTTCGGTCCTACGATTGCTTCGAAGGCCACGGAGCCCCAGCGCAAGCAACTGTTGCGACGATTGTCCAACACCGGGCAGGTCTCGCTTCTGCCCGGGGTGGGGCAACATGACTTGCATGCGCGAGCGGTTCAGATGCTGGCGCGATAGCAAGGCATGAGGGAGGAAATGGCAGCGTTGCTGCCATACCCATCAAGGCGCAGCCGCCAGGATTAGGAAGGTACCGCCGGCGCCACGCCCGCCATGGTCGGCATGGCGGCGCGCATCATGTCGATGAACGCGCGCAATTTGGCCGGATAGTAGCGGGCGTACGGATAGATCAGGTAGACCGGCAGCGAGGCGGCGCGCCACTGGGGCGCGACGTGGCGCAGCCGGCCCTGGCGCAGGTCGTCGGCCACCACCCAGGCCGACGTGATGCCGGCGCCCACGCCGTCCAGCATGGCGGCGCGCAGCGCGTACAGGCTGTCGGTGCTCATGCGCGGGCGGATGGGGAAGCGGTGGCTGAGGCCGTCCGCGCCGCGCGTCAGCACCACCTCGTTGCGGTAGTACATGTTCAACGCGACCCAGGGCAGTCTTTCCAGGGTCGTGATCTCGTCCGGCGGCGCGTCGTCCGGCAGCAGGGACGGCGCGGCCACGACGATGCGGGGTACCTCGGCCAGCAGGATGGCGACGACGTCCGGGTCGTTCACCGCGCCTACCTGGATCGCGCAGTCCAGCCCTTCGGCGATGAAATCGGCGTGGCGGTCCTGCAGCAGCCATTCGACCGAGGCCTCGGGATAGCGCCGCAGGTAGTCGGTCAGCGGCGCCATCATCTGGTCCTGGCCGAAGGCGTGCGGCACCAGCACGCGCAGCGTGCCGCGCGGTTCGTCGTGGGCGCTGCGCAGGTCGGCTTCCATGGCGTCCCAGGTTTCGCCCAGTTCCTTCGCATGGGCGTAGCACCGCTCGCCGTCGCTGGTCAGCATCATGCCGTGGGTGGAGCGCTGCAGCAGGCGCAGTCCCAGCAGGCGTTCCAGCGTCTGCAGCCTGCGGCTGACCGTGGGCTGGGTGGTGCCCAGTTGCACGGCGGCGGCGGACAGGCTCCCGGCTTCGACGATGCGAACGAAGGTCTGCATCAGTTCGATGCGATCGATGGACGGGGAGGCGCCGGTTTTCATGCGTCAAGCGTATAACGAATCTGCGCCTACAGGGGCTACACGACGTAACTACCGCCATGCACAATCCCGTCCACACTTCTGTTTACGGGTTTACGAGCATGTCATCCATACAAATCGCGCATGGTGCGTCCCTATCTGCCGCACCCGCCACGCGGTTGACCACCTCGCTGGTCGGCCTGCTGGCCGCCGGGGCGGGGCTGAGCGTCGCTTCCATCTACTACAGCCAGCCCATGCTGGGGTTGCTGGGCCAGGACCTGGGGGCCGGTGAAGGCACGGTGGGCCTGGTGCCCACCCTGACCCAGCTGGGCTACGCGGCCGGCATCCTGCTGCTGGCGCCGCTGGGCGACCGCTACGACCGCCGCCGCATCATCGTCGGCAAGTCGGCCGTGCTGGCGCTGGCCCTGTTGCTGAGCGGCCTGGCGCCGGGCGTAGGCTGGCTGCTGGCCGCCAGCCTGGCGGTGGGACTGGCGGCCACGCTGGCCCAGGACATCGTGCCGGCGGCCGCGACGCTGGCGCCGGATGCGCAGCGCGGGAAGGCCGTCGGCACCGTCATGACCGGCCTGCTGCTGGGCATCCTGTTGTCGCGCGTGATCAGCGGCTTCGTGGCCGAATACTGGAACTGGCGCGCCATGTTCGTGGTGGCCGCGGTGTCCATCGCCGGCGTGGGCGTGGTGGCGGCGCGCGGCCTGCCGCGCTTCGCGCCCACCGCGCAGCTGGGATACGGCGCGCTGCTGGCTTCCATGGCGCAGTTGTGGCGCCGCCATGGCGCGCTGCGCCGCGCGGTCTACGCGCAGGGCCTGCTGGCGGTGGGCTTCAGCGCCTTCTGGTGCACGCTGGCCGTGATGCTGCATGACCGCTTCCACCTGGGCAGCACGGCCGCCGGCGCCTTCGGCCTGGCCGGCGCGGCGGGCGCCCTGGCCGCGCCCTTCGCGGGCCGGCTGGCCGATCGCCGCGGCTCCGACGGCGTGGCCCGCATCGCCACCATCATCGCGGCCGTCTCGTTCGCCAGCCTGGCGCTGACCGAGGTGCTGCCGGCACAGGCGCAGCTCGCCTTGCTGGTGGCCAGCGCCATCGGCTTCGACTTCGGCGTGCAGGCCTCGCTGGTTGCCAGCCAGACCCAGGTCTACGGCCTGGAGCCCGCGGCGCGCAGCCGCCTGAACGCCCTGCTGGTGGCCGGGATGTTCATCGGCATGGCCGCCGGCGCGGGGCTGGGCAGCCTGGTGTGGGCGCATGCGGGCTGGCTGGGCGTGGTGGGGCTGGCCACCGCGACGGCGCTGGGGGCGTTGGGGGTGAGGATGGCGCGCGTGGGGGGCTAGCAGGAGCGGGAGGCTGTGGGCCTCCCGTTTTTCATGCGATATCAAATGAAAATATTCTTGTAAAAGAACTTGCATATGCAAGTTTATTTGTGAGTAAATAGGCCATCGCAACCATCACGGTTCCTGCGCCATGGCCTCCAGCTCGACGCGTTCCTCCCGCCGCAAGCCGGTCGATCCGGTCGATGACGAGCCGGATGCCTTCTCGGACCAGCGCAGCGAAAAGAAGACGGCCTACCTGCTGCGGCAGGTGTCCGAACGGCTGGCCATCAGCCTGACCGAGGCGTTGCGCCCCTTCAACCAGACCACCAGCGTCTACCGGGTGTTGATCGCGCTTACCCGCCGCGACCATGCCCGCATGCGCGACCTGATCGAGCTGACGCTGATCGAGTCCTCCACGCTCAGCCGCACCATCGGCCGGATGGAGGCGCAGGAGCTGGTCACCGTCGAGCAGGACGATGACGACGGCCGCGCGGTCATCGTTTCGATCACCCAGGCCGGGCGCGACCTGCTCGACGCGATGCTGCCCGCGGTGTCGGCGCAGTACGAGTGGTCGGTGCACGACGTGCCGCCGGCGGACCTGGAGATCCTGCGCACCACGCTGCAGCGCATGCTGCGCAACCTGAAGATTTCTCCCATCAAGTAAGCGGCAATCCCTTCAAGCAGTTCTTGCAGTCGGCCTTTCCTGGAAGGAGGCGGTCATGGAAGAGCAGGGTTCACCCATCTGGATCGATGGCAAGCTGGTGGATTGGGCGGATGCGTCCGTCCATTTCGTCAGCAACAGTTTCCAGTATGGGTTCGGGGTCTTCGAAGGCATACGCGCCTATGACGGCGAGCAGGGCACGTCCATATTCCGGCTCGACGCCCACATCGACCGATTGTTCAAGTCGGCCAAGATCATCGGGCTGGACATTCCCTACACCCGGGAAACCATCGTCGAGGCCTGCCGCGAAACCGTCGCGGCCAGCGGCCACTCGCAGTGCTATCTGCGGCCGGTGGCCTACATCGGCTACGGCGGCATGGGGCTGAACTACACGGGGTGCAAGGTCAGCGTGGGCATCGCGGTCTGGTTCTGGGGCGAATACCTGGGCCAGGGCAAGCTGGAGCAGGGCACACGGATCAAGACTTCGTCCTATACGCGGCATCACATCAATTCGAACATGCCCAAGGCCAAGGCCTGCGGCAACTACATGCTGTTCCAGATGGCACGCACCGATGCGCTGCGCGGCGGCTACGACGAGGCGCTGCTGCTGGACGCCGAGGGGCACGTGGCCGAGGGCTCGGTCGAGAACGTCTTCATCGTGCGCGACGGGCAACTGATCACGCCGCCGCTGACCTATATCCTGGACGGCATCACCCGCGACTCCATCATCCAGCTCGCGCGTGGCGCGGGCCTGGTGGTGCGCGAGGAGTTCTTCACCCGCGACGCCATGTACATCGCCGACGAGGCTTTCTTCGTGGGCACCGGGGCCGAGGTCACGCCGGTGGTGGCGCTGGACGACCGGCCCATCGGCCAGGGCGTGCCCGGGCCGGTGACGCGGCGGCTGCAGTCGCTGTATTTCGATGCCGTGCGCGGACGCGACGAACGCTACGCGCATTGGGTGACCCCGGTGTCCCGCGTTCCCGCCTGAGCGCCATGGATCTCGACTACGCATTGCCGTATCCGTCGCAGCGTTCGCCGGTGCTGGCGCGCAACGTGGTGTGCGCCTCGCAGCCGCTGGCGGCGCAGGCCGGGCTGCGCATGCTGCTGCAAGGCGGCAACGCCGTCGATGCGGCGGTCGCGGCCGCCATCGCGTCCACGGTGGTCGAGCCCACCGCCAACGGCGTGGGCAGCGATGCCTTCGCGATTGTCTGGGACGGCGCGAGCCTGCACGGCCTGAACGCCAGCGGGCGCGCGCCGGCCGCCTGGGATGCGGCGCGTTTCGCCGGGCGCGAGACCATGCCGCGCCGTGGCTGGGACAGCGTCACGGTGCCGGGCGCGGTGTCATCGTGGGTAGCGCTGAGCCGGCGCTTCGGCACGCTGCCTTTCGAGCGCTTGTTCGAACCGGCCGTGGACTACGCCCGGCGGGGGTTCGCGGTCAGTCCGCTGATCGCCGCGCTGTGGCATCGCATCGCGCCCAACTATGCCGACCAGCCGGGCTTTGCCGAAGCCTTCCTGCCCGGGGGGCGTGCGCCGGCCGCCGGCGAGATCTTCCGCAACGCGCCGCTGGCCGGCACGCTGGAGGCCATCGCCGCCACCGGCGGCGAGGCCTTCTACCGGGGCGCGCTGGCCGAGGCCCTGGTCGCGCATGCCGCGCGCCATGGCGGCGCAATGACGCGGGACGACCTGGCGGCGCACGAGGCGCACTGGTGCGGCACGCTGTCGCAGCGCATCGGCGACGTCGACGTGCACGAGATTCCGCCCAATACGCAGGGCATCGCCACGCTGATCGCGCTGGGCATCCTGGCGCGCCACGACCTGCGGCGCCACGCGGTCGACAGCGTCGAGGCCATGCACCTGCAGATCGAGGCGATGAAGCTGGCGTTCGCCGACGTCGAGGCCTTCGTCGGCGATCCGGCCGGTATGCAGGTCGACCCGAAGTCCCTGCTGGCGGATGACTATCTGGATGCGCGCGCGGCGCTGATCGATCCGGCGCGCGCCGGCGATTTCGGCGCGGGCGCGCCGCGCCAGGGCGGCACGGTTTATCTGGCCGCCGCCGACGCGGCGGGCATGATGGTCTCGTTCATCCAGTCCAACTACGAGGGCTTCGGTTCGGGCGTGGTCGTGCCCGGCACCGGCATCAGCCTGCAGAACCGCGGCATGGGCTTCTCGCTGCGGCCCGGGCATCCCAACTTGGTGGGGTCGCGGCGGCTGCCGCTGCACACCATCATCCCCGGCTTCGCGATGCGCGCGGGCCAGCCCGCGATGAGCTTCGGCGTGATGGGGGGGCCGATGCAGGCGCAAGGGCATCTGCAACTGGCCGTGCGTACGCAGCTGTACGGCCAGAATCCGCAGGCCGCGTCCGACGCGCCGCGCTGGCAGGTGGTGTCGGGACGCAAGGTGCTGGTCGAGGCCGGCATGCCGGAATCCAGCGTGGCGGGCCTGCTGGCGCTTGGCCACGAAGTGCGGCAGGAATCGCCGCAGGCGGCCTTCGCGTTCGGCGGCGCGCAATTGATCCTGCGCGGCAGCGACGGCTACGTGGCGGGATCGGACCATCGCAAGGACGGCGCGGCCGTCGGCTTTTGACTACCGCGTCGCACGCTTCCAAGGGACGCGGCGCGGCGACAGGAGGAGCGAACAGTGAGCGTGCCACGGCAGGAGTTCGAAGCGAGGATGGCCCGCGCGCGGGCGGAAATGGCGCGCGCCGGCATGGACGGGCTGGTGGTTACCGACCCCGTGGGTTTCTATTACTTCACCGGCGAGAAGGCCAGCCCCGGCCGCCCGGCGGCCTTCGTGCTGCCGGCCGAGGGCGAACCGGCCCTGGTGAACTGGAGCGGTCCGGACATGTTCGCGCGCCTGTATCGCCGGCCGGGCAATCCTTGCGTGGCCGACCGGCGCATCTACCCCGAGGTGCCGTTCGACCGCGAGCCGGCCACCGACTGGGGACTGCGCGACATCCTGGCCGAACGCGGGCTGCACGCCGCGCGGCTGGGCATCGAGCTGGGCAACGAACCCCGGCTGGGCCTGGGGCTGGCGGACCTCGACCGCCTGCGCGGCGAATTGCCCGGCATACGCTGGGTCGATTCCTCGCCGGTGATCTGGGCCTGCCGCATGATCAAGTCCGAATGGGAGATCGAGCAGCTGCGACAGGCATGCGCGATCGGATCGCGGGCCTGGGCGCAATGCCTGGGATCCTTGAACGAGGGCGTGACGCAGCGCGCGGTCCAGCAGCGCATCATGGCCCTGTACGCCGAACTGGGCGCGGACCTGGATTCCGGGCCGCCGGTGGCGCTGGGCGCCACGGGACCCGGCGGCGCCTTCCGGCGCGGGGACATTCTTTACCTGGACGGCGGCTGCAGCGTGAACGGCTACAAGATGGACATCACGCGGCGCGCGGTGTTCGGCGCGCCCAGCGCGCGCCAGCAGGGCGAGCATGACGGCATGTGGGAAATCCTTTTCCAGGTGATGGAGAAGATCCGGCCCGGCGTCACGACCGCGTCGGTGTTCGAGTACTCGCAGTCGCTGCTGGCCCGGACCGGCTGGACCAACTATTCGGACCACCCCGCCAAGCGCATCGGCCACGGCATCGGGCTGGTCAACGAGCCGCCCTACATCAACGCGTTCGATGCGCACGTGTTCCAGGAAGGCATGAGCATCACGCCGGAACCCAAGATCGAGACGCAGGAAGGGCTGCTGAACGCCGAAGAGCACGTGATCGTGCGCGCGCGGGGGTGCGAGATCATCTCGGGCTCCCTGGACTGGCGGCTGCACGTCATTTCCTAGCGAACCCACAGGCTTCGATGGAGACCGACATGCCCGCCGCCATACGACCGCTCCTGCTGTCCGCCGCCGACGTCGCGCGCTGTGCGCCGCCGCTGGCCGATGTCATCCGTGTCGTCGAGGACACCTACCGCCGCGACGCGGCAGGCGAGGTCGAGGTGCCGGCCAAGGTCGCGCTGCATCCGCACGGGCCGTCCAGCTTCCTGCACGCCATGCCCGCCTGGGTGGCGGGGCAGCAGGCGCTGGGCATGAAGTGGGTGTCATTCTTTCCGGGCAATGCCCGGCATGGCGCGCCGGACTCCAGCGCGCTGATCGTGCTGAACGATCCGGTCACCGGCGTGCCGGTGGCCATCATGGAAGGGATGTGGATCACCTATGCCCGCACGGGGGCGTGCGCCGCACTGGCGGCCAGGTACTGCGCCAACCCCATGCCGCGCCGCGTCGGCCTGGTGGGCTGCGGCGGACTGGGCGAATGGTCCCTGCGCTGCCTGGCGGCGCTGTTCCCGTCGATCTCGGACGTGTTCGTGGCCTCGCAGCGCCCCGCTTCGCGGGCTGGCTTCTGCGCGCGCATGGCGGACCAGGGGGCGTGGACCATGACGCCGGTGGACGAGGTCCGGCAGGCCGTGCAGGACATGGACATCGTGGTGTCTTCCGTGCCCAAGCTCCAGACCCACCCCATCGCGGCCGAATGGTGGTCGCCGGGCACGGTGCTGATCCCGCTCGACATCACGGGCTCGTGGGACGACGCCACGTATGGACGGGCCGACCGCGTGGTGTGCGACCACCGGGACAACCTGGCGCGCGCCTTCGAGCGCTACCGGCCGGGGCTGGCCATCGACGATGCCCGCGGCATCGGCATGCAGGACATCGTGAGCGGCCGCGCCCCGGGACGGGCCGCCGCGACGGATCGGGTCATGGCTTTCATGACCGGCATAGGCAGCATAGACGTGGCGCTGGCGTGGGACATCTACCGGCGCGCCGACAAGCAGAACCGGGGACAGCGCTTCGACCTGGCCTAGGTTCCGGCCGGCCAGGGTTTCCTTACGTTCATGGGAGTTCTTATGAGCAAGCCATGCAGTGGATGCCGTGTGGTCCTGGCCATCGCCAGCCTGTCGTTCGCCGCCGCCGCCTTCTCCGCCTATCCCGAGCGGCCGGTCAAGATCGTCCTGCCCTATCCGCCCGGCGGCGGCGGAGACCTGGTGCTGCGCAACCTGCAGCAGGCCCTGGAGAAGCAGCTCGGGCAGCCCGTCATCATCGACTACAAGGCCGGCGCGGCGGGCAACATCGGCACGCTGGACGTGGTCAACGCCGCGCCCGATGGCTATACGCTGCTGATGGGGCCGACGAACAACTTCGTCATCAACCAGTTCCTGTTCCCCAAGATGGGCTTCGATCCGCTGGCGGCGCTGACGCCGGTCAGCCTGCTGGTCGAGCAGCCCTATCTGGTCACGATCACGGGCGCATTGCCGGCCCGCGACTACGCCGGTTTCGCCGACTATGCCAAGGCCCACCCGGGCAAGCTGAACTACGGATCGCCAGGCGCGGGTACCGTGCCGCACGTGTCCGCGCTGATGCTGTCCGATCAGTTGGGCGCGCGCATGGTCCACGTACCCTACAAGGGTTCGCAGCCCGGGGTGCAGGCGCTGGTCGCCAATGACGTGCAATTGCTGATCGCCAGCTACGGCATCGTCGCCGGGCAGATCGCGGCGGGGCGCATCCGCGCCGTGGCGGTGGCCGCCGACCAGCGGCTGCCGGCCCTGCCGCAGGTGCCGACCACGGCCGAGGTCGGCCTGCCGCCGGGCGTCATCCTGGCCAACTGGTGGGGCATCGCGGCGCCGCGCGGCACCGATCCGGCCATCGTCGAGCGGCTGGCCGGCGCCTTTCGCGCGGCGGTGGGGGATCCGGACGTGCAGCGCAAGTTCGTTGAGCAGGGCACGCTGCCGGTGGCGAATTCGCCTGCGCAGTTCGCCGACCGCATGCGGAACGAGGCCAGGGCCTGGAAGGACATCATCGCCCGGACGGGCGTGACGATAGAGTGACCGCCATGCGATGACCCGTGGCGGGGCCATCGCGGCGCGTCAGCCGGCCGGGTCCGGATCGCGCGGCGCGCGCCGCGGCGGGATCGAAGCGAGGCCACCGCCGGCGGCTGACCGGGCACCCTCGCCTTTTCTTGACACGGTTTCTTGCTTTGCCGCACTATGGTCGATAAGCGGTCATAAGTAACCGCCAAGCGGATAAACAGGAGACCATCGATGAAACGCTTCATTCGTGGGGCCTGGGCACTTGCCCTGGCCCTGCTGCTGCCTGCCGCGCCCCAGCCGGCCGCGGCCGCGCAGCAGGACTACCCCAGCCGGCCGATACGCATGCTGGTCGGCTTCGGCCCGGGCGGCCCCACCGACCTGACCTTCCGCAAGCTGGCCGAACTGGCCTCGCGCCACCTGGGCCAGCCCATCATCGTCGAGAACAAGCCGGGGGTCGGCGCCACGCTGGCCGCTTCGACCATGGCCAGGCAGGACAAGCCCGACGGCTATACCATCGCCTCGGCCACGGCCGGCATGTTTCGTGTCCCGTACATGCAAAAGGTGGACTGGGACCCGATCCGCGATTTCACCTGGATCGCCGGGTTGGGCGGCTATACCTTCGTGCTGGCGGTGAAGGCGGATTCCCCGTACCGGACGGCGGCCGACCTGGTGCGGTACGCCAAGGCCAATCCGGGCAAGGTGTCGGTGGCGACCGCCGGCGCGGGCACCAGCATGCATCTGCTGACCGAGGCCTTCGCCGCCGCTGCCGGCGTCGAGCTGACCCACGTCGGCTACAAGAGCAGCAGCGAAGCCGCCGTCAGCCTGCTGGGCGGCCAGACGGTGGCGGCGGTGGACGCGGTGGGCAGCCTGCTGCCGCACGTGCAGTCGGGCGCGCTGCGGCTGCTGATGTCGTTCGACGCGGAGCCGACGCCGCTGCTGTCGGACCTGCCTACCGCCCGCAGCCTGGGCTACGACATCGCCAATTCCGCACCCTATGGATTGATCGGGCCCAAGGGCATGCCGCCGGACGTGGTGCAGAAACTGGCGGCCGCCTTCAAGGCGGCGGTGGACGACCCGGAGTACGCCAAGCTGCTGGAGAAGCTCGGGCAGACCTACTGGTTCAGTCCGCCCGCCGACTATGGCAAGTTCGCCGCCAGCTACTACGTCTCGGAACGCAAGCTGGTCGAGCATGCCAAGCTGATGCGCCAGCCCTGACCGCGCCAGGGAGGAATGGCACCATGAAGATCGTGATCGCGGGCGCGGGCATAGGCGGGTTGACCGCCGCGCTCAGCCTGCATGCCGCGGGCATCTCCGACGTGACGGTGCTGGAGGCCGCCCGGCGGATCCAGCAATTGGGCGTGGGCATCAACCTGCCGCCGCACGCCGTGCGCGAGCTGGACGAGCTGGGACTGGGCGAGCGGCTGGCGTCCTTCGGCATCCCCACGTCCGAGCTGGCCTACATGGACAGCGGCGGCCGGCTGATCAACGCCGAGGCGCGGGGCCTCGCGGCCGGCTACCGGTGGCCGCAGTATTCGGTGCACCGGGGCAAGCTCCAGGAGCTGCTGCTGGCCGCGGTGATCGAGCGCCTGGGCCCGGAGGCGGTCATGGCCGGGCAGCGCGTGCAGGACGTGGCCCAGGAGGCCGGAGGCGTGCGGGTGACGGCGTCGCCTGCCGCCGGCGGCACGGCTGTCTTCGAGGCCGACGTGCTGGTGGGCGCCGACGGCATACGCTCGGCCGTGCGCGTCGCGCTGCATGGGCACGGATCGCCGCTGGCCACCAACGGCTGGACCATGTTTCGCGGCGCGGCGCCGGGGCCGGCCTTCCGCGGTGGACGCTCGATGGTGATCGTGGGCGACGAGCATCTGCGCTGCGTGGTCTATCCCATCGGCCCGGGCGTGCTGAACTGGCTGATCGTGCGGCCCACCGAGCCGGGCGCCGCGGGCGAACTCGGCAACTGGAACCGCCCCATCGCTCCCGAGGCGGTGGCCGCCCACGTCGCCCACTGGGACTTCGACTGGCTGGACATCCCGGCGCTGGTGCGCCGGACGGACGCGGCCTACGAGTATCCGATGGCGGACATCGATCCCTTGCCGCGCTGGACGGCCGGGCGGGCCACGTTGCTGGGCGACGCGGCCCATGCCATGTATCCCTTCGGTTCCAACGGCGCATCGCAGGCCATCATCGACGCGCGGGTCCTGGCCTACCACCTGGCCATGCAGCCCGGTCCGGACGCCGCGCTGTCGGCCTACGAGCAGGCGCGCCGCGAGGCCGTGGCCGCTGTGCAGCGGGCCAACCGCAGCATGGCGGGCGATGTGATGAAGCGGGTCAGCACCCTGGCGCGCGCCAGCGACCATGCCTCGGCGGCGGCCGAACTGGAGCGGGTGGAGCAGTCGTACCGCCAACTGGCGGGTTTCGACGTCGCGACGCTGAACGAACGGCCGTCGTGGAGCGTGGCGCGGACCTGAGCCCGCGTCGCTCTACATCGTGGCCGCCCGGATCTGCGAGGCGGCCTGCCGCAACTCGGCCAGGTACAGCTTCAGGGCTTCTTCCTGCGTGACCTGCCCGGTCGGCAGGCTGACGTTGATCGCGGCGATGGTGTTGCCGTCCTGGTCGCGCACCGGCACGGCCAGGCCGCAGATGGCCTCGTCCAGTTCCCCGTCTATCCAGACGTAGCCCTGCTTGCGCGCCGCCAGGATGCGCTCGCGCAGCGTGTCGGGATCGACCACGGTGGCGCCGGTCAGCCGCTTGAACGTGGCGGTTCGCAGATACTGTTCCAGCGCGTCGTCTGGAAGGCCGGCCAGCAGGATGCGCCCCATCGACACCGCGTGCGCGGGCAGGCGGCTGCCCAGCGACGGGCTCATGGTCAGGATGCGCTTGGAGTGCTGGCGCTGGATGTAGACGATGTGTTCGCCATCGAGCACCGACAGCGCGCACGATTGCTTGATGCGCCCGCACAGTTCTTCCAGGCTGAGCTGGGCCTGGCGCCAGTAGGGCAGGCTGTTCAGGTAGGACAGGCCCAGGCGCAGCACGCGCGGCGTCAACCAGTAGCGCTTGCCGTCGGTCTGCACGAAGCCGAGCTCGATCAGGGTCAGCAGGAAACGCCGCACCGCGGTGCGCGGCAGGTCCACTTCTTCGGCGATTTCCGCCAGGTTTTTCCGATGCGCGCCGTGGCCCATGGCCTCGATCACGGCCAGGCCGCGGGCGAAGGTGCGGACGAACGATTCGCTTTCTGGGGTCGCCATGGGTCCTCCACGGCCTTGACAGCGCAGGCCGGAATCCAAATAATGGTCATAGAGCGGATACTTATATCCGCTAAGCGGTCATTCTAGCAGATCCAGGCCGCAGGTCAACACCTCTCAATGGACTTCCATGGCAACCGAGACAAGCTTCGAGACCGATTTCTGGAAAGACGAGCAATTGCGCAAGACCTGGGACGACATCGTCCCCGGCGAACCGCGCAAGACCCTGCCCTACACGCTGACGCTGGAAGCGATCCAGAAATACTGCCGCGTGGTCGGCGACATGCACCCGCTCTACTTCGACGAGGAGTATGCGCGCAACAGCCCCTACAAGGGCCTGATCGCCCCCCCGGCCATCCACATTCTGCTGATGTTCGCGTGCACGCCCACCGACGACTGGATGCGCAGCCCCGGCACCGTCAACGCCGGCCAGTCGTGGAGCTACAACCAGCCGGCGCGGCCCGGCGACGTCATCCGGCTCGAGGCGCGCGCGCTGGACAAGTTCATCCGGAAGAACCGCCTGTTCGTCGTGCACGACAACGTGTTCTTCAACCAGCGCGACGAAGTCATCTGTTCCGGCCGCGGCTGGACCATCCGCCCCTTCTGAAGGTCAATCATGAGCAACGCATTCGACACCCTGAAGCCCGGCCTGACCATCGAGGGCACGCCTTTCTCCCCTACCCGCGAAACCATCCGCGATTTCTGCGAGGCCTCGCTGGACTACAACCCGCTGCACTGGGACGACGAATACATGAAGGGTGATTTCGGCCGCACCAACTTCGGCGGAATCATCATGCACGGCATGAACAACTTCGGCGTCATCACGAAGATGCTGACCGACTGGCTCTATCCGCTGGGCGGCATGCAGCGCCGGCTCGAGACGCGCTGGAAGATTCCCGTCAAGCCGGGCGACACCATCACGCCCACCGCCAAGGTGTCGGCCGTGCAGGCCACGAAGAAGAGCCGCTGGGCCACGCTGGAGGTGCAGGTGGCGAACCAGCGCGGCGAGATCGTCGCCGCGGGCGAGGCCATGGTCGAGTTCCCGCACGAACTGGGCGCGGCCTGAGCGCTTCCGAACGATAGAAGAAAGGAGACGACATGACGATGCGCATCCAGCGTGCCCTTGCCGTGCTGGCCAGCGCGGCGGGCATGGCACTGCCCGCCCTGGCCCACGCCCAGAACTTTCCCACCCAGCCGGTCAGGGTCGTCGTGCCGTTTCCCCCGGGCGGCACCACCGACATCCTGGCCCGCCAATTGGCGGCCGAGCTGCAGAAGAACTGGGGCCAGCCGGTCGTGGTGGAGAACCGCGCGGGCGCCAGCGGCACCATCTTCTCGGAGCAACTGGCGGGCATGCAGCCCGACGGCTACACGCTGATGCTGACGGCCACGCACCACGTCATCAATCCCGGCCTGTACAAGAACCTGCGCTACAACACGCGCACGGACTTCACGCCCATCGCACAGGTCGCGGCCGTGCCCAACGTGCTGGTGGTGAACCACGCCTTCCCGGTGCGCACGGTGCAGGAGCTGATCGCCTACGCCAGGCAGCATCCCGGCAAGGTGGACTTCGGTTCGGCCGGCACCGGCGGCGCCAATCACCTGTCGGGCGAGCTGTTCAAGTCCATGACCGGCATCCAGATGACGCACATCCCCTACAAGGGCGCGGCGCCGGCGCTGAACGACCTCTTGGGCGGACAGATCCCCGTGATGTTCGACTCGGTGCCGGGCGTGATCCAGCACATCAAGTCCGGCCGCCTGCGGGCCCTGGGCGTGACCTCGCTCAAGCGTTCGCCGGCGCTGCCGGACGTCCCCACCATCGACGAGGCGGGCGTGAAGGGTTTCGAGGCCACCGCCTGGTTCGGCCTGTACGGTCCCGGCCGCATGTCGCCCGAGCTGGCGAACCGGCTGTCGGCCGACGTGCGCAAGGCCTTGTCCAGCGCCGCGGTGCGCAAGGAGTTCGCGGCGCAGGGCGCCGAGCCGGGCACCATGACGCAGCCCGAGTTCGCCGCGTTCGTCGACGCCGAGCTCAGCAAATGGTCCAAGGTCATCGCCGACGCCAACATCAAGATCGACTGATTCCGACATGTCTTCCGAAACCACATGGGCCGCCATGGGCGGCCAGACCGGCGCGCTGTCGCACATTCGCGTCCTGGACCTGTCGCGCATCCTGGCCGGACCCTGGTGCACGCAGAACCTGGCCGACATGGGCGCCGAAGTCATCAAGGTGGAACGCCCCGGCACCGGCGACGACACCCGCGCCTGGGGGCCGCCGTGGGTGCGCGACGCCCAGGGCGCGGACACCACCGACTCCACCTACTACGCCGCCGCCAACCGCGGCAAGAAATCCATCACCGTGGACATCGCGCGGCCCGAGGGGCAGGCGCTGGTGCGGCGGCTGGCGGAGCGGTCCGACGTGGTGGTCGAGAACTACAAGATCGGCGACCTGAAACGCTACGGGCTGGACTACGACAGCCTGTCGCGCATCAACCCGCGCCTGGTCTATTGCTCCATCACGGGCTACGGGCAGGACGGCCCCAGCGCCCACAAGCCGGGCTACGATTTCGTGTTCCAGGCGCAGGGCGGCCTGATGAGCATTACCGGCGAGAACGACCAGCTGCCGGGCGGCGGGCCGCAGAAGGTCGGCGTCGCGATCGCCGACGTGATGACCGGCATGTACGCCACCATCGCCATCCTGTCCGCCCTGCAGCATCGCACCGTATCGGACCGCGGCCAGTACATCGACATGGCGCTGCTGGACTGCATCGTGGCCCTGGGAGGCAACCAGGTCACGGGCTACTTCGCCAACGGCAAGGTCCCGCACCGTTACGGCAACGCCCACGCCAGCCTCGTGCCCTACCAGGTGTTCGCGGTGGCCGACGGCGAGATCGTGGTCGCGGTGGGCAACGACAAGCAGTGGCAGCAATACTGCGCCGCCATCGAACGCCCGGACCTGGCCGGCAACGAACGCTGGAAGAAGGTGACCGGCCGCATCGTCGGCCGGCAGGAGCTGGTGCCCGAGCTGGCCCGCACCATGCTGGCCCGGCCGCGCGACGAATGGATCGCGCGGCTGGAGGCCCACGGCGTGCCCTGCGGCCCGATCAACGACTACGCCCAGGTGTTCGAGGACGCCCAGGTGCGGCATCGCGGGCTGCGCGTGGACATGCCCAAGGCCGACGGCGGCATCGTGTCGACCATCGCCAGCCCGCTGCGGCTGCGCGGCACCCCGCCGGCCTACGACCGACCGCCGCCCGTGCTGGGCGACTCCACCGACGCCGTGCTGCGGGAGCTTCTGGGCTGCAGCGAAAAAGACATCGCCGCCTACCGCCGCGATGGCATCGTGTGATGCCCGCGCCCCGACATCCCGCTTTCCATTGAGACCATGGATTCCCATACCTCCGCCTCCGCAGCGCCGGCCTCGCCGCTGGCCATCTTCCGCGACCACCTTTCCCGCGGCGAACTAGCCTATCAGTACGACCCGGCCAGCGGCCGGCCCGTGTTCCATCCGCGCGTCATCGGCCCGGGCACCGGCAATGACGACCTGCAATGGCGCGTCAGCGCGGGCAAGGGCACCATCCATGCCGTCACGGTCATCAGTCCTCGCGGCGAAGCGCCCTACAACGTCGTGCTGGTCGACATGGACGAAGGCTTTCGCCTGATGAGCCGGGTCGAAGGCCTGGCGCCCGAAGAGGTCCGCATCGGACTGCGCGTGCGCATGCAGGTCCACCAGCCGCAGGATGGGCAGCCTCCCTATCCGGTCTTTCGCCCGGAGGCCGCATGAATTCCCAAGCATTGAAGCGCGGCGCCTGCGCCATCGTCGGCGTGGCGGAGTCGGACCTGGGCGAAGTCGCGGCCGGGTTGTCGCCGCTGGATCTCATGGGCCAGGCGACTTCCCGCGCCCTGCGCGACTGCGGCCTGTCGCTGCGCGACGTCGATGGCGTGTTCGCCACCACCTCGCAAAGCCGCATGCCTACCCTGGCGCTGTGCGAATACCTGGGCATCGCGCCGCGCTACCACGACGGCACGAACATAGGCGGATGCAGCTTCATGTCCATGGTGGCGCACGCGCAGCTGGCGATCCAGGCCGGCCTGTGCGAGGTCGCGCTGATCGCCTATGGCAGCACCCAGCGCAGCGCCGGCCGCAGCAACGTGGCCGCGCCCGACGTCAATCCCTACGAGGCCCCCTACCGGCCCATCTACACCGCCAGCTCGTACGCGCTGGCGGCCTCGCGCCACATGCACCAGTACGGCACCACGCGCGAACAACTGGCGCAGGTCGCGGTGGCCGCGCGGCAATGGGCCCTGCTCAACCCCGTTGCGTGGGAGAAGACCCCGCTGACCGTGGACGAAGTCCTGGGCGCGCGCATGCTCAGCCATCCCCTGACCGTGCGCGACTGCTGCCTGGTCACCGACGGCGGCGGCGCGCTCATCGTGACCTCGGCCGCACGGGCGGCCACCCTGCGCAAGCCGCCCGCCTACATATTGGGCGTGGGCGAACACCTCAGCCACTACCACATCACCAGCATGCCCGACCTCACGGTCACCGGCGCCGCGCAGTCGGGCGCGGCGGCCTACGCCATGGCCGGCCTCGGTCCGCGCGACATCGACGCGGTCCAGGTGTACGACGCCTTCACCATCACCACGCTGCTGTTCCTGGAAGACCTGGGCTTCTGCCCCAAGGGCGAGGGCGGCCGCTTCGTGGCGGACGGGGCGATTGCGCCGGGCGGCAGCCTGCCCGTCAATACCAACGGCGGCGGGTTGTCGTACTGCCATCCCGGCATGTATGGGGTGTTCGTGCTGATGGAGGCCGTGCGCCAAGTGCGCGGCGAAGCGGGCAGGCGCCAGGTGGCGGGCTGCGAGACGGCCATCGCGCATGGCAACGGCGGGACCTTGTCCAGCCAGAGCACGGTCATTCTGGGAGGCGCGGCGACGGTCTGAAGCGGCCACATGCGGCAAGGGCGGAGCGCCGGTTCCGCCTGGTGTTCGCCAGTCCCCCCTGGTGGCTACCAGCGATAGGTGGCGGTGGCTACCACGGAGCGCGCCGGTCCGTAGTAGCAGTTGCCGAATCCGCAGTTGGCGATGTAGGTCTTGCCGGCAAGATTGCGCAGGTTCAAGGCCAGGCTCCAGCGGTCGATGTCGTAGCCAAGCATGGCATCGAAGATCGTGACGGCCGGAATCTTCGCGGACGCCGTTTCGTTCTCGCCCCGGGTCGTGCCGGTATAGCGCATGCCCAGGCCCACCTTTACGCCGCTCGCGAAGCGATAGTCGCCCCATATCGACAGCCTGTGGCGGGGCACGGCGGTTGCCTGTTTGCCGATCTCGTCGGGATTGGCGCTGCCCGTGACGATGGCCCGGGGCGTGAAGCTGTAGGAAGCCGTCACGTTCAATTGGTGCGTCAGTGCGGCCGTGGCCTCGAGTTCAATCCCGCGCACCGACACCTCGCCGGTCTGGCGGGGCTGGAAATTCACGTCGTAGGTGACGTAGTTCTGGCGCCGCAGGTCGAAGACCGCCGCGCTGTAGCTCTCCTTGCGCCCCGGGGGCAGATAGCGGACGCCGGCTTCGTACTGGCGGGCGGTCTCGGGCTTGAAGGCCTCGCCCGTCGCCGGATCGAGCGCGAGCGTAGGGATGAACGACTGCGCATAGCTCAGGTAAGGAGCCCAGCCGCCGGGCGCCAGGTACACGACCCCGCCGCGGGCGGTGAACTTGTGGTCCTTCATGATCGTCGTCGTGCCATCGGCACGGCTGAAGGTCTTGGCTTCGGCGCTGTCGTAACGGCCTCCCAGCGTGAAGACCCATTTTTCGCGCCATTTGATCTGGTCCTGGACGTAGGCGCCGGTCTGCGACAGCCGGGTGATGCCGTCGGTGTAGGGATCGGCGAGTTCCACCGCGCCGCCATAGACGGGCGCGTAGATGTCCAGCACGGGCGCGGTGCCGCTGCTGCGGCTGACCTGGTCTATCCGGGTGCGCTGGTGGTCCAGCCCGAACAACAGCTTGTGCTGCCAGTCCCCGGCTCGAACATCGGCTTGCAGTTGATTGTCGATGGCCAAGGCCGTCATCTTCTCCTTGCTGCTGAAGGGCGTACGCGACAGCAGCCGGAAGTTGGCCGGATCGAGCGCGTCGTTGTCGTTCACCGTAACGAAACGCGGGCCGCTCAGTTGCCGGTAGTCGACATCGAGATGTGCGTAGCGGGCATTCTGGCGCACGGTCCAGGTGTCGTCGAAGCGATGTTCGAATTGGTATCCGACCATTTGCTGGTCCTGGTTCAGGCGATCGAAATTGCGATCGCCGATGAACAATGAATCGGGTATCCGGGTGCCGATGGGGGTGGGCACGAGAGATCCGTATTCAGGCGCTACGCGGGTCAGCGCACCCGCGCGAATGCGGCCCAATTGCGACAGCAGTGTCAGCGACGTATCGCTCGAGGGCTTCCAGGTCAACGAGGGCGCGATATAGGTATGGTCGTCCCGCATGCCGCCTTGGCCGAGCTCCCTATCGCGAACCACGCCCGTGATGCGATACAGCAGCTTGCCGTCGGCGTCCAGCGGGCCCGAGAAGTCGGCGGCGACCTGCTTGCGCCGATGGTCGCCCATCTGTACCTGCAGTTCCCGCACGGGTTCCGCCGTGGGACGCTTGCTGATGACATTGACGACGCCACCCGGGTTGCCCTGTCCGTAGAGCACGGAAGCCGGCCCCCGCAAGATCTCGATGCGTTCCGCGCCGTAGTTCTCGATCTTCCAGAGGCCGAAGTTCCCGTTGTTGCGCAGGGGCAGGCCGTCCATATAGAACCCGGGGCTGTAGGCGTCGAAGCCCCGCACGGTGATCCAGTCGAAACGAGAGTCGATGCCGTAGGGCGAGATGCCGACGCCGGGGGTGTAGCTCAACGCGTCCTTGAGTGTCGTGGCGCCGATCGCCTGGATGCGGTCGGCGGTGATCACCGAAATCGACTGCGGAGTTTCGATGATCGGCGAATCCGTCTTGCTGCCGGTCGAGCTGCGCCTGGCTACGTAGCCAGAGACCGGTCCGTAGGCATTCTCCCTTTCGAGATTGGCGGTGACGACGACCGGCGCCAGCATCGTGGCCGGACCCGGGTGCGAAGCGGCCCTCACGATCACGGTATTGCCTTCGCTGACCGCTTCCAGTCCGGTTGCGGCCAGGAGCCGGTCCAGCGCCTGCCTGGGGGTCATGCGGCCGGATACGGCCGGCGCCACCTTGCCCGCCACCAGTTCGGGAGAGAACAAGAGCTGTAGCCCGGCCTGGCGCGCCAATTCGTTGAGCGCCTGTCCAAGCGGCTGGCTGGCAAGCGAGACGTCCAGGGCGGCAGGGGCCGATTGGGCAGCGGCAGGAAGGCCGGCCACCAGCATGGCGACGCAAGCCAGGGGAACGAGGATAGGGCGCAACGGCCGCATGGTTGTCGACTCCGGACAGTAATGGAAACGAGAAGCACTACTGATGTAGTCGTACGAGGCGGCAAAACCCGCATGTGTGGCGAAACAGAGGACTGGAAGTTTTTTCCGGGTGCCGGGACCCGGGTCGTTCGTCAGCGCAGGCCGACGATCTCGGTCGTGCCGCCGCGCCGCTCCAGCCGTACCGGCAACAGTCGTGGCAGCGCCTGCGCGAAAGCCCCGGCCTGTCTCAGGTCGAAGCTGCCCCCGAGGCGCAGGGCGGCTACCGCGGGATCCCGGACTACCAGACCGGTGTCGGCATAGCGCTCGAACTCGGCCAGCGCCAGGGCCAGCGGCGTATCGCCGAAGGTCACCCGGTCCGCGCGCCAGGCGCCCACGGCTTGCACCGGCAGATCGACGATCGCCTCCAGCCGGCCAGCTTCGTCGGCCGTGACGCTCTGCCCCGCATGCAGCTCGACACGGTCGCCGGCCGCCGTCTTCCGTTCTTCCTGTCTTGGGACGCCGGTTACCTGCACCTGTCCTGACTCGACCGCGACGATAGCCTTGCCCGCGTCAAGGCCGTCATGCGTATACCGCACCGAGAAGCGCGTGCCCACGACGGTGACTCGCGCGGCGCCCGCCGCGACGTCGAAGGGGCGGGTCGGATCGGCGCTGACCGCGAACGTGGCTTGACCGTCCAGCAGCTTTGCATCGCGCCGATGCCGATACAGGTGCACCTGGACCCGCGTGGCGGTGTCCAACTGCAGCATGCTGCCATCGGGCAGCTCGACATCGAGGCGCTGGCCTCGGGCCGTGACGTAGTCGCCGGCGAAAACGGGTTCGCTGCGCCAGTGCTCCAAACCGGCCCAGCCCGCCATCAACACCACCGTCGCGACGGCCGTGGCCGCCCACGGCCATGCCCAGCCCAGGCGGGGCACCAGGCGAGCGGACAGAGATGGGCGAGACCGCCGGGCCGTCCCAGCTCCGGCCATGGCGGCCGGCGGGCCGCGCCGGTTCAGGCCCGTCCTGATCGATTCAATGGCATGTTCCGGAAGCGCGCTGACCCGCTGGGAGCTTTCTTCCATGGCACGATAGGCCTCGACATGAGCGGGATCCGCGGCCAGCCATGCCTGGAGCCGGCTCGCGGAGGCTTCATCCATGCCGTCCTTCCCGCGCGACACCCACAAGGCGGCCTGCAGTTCCACTTCGTCCTGAGTCTGAACGTACCCGTCCAACTCGCGCAGATCGGCGTCGTTCGGCTTCATGGAATCCTGACGCCCGGTACGTCTGCCCCGGCTTGCGGAGCATCCTGCCCCTGCAATCGTTTTTCGCAGGCGCGGCAAGCCAGCCGGCCGCGGGCCACGTGCTTTTCCACCATGCTGACCGAGGTATTCATGCGCTGGGCGATCTGGGTGTGCGACAGGCCGTCGAACACGTGCAGGACGAAGGCCTCGCGGCAACGGGGCGGCAGCGCCTCGATGGCGGAGACATAGGCTCGTACTCGTTGAGTCGATGACAGGATCGCATCAGGCTGCGACTGGGACGGTATCGCCGGATGCTCGGCCTCGGCCAGCAAGTCGATGCTTTCGTGGCCGCGCACGAGCTCGCGCCGATGCTGGTCCACCATGATATGGCGCGCCGTCTGGTACAGCAACGCCCGGGGCTCCGCGATCGGCTGCCTGCGCTGGATGGCCAGGAAGCGCGCATAGCATTCCTGCACGATGTCGGCCGCCGCATCGCGGTTGTTGACCGCTCGGGCACAGAAATTCAGCAGTTCTCTGTAGTAGTGGGCAACCACGAAGCGTCCAGGACCATGGGATGGGCGTCCCATCGACCGGCGGCGTTGGAAACAGACGGCTGACCTGTCGCGTCTAGAAGATAGGAATGGTTCGCATTATCATCGCGGTGTGAGTGGCTGTCAACGCCCGGCCGAACCAGACTTCCGATGCGCGCCGAAGAGCGGCTCCGCCGCGCCGCGCAGCACATCGAACCGCTCGCCCGCCTGCCGGTACTCCCGCTCCAGCCGATCCACCAGTTCCGCCACGTTCGGTACGTCCCCTATCACCCCCAACCCCTGCCCCGCGGCCCACACGTCCAGCCAGCGTTTCTTCGCGAAGGGCGTGTTGCTGTCGTAGTGCCGGGTGCTGCTGGCGGCCAGCGTATCGGGATCGATGCCGTTGGCCGCCAGCGACGGCTTGAGCCAGCTCGCCGGCGTGCCGGTGATGCCGCTGCTGACGATCAACTGTTCGGTGTCGCACTCGACCACCATCTGCTTGTAGGCTTCGGGCGCCCGGCTTTCCCGGGTCGCCAGGAAGCGGGTGCCCATGTAGACCAGGTCCGCCCCGGCGGCGATCGCGCCGGCCGCGCCCCAGCCGTCGGCGATGCCGCCGCCGACCGCGATGATGCCGTCGAAGAACTGCCGCACGGCGCTGATGAAGGCGAAGGGCGACAGGCTGCCGGTATGGCCGCCCGCCCCGGCGCTGACGCAGGCCAGTCCGTCGGCGCCGGCGGCGATGGCCTTGCGGGCCAGCCGCAGGTCGATCACGTCGGCCAGCACGATGCCGCCGTAGCCGTGCACGATGTCGATGGCGGGCCGCGGGCTGCCCAGCGCGGTGATGACGATGGGCGGCCGGTAGCGGGCGACCAGCGCCAGGTCCTCGGGCAGCCGGGAGTTCGAGGAATGGGTGACCAGGTTCGCCGCCCAGGGGCCGAGCCGCGCGTGAGGATCGGCGGCGCGCGCCGCTTCCAGGCCTTCGGTGATGGCGCGCATCCATTGGTCCAGCACGTCGATCGGACGCGCGTTGGGGGTGGGGAAGGCGCCCACGATGCCGGCCTTGCATGCGGCAAGCACGAGTTCCGGCCCGGACAGCAGGAACATGGGAGCCGAGACGACGGGCAGGCGCAGGCCGCGCAGGAGTTCACGAGACATGGGAGGGCACTTCTTCTTGCGTTGTGGGCAGGCGCACGCACCGGGCGGCGACCAGTTGCCGGATGTCGCGCTCGGCCAGGCCGGCTTCGCGCAGGATGTCGCCGCCGTGCTGTCCGATCGCGGGCACGGCGGGTACACGCGCCCGCGCCGACCAGGCGGGCGCGCCGGGCAGCCGCACGAGCGGGCACTCGCCCACGCCCGCCACGTCCACCGTTTCCACCAGCCCGGCGAACCGCATCTGTTCGGACGCCATGAACTGGCCGACGCTGCGCACGACGCTGGCCATGACGCCGCGCTCGTTCAGCAGGGTCTCCCATTCCTCGGCGGTGCGCGTGGACAGGCTGGCGGCGATCTCGCGGTCGAGCCCGGCGGCGTTGCGGTTGCGCGCTTCCTGCGTGGCGTAGCGTTCGTCCGTATGCAGGTCGGGACGGCCGATGGCCTCGCAGAAGCGCTGGTACTCCGCGGGCTTGCGGGCGGCCAGCATCAACGTGCCGGCGCGCGTGGGGTATTCGCCGGTGGGGGCGGCGAAATAGACCTGTCCGGCCTCGCCGCCGCCGGTGCCGGCGGCCACCAGCCGCGGCGCGAGAAAGGCTGCCATGGCGCCCATCAGCGAGATGTCCAGGCGCGCGCCGTTGCCGTGGCGCAGCTTGCCGATCAGGGCGCCGCCGACGGCCTGGTACGCGTAGAGTCCGGTGACCTGGTCGGCCAGCACGACGTTGCGCGTGCGCTGGGGCTGGCCCGCGGCATCGGCGTTCAGGGTCATCCAGCCGCAGAATGCCTGCATGATCTGGTCCACGACGCCGCGCCGGCTCAGCGGCCCGTCCTGGCCGAAGCCCGAGACCGAGGCGTAGATCAGGTCCGGCCGGCCGGCGCGCAGCGTGGCATCGTCCAGGCCCAGCCGCGCGGCCACGCCGGGACGGAAGCTTTCGATCACGATGTCGCAGCCGGCGGCGATGCGGCGCGCCACGTCCGGGCCGTCGGGATGTTTCAGGTCGAGCGCGATGCTGCGCTTGCCGAGATTGACGGTGATGGAGGCCGGCGTGTGCCCGCGATGCTGGTTACGCCCCGACCGTATCCAGTCGCCTTCGAAGGGTTCGACCTTCACCACATCGGCGCCTTGCGCGGCCAGCAGCATGGTGCAGTAAGGGCCGGCCACGCCCTGGCTCAGGTCGAAGACGCGCAGTCCCTGCAGGGGAAGCGGCATCATGATGCGTCTCCATGCGCGATCCATCGCGCCAGGACCCCGGCCAGCGCGCGGGGTTGTTCCAGCGGCACGAGGTGCCCGGCATCCGCCACTATCTCCAGCCGGCTGCCCGGCACGTCGGCCGCCAGGCGCGCCAGGTTCTCCGGCGCGACGACGCGGTCGTGGGTGGTGGTCACCAGCAGGGTCGGGTGGCGGCCGTCCAGCAGCCCGGTGCGATCCGGCCTGGCAATGCAAGCCAGGCAATGCGCGATATAGCGCTGCGCACCATAGGCCTGCACGATGGCCCGGCGCCGGGCCAGCAGATCGGGACGGGCCAGGCTGTCCGGATGGAAGGGGGCGGTCGAGGCGGCGGCCGTCTCCAGGTAGCTTCCCTGGCGCGCGCCGGCGATGGCTTCGCGCCGTTTGGCCGCCTGGACCGGCGTGTCGGCCGCCGGCCCGGAACAGATCAGCGCGATGCCCTGGATCCGTTCGGGCGCCCGATCCAGCACCGCCATCGCGACGTAGCCGCCGAACGAGAAGCCGCCCAGCCAGAAGCGCGGGGGGGCGTCACGCAACACGTGGTCGGCCAGATCCTCCACCGTGTCCAGCGCGGGCAAGTCGGGACAGTGCGCGCGCAGGGTGTCCGGAAGCGCCGCCTTCACGTCATCGAACACGGCCGCCGTATTGTTCAGCCCCGGCAGCAGGACCAGCTCGGCCGGCGTCATGCCCAGGCCGCCGGATCGCGATGTTCGCCGTGAATGCGGTCGCCTTCCACCCAGCAGGCATGGGTGCCCACGGGGATGCGCTCCGGCAGCACGATGGTGGCCAGCGGCCCGCGCGAGATGTCGCGGGCGTCCAGCACCAGGCATTCGGACCGGTCCTGGTTCATGTCGGTGACGAACACGGTCACGTAGCCGTCGTCCTCGCCGCGCGCGCCCAGGCGGCGCGCTACCTGTGGTTCGCTGCCGTAGCGGCCGGGACCGTATTCGTAGCGCTGCACGGCGCCGGTGTGCAGGTCGAAGCGCTTCAGGCCGCGGAACAGCCACTCGCCCGGCTGGTAGAGCACGTTGTAGCTGTAGCGGTAGGGCCGGCCCACGTAGTCGTTGCTGACGACCGGGAACTCGGTGATCTCGTCGTCCAGGTACTGCTCGGTGGTGGCGCCGGTGCGCAGGTTGAAGCGCCAGCGGTGCATCATGGTGGGGTTGTTGTGCTTGTCCAGCCGCGCCTTGATGCGGGCGTAGATGTCCTTGCCGTCGGTCGCGCCCACCGGGTGCAGCTTGGGCTCGGGCATGATGCAGCCGTCCATCACGATCTCGTCGCCGTCCTCGTAGCAATTGGCCAGGTGCAGGATGTGGCAGGCCTTGGCCTCGAACCATCGCACCTGCGAGCCGTCGCCGTGGCGCGGGATCACGCCGAAGCGCGCGGGCATCTCGGGATGGAAGGTCATCTTGTGCTGCCCGCGCTTGAGCAGCTCGGGATCGAAGAAGTGCGGCGTGTCGTGCAGGATGGAATAGTTCCTGGTGATGCCCAGGTCGTGCGGCCAGCGGGCGCCCGGCAGCTCCACCGGCACGTAATGCACCAGGCGGTTGTTCCGGTCGATGACGCCGTAGTGCATGTATGGCCAGTGTTCCGGGTAGTTGAAGAACATCATCTCGCCGGTTTCCGGATCGACCTTGTAGTGCGAGCTGATGCCGTCGGGGATCTTGCGTGCCCAGTTGATGTCGGGCCCCAGCGTGTCCAGCGTGACGGGATCCAGGCGCCACGGTTCGCTGCCCTGCGACATCGTGGCCAGCAGCAGCCCCGCGTGGCAGATGATGTCGGTGCCGGCGTTGTCCTTCATCGCGCCCATGGCGCCGGACCCGCGCCGGGACGCCTTTTCGGGTTCCAGCAGGCCCGACCACAGCGACCGGCGGGCGGCCTGCTCGGCCAGGAAGCCCGTGGTCTGCACGAAGCGGTTGCGGTAGGTCGCGTGGCCGTCGTGGAAGTGCACGGCATGCAGCATGCCGTCGCCGTCGAAGGGATGGAACATGCCCAGCGGCTGGTGGATCTGGTTGTGCGTGTTGCGGATGAAGATGCCGTCCAGGTCGCGGGGGATCTCGCCGATGACCTGCAGGCTGCGGGTGTCGGCGATGTACTCGTTGAACATCGGCCGGAACGGGCCGTTCAGGAACGGATGGTCGGTGGGCTGCAGCGTGGACATCACGCCGCCGGGCAGGGTCTGTATCGTCATGGCGGTAGGCACCGGGAGGAATGGAGGCCGCTCAGGCGGCGGCGCGTTGCGGCAGGCCGTCCAGGAAGGACAGCAGCGCGGCGTTGAAGGCCCCGGGCTGTTCGGCGAAGGAATAGTGGCCGGCGCCCTCGATGCAGACGAAGCGCGCGCCGGGGATGACGGCGGTGAGCTCGCGCATGCCGTCGGGCCGGCCGACCTTGTCCTGCGCGCCGGCGATCAGCAGCGCGGGCACGCTGACTGCCCGCATCGTCTGCAGGCCGTCGTAGTTCACGATGGCTTCGATGGCCGCGCAGAAGGTGTCGGCCGACATCGACAGGGCGACCTCGCGCACCTGGTCCACCAGCGGACCGGCCGAGCCGGGCGCGAACATCGAGCGCACCACCGCCTCGGCCGCCGTGCGGAAAGGCACGCCGCGTTTGAGCGGTTCGATGCGTTCCTTCAGGAAGGTCACCTTGTCCTCGGCCGACTTGCGGGCGAAAGAGCCCAGCGTGGCGGATATCACCAGCCCGTGCACCCGATCGCCCGCCAGGCGCGTGACCAGCGGCGCCGTGATGCCGCCCATGCTGTGTCCCATGACGACATTGCGCCGGCCGCCGGTGTGCTCGATCAGGCGGGCTGCGGCCTCGGCCAGGCGCTCGATCGACAGCCCGCTCGCGGGCAGCGGACTCAGTCCGTAGCCCGGCGCGTCCCAGGCCACGACGCGATAGCCGGCCTGCACCAGGGTGGCGGTCAGGTCCCGGAAATAGTCCTTGGAGCCGTAGGCGCCATGCAGCAGGAACACGGTGGTGTCGGAGTCGCCGCTGACGGCGTGATCGGGCAGGCGGTATCTGTTCATCGAAGCGCTCGTTGGGGAAATCGGTACGCTTCGAACTCTAGGCAGCGGCCGCCACGGGGGAAACGGCCGCATCGGCCGAGTTCCGCAATCCGGATCGGGATGGCGGGCGGTGCGTCCTATCCGCGGTCCGCCGCCCGCATGGCCTGCCCGATGGCGGCCACCGTTTCCACCAGGCGCGGCCCCAGCACCTGAACCAGGCGGACTTCGGACAGCTGGATGGACGGCCCCACGCAGGCGAAGGAGAAGACGCCGTTCGGGCCCAGCACCATCGGTACGCCCACGCCGCTGATCAGTCCGCCCCGGCCGCGCTGGGACACCACGAAGCCGCGCTCGCGGTAATCCTTGTGGGCCCGCTCGACCACGCCGCGTATGTCTTCCCAGTCGTCGGGATGCGCGTCGCGCAGCGCCTGCAGCATGTGCACGCGCTCGGTCACGGGAGCGGCCACCAGGTATGCCAGCCCGATGGACGTACGCTCGATGGGCACCACCGAGCCGGAGTCGGTGTTGATCGTCAGCGCGTTGCGCGGCGGATGGATCACTTCCAGGAATACCAGGCCCGTGCGGTCGCGCGCCCCCAGCACCACGGCGATGTCCAGTTCGTCCGCCAGGCGCTGCATGTGGGGACGGGCCGTGCGTAGCAGGCCGATGTGACGTTGTACGCTGGCGCCCAGTCCCAGTACCCGGGCACCCATGGCGTATTTGCGGCTCTGTTCGTCCAGGCGCAGGTAGCCCAGCGATGCCAGCGTGCCGGTGATGCGCGAGACCGTGGTCTTGGGCAGGCCCGTGATGGCCACCAGTTCCTGGTTGCCCAGGGGATGGCCGACCTCGAAGGCGGCCAGGATCTCCAGCCCCTTGGCCAGCGAGGTCATGAAGTCGCCGCGCCGGCCATCGATGCCGGCGGTCCGGGTCTTGCCGGGAGAGGATTTCCGCATATCGGGAATGATGGCCATGAAGGCTCCGACTACACAACGCGCAACCGTGTCCGGCCTGCGCATGGAATCATGCCAGATCCGCATGCCGGAACGGGGCCGGGTTGCTGTCGTCAACCCGCCGCCGGTGACCAAGAATCCTCGTCCATGGAAGCGAGGCAGGCACCGCAGCCTGACCCGCGGGAAGGAGACCCATACATGATACGCACCGCCATGCTCATCGCCGCGCTTGCCGTGGCCGCCGCCGGCCCGGCGCGGGCGGACTGGCCCACCCGGCCGATCACCATCGTCGTTCCCTATGCACCCGGCGGGCTGACCGATGCGGTGGCGCGCACCGTCGCCGAGGGCGCCGCGCACGAACTCGGCCAGCCGGTGGTGGTCGAGAACAAGCCCGGCGCGGGCGGCAAGATCGGCATGGACCAGCTGCGGCGGGCGCCCAAGGACGGCTACACGATAGGACTGGCCGTGCCCGCCACCATGGTGACCCTGCCGCTGACCGATCCCGGCTACGGCATCGAGCCGCTGAAGGAATTCGCGCCCGTCACCATCGCCGTCGATACGTTCATGGTGCTGGTCGCCAGCAAGAAGATCCTGCCGTCGGGTGGGCTGAAGGAATTCATCGCCCTGGCCAAGAGCCGGCCGGGCCAGTTGAACTACGGCACGCCGGGGGCCGGTACCAGCTTCCACTTCAACAACGTCTATTTCGCCAACCTGGCCGGCATCCAGACCGTGCACGTGCCCTACAAGGGGGAAAGCGGCGCGCTGGCCGACCTGGCGGGCGGGCAGATCGACTACATGCTGGCCGGCCAGGGCGCCAAGACCTTCGTCGACACGGGGAAGGTGCGCGCGCTGGCGGTCGCGGCCAAGAAGCGGGTCGAGGCCTACCCCGACGTGCCGACCTTCAAGGAGGCGGGCATGGATTTCACCACCGACGGCTGGGTCGGATTCATCGCCCCGGCGGGCATCCCCCCGGCGGTGCTGGAGCGGTTGAACGCGGCGCTGGTCAAGACCATCCAGTCGCCGTCCGTGCGCGCATCCTTCGCGTCCATGGGCTACGAGCCGGTGGGCAGCACGCCCGCGTATTTCCGCAATGTGGTGCAGGAGGCGTCCAAGCGCTATGGCGCGATGATCGAAAGCGGGCAGGTGAAGCTGGCGCAGTGACGGCAGACGGCCCGCAGGGCAGCGTTACCCGCGCTGGAAACGCTCGAACCCGTGCAGCGCCTCGTCGATGGCCGTCTTCCACGCTGGCCGCTGCGCCGCGATCCAGGTCCATTTCTGCACCAGCAGCCGGCCTGCCTGGCGGTCCATCTTCAGGTCCAGCGCCGCCACGACCTGGTCGCCCACCAGCACCGGCAGCGCGAAATAGCCCAGCACGCGCTTCTCGGGCGGCACGTAGGCCTCGAAGCGGTGTTCGTAGTCGAAGAAGGCATGCAGCCGCTTGCGTTGGATGACCAGGGGATCGAAGGGCGACAGGATATGCGTGGCGGTGGCCGGTGGCGCCGGCGTGTCCAGCGCGGCGGGCTCGATCCAGTGTTGGGTCCTGGCTTGTCCCGCGATATGCACGGGGACCAATGCCTTCTTCTTGACCAGGGTGTCGATCAGCGCGCGCACCGCGGGTTTGGCGCCGGCGTCGCCATAGCAGATCGAGTCCAGCCCGACCATGCCCTGCGAGCGCAGCGCCCGCCGCAGCAGGTATTCGGCATACTTCGCCTCGCCCACCGGCCGGGGGCGGCGTGCCCAGCCGAAGTGGCGCCTGGACAACTCGTAGGTCTTGAGCATGCCCGTGCGCTTGCTGACCGTCAGGTCGCCCACGAAGAACCCCAGCCGCAGCGCGCGCTTGGAGGGCTTGCGGCTGCCCCAGGGATGGGTCTTCTCGACCAGGGCTTCGTCGATGTCGCGGATGGACAGGGCGCCTTCATCGCGGATGCGCCGCAGCAGCGCCGCGTAGTCCGTCTCGTCCACGCCGGCGATCCAGGGCCCGGGCCGCGCGCGGCGCGCGTCCATGGCGGCCACGAATTGCCGGTAGTCGGCCGTCGGCACGTAGGCCAGCGCATGGGTCCAGTATTCGAACACGCTCTTGTCCGCCGATTGCGCCTGCTCGAGGTCGGCGCGGCGATAGCCGGGAATGCGGGAATACAGGATGTGATGGTGGCAGCGTTCGATCACGTTGATGGTGTCGATCTGCACGTAGCCGAGATGTTCGATGGCCCGGCCCACCGCCCCGGGGCCGGCGCCGAAGGGTGCCGTTGCATCCAGCCGCTGCGCGCGCAGCCAGATCGCGCGGGCCCGCGCGGCGGGCAGTTCGAAGGAAGCGGGAGCCACGGTCAGGCCCCCCGCGATGTCGGAACGGGCGCAGGATACGGTCCGCCCATCGGGCGTAGCAGGCGAAGGTCGCTTCGTGGCGGCGCGGCGTGCTGGTCCATCTCGGGGCTTCCTTTCCGGGTTCGGGCTGTATGGGCTGGATCTCGCCCGCGGCCATGGCCAGCGCCGGGGCGGGCGTGGGAGTGAACGATACACCGGTTGTCGGGCCTGATCCCGTTGACGCCGGGGGTGGTCCACCATCCTTCCCGGCGGGAGCGGCACAGCGGCCGCGCTAAAGCTTGTCGATGTGCGCGGCCATGCGCTCGCGCATCGCGCGATCCGGCAATTCGCCGCGCGCCGCGCCCAGGTTGTCGATGGCGTTGGAGGCGCGGCTGGTGGCAGGGGTGGCGCAGGTGATGGCGGGATGGGCGATCACGAACTTCAGGAAGAATTGCGCCCACGACCGTATGCCGATCTCGGCCGCCCAGGGCGGCACGTCGTGGCCGCGCACCTTGTCCCACAGCCGCGTGCGGCCGAACGGCGCGTAGGCCAGCACCGCGATGCCGCGGTCGGCTGCCAGCGGCAGGACGCGTTCTTCCATCACGCGGTTGTCGATGGCGTAGTCCACGCCGATGAAGTCCAGCGGTTCGTGCCGCATGGCCTGCTCCAGCATGTCGTACTGCCGGGGAAAGGTGGTGGTGACGCCGGCATAGCGGATGCGCTTGTGGTCGCGCAATTCCTTGAGCAGGCCGAATTGCGTCGCGACGTCGCCCATGTTGTGGACCTGGATCAGGTCGATCACCGGCTTGCCGACCCGCTGGAACGAGGCCTCGACCTGCGCCCGTGCCTGCTCCAGGTCGGCCCGTCCGCCCCGGGCCACGTTCAGCTTGGTGGCCCAGAACAGCTTGCCGGCCATGTCGTTCTCGCGCACGATCTGCCCGGCCACTTCTTCCGAGGCGCCGTAGGCCGGGGCGGTGTCGAACACCGTGCCGCCCTGCTCGATCATGGCGGCGAAGACCTCGCGCAGCCGCTGTTTCTCGTCGCCCGCCGCGGTGCTCGAAAAGGTGGCCGAGCTGCCCAGGCCGACCACGGGCAGCCGTTCGCCGGAGCGGGGGATGGGCCGGGTGATGACCGGCGCGGAGGCATCGGCCCCCCAGGACCACGCGGGCGCGGCGGTGGCGGCCAGCGCGAGTTTCAGCGATGCGCGGCGAGTAATCATGGTTCGGTCCTTTTCTGCAAGACGGGAAAGACGGTGGAAGCCGCCGGCTCCGTGCCCGGAGTGGCCGACGCCATGCGCTGCTGGGCGCGGCCCAGCCACAACGCCAGGCCGATCCAGGCGAAGGCCAGCGGCACGGCCACGCCGGCGATCGCGTACAACCCCATCGCCAGCCGGCCCAGCGCGCCTTCGAACTGCGCGCCGGCCACGTCGCCGAAGCGATAGACGAAGGTGTCGATGAAGGCCTTGGCCTTGTACTTGTCCTCGCGGTCGAGCACGGTGAACAGCGTTTCGCGGGCGGGCCGCATGATGGCCCGCTGCACCGCGCGGAACGCGGCCTCGAAGGCGATCAACGCGGCCAGCGACCCGACCAGGGCCAGGCCGACGAAGCCCAGCGCGGTGGTCAGCGGCAGCAGGGCCAGCGTCACGGCCACGCCCAGCCGCTTCATCAGGTGTCCGGCCAGGACGAGCTGGATCGCCAGCGTGGCGGTCTGGGTCAGCATGTCGATGCGCGCGAACAGCGCGGTGCGTCCGTCCAGTTCGTGTCCCAGCGCGGCCACCATCTGCAGCCGCGTGAAATACAGGAAGGTCGCCATCACCGCCAGGATGACCACGTAGGCCGCGATGCCGGCCAGGTAGCGCGACCGCGCCAGGGCCTTGATGCCCTCCCAGGCGCCGCCGCCGATGCGCTCCGCGTCATGGGCTTTCCGCCCGGCGGGGGCCGCGGCGGACGGCTGGCGCACGATGCCCCAGCCCAGCGCCAGCGCCAGCAGCAGGAAGCCCGCGGACACCAGCAGCAGGCCCGCCGTCCCCACGGCACGCACCAGCACCGACGCCAGCCATGGCCCGAAGATCGCGCCCAGCGTACCGCCCACCGAGATCAGGCCGAAGAAGCGCTTGCCCTGCTCCAGCGTGAAGCGGTCGGCCATCAGTGCCCAGAACACCATGGTCGAGAACAGGTTGAACACGCTGAACCAGACGTAGAACACCTGCCCGCTGGCCGTGCCCACGGCGGCCGGCGCCCAGGCCAGCAGCAGGTAGAAGCCGGCCAGGCTGGCGGCGAAGAACAGATAAGTCGCGCCGATGAACTGCATGCGCCGGAACCGGCTGACCAGCAGGCCGAACACCGGATTGACCAGCAGCGTGACGACGGCCGTGCCCACGAACAGCCAGCGCACGGCATCCAGGCCGCCGCGCATGCCCAGGGCTTCGCGGGCGGGGCGCAGCATCATCAGCGCGGTCAGCACGCAGAAGAAGAAGCCCACGGCCAGCGAAACGTGAAGGATCTCGCCGCGGCGGACGTTGAACAGACTCGGAAGGTCGAGCTTCATGAGCGGTTCCGGTTCGTGGGGGCCGGCCCGCGCGCCGGCCCGGACAGCATATCGGTTTTCGGCCCATCAGGACCAGGAAGGCCGCCCGGATGGTGAACGATCATTGAAAGTGGGTAGTTACTGTCAGTAATCGCGCGATATCATTGCGGGGTTTGCCGGATGTCCGGCGGCATCTCGAAGAACAAGGAACCCCATGCGCCTCGCCTCCCGTCCCTATTCGATCTTCCTGCTCGCCCTGTTCGCGCTGCTGTTGTCGGCCTGCTCCGGCGGCAAGCCCGAGTCCGCCATCGAGGATTTCTATCGCGCGGCGGCCAAGGGCGACGTGGAAACGGCCACCGAGCAGATCTCCTTCGCCCAGGTGCCCGCCGCGCAGATGGTGCAGGCCAAGGGCAAGGTCCAGATGATCGTGGGCGAAATGCAGAACCGCATCAAGGCCAACGACGGCCTGGACAAGATCGAGATGGACCAGGTCACCGTCGACGAGGCGGGCAAGACCGCGCAGGTGCGGGCCCGCATCAAATACAAGAACGGCAAGGACCAGACCCAGGTCCACAAGCTGGTCAACGAAGACGGAACCTGGAAGATCCTGCTCAAGTGACGTCCGCCCGCGCCGCGCTGCGCCGGTCGGGCGGCGCGTTGCTGCTGGCGCTGCTGGGCGCGGCGGCGCACGCGGCGGACGCGCTGGCGCCCGGCGCCCGGGAGGGGGATCTGATCTTTCGCGAAGGCACCGAGGCGGTCAGCGCCGCCGTCATGGCGGTCGACCGTGGCGCCTACAGCCACGTCGGCATGCTGGTGGGCCAGCCGGGAAGCTGGCGGGTCGTGCACGCCACGCCCTCCGAAGTGCGCGGCCGGCCCGACGGCGTCGTGGTCGATACCCTGGCGTTTTTCACCGACGCGCGGCGGTCCAGGCGGCATGCGGTCTACCACGTCCAGGCCGGCGACGACGCGCGCCGGCGCGCCGTCGGCCTGGCGTTGTCCATGCGTGGACGTCCGTTCCGCATCGCCGATCCGGCGGGGACCTATTGCACCGAGCTCGTCTGGAAGGCCTGGCGCGATGCCGGGCTGGACCTGGAGGTACGGTTCACTCCGCTGGCGCTGCCCCTGATGCCGGGACGCTATCTGTTGCCGAGCGATCTGCTGGCGTCGCCCCGGCTGCGGCCGCTGGCGCAGGACGTGCTCTTGCCGGCAGGAAGCTAGGCCTGCTGCTGCGTCAGCTGCTCGAACAGGTCGAACAACCGGGGATCGCTCTTGCGCCCCCGTTCCTCGCGCATGATCCGCATGATGTCCCCGTGCGTGCGCGGCCGCTGGTAGGGCCGCGTCGAGGCCATCGCGTCATAGCTGTCGGCCAGGTTCACGATGCGCGACAGCAGCGGGATCTGCTCTCCATGCAGGCCGTCGGGATAGCCCGCGCCGTCGAACCATTCGTGGTGATGGCGGATGGCCGTGGCGACCACGCCCGCATCGCCGCAGCGAACGGCGGCGAAGATGCGCTCGCCGCGCTCGGAATGAGTCATCATCAGCTCGCGCTCTTCGGCATCCAGGCGGCCCGGCTTGAGCAGGACCGCGTCGGGAATGCCGATCTTGCCTATGTCGTGGAAGCGCGCGGCCGCGGCCAATAGTCCGAGTTCGTTCGCGGGCAGGCCGCAGGCGCTGCCCAGCATCCAGGCAAGTCGGCCCACGCGGCCGCAATGCTCGTGGGTTTCAGCACAGCGTTCGCCGAGCGCGATGAAAAGGGGATCGAGGGTGGGCTGTTCGGGGATGATGTCGGACATCGGTCGATTGCGGGACAAAATCATGCGAATTCTACCGCGCGGCGCCCGGACCCATCGTGGTACCCTGGCGCCCGGCGGACGACGGAAGCCCACCGCAGGCCTTCCGCCAGGCCGTCGTCCTCGCGCCTGATGCGCGGGGCCCAGCATGGGTGTCTGACGATATGGCTTCCCCTCCACTGGTCGATTCCAGGGCGTCCTGGATCATCGCTACCGCCGCCCTCTGCTGCCTGGGCATGACCTTCGGCGCTCCGCTCATCTCCACGGTCGGGCTCAAGGCCATCGCCGGCGAAATGGGAGGCGCCCGATCCGTGCCCGCGCTGGGAGGCTCGCTGGCCTGGCTCGGCTCCGCCGTGGGCGGCGTGATGATGGGCCGGCTCGCGCATCGCTTCGGCGTGCGCTGGACCGTGATGGCCGGTTCCGTGTCGGTCTGCCTGGGGCTGTTCATCTCCACATTGGGCGAACCCTGGCTGCTGTACATCGGCCACGGCGTCTTCATCGGATTCCTCGGCATGGGCGGCCTGAACGCGCCGCTGTACGTCTACGTCAGCCAATGGTTCGAACGCCGGCGCGGCTCCGCGCTGGCCCTGCTCTCCAGCGGAAGCTACATCGCCGGCGTCGTCTGGCCCCTGGTGTTCGAACACACCATCGCCACCTGGGGCTGGCGCGCGACCATGATGGGATACGGCCTGCTCGAGGCCGGCATCGTCCTGATGCTGGCATCGCGCTTCCTGCGGCCCGTCGCCGACACCGCCGTCCGCGCGGCGGATCGCCAGGGCGGCGAACGGTCCACCGTATTCGGGCTGCGTCCCAACATCGCCTTCGCCATGCTGGCGGGCGCGGCCTTCCTCTGCTGCATTCCCATGGCCATGCCGCAAAGCCATCTCGTCGCGCTGTGCTCCGACCGCGGCCTGCCGGCGGCCGTGGGCGCCGCGATGCTCTCGGTCCTGCTGGCCGCGGCCTTCATCAGCCGGCAGGCGTGGGGGCTCGTCGCCGACCGCATCGGCGGGTTGCGCACGGCGCTGATCAGCTCCGTGATGCAGGCCACCGCCGTTTCCGGCTACCTGTACGTGACCGAACAGTTCGGCCTTTTCACCGTCTCCATCGCGTTCGGGCTGGGTTTCAGCGCGCTGATCCCGGCCTATGTGCTGGCCGTGCGCGAGGCCTTTCCCGCGAAGGAAGCCTATTGGCGCGTACCGTCGTTGATGCTGATGAGCGGATGCGGCATGGCGGTGGGCGGGTGGCTGGCGGGCTACATGTACGACCGGTATGCGTCGTACGATCCGGCGTTCTTCACGGGCGTGCTGTCCAATGTGGCGAATCTGGCGCTGCTGGGGACGCTCGTCGTGTTGCAGTTCCGCTGGATGCGGCGGGCGGTGGCGAAGGCCGCGGCGCCGTCCGGCTTGGGTTAGGTTGAAGGCGGTGTCCCGCGAGGCCGGCCAGCCGCGGCGTTTTGCAGGAACCGGTCCAGCGCATTGCCGAACGCCCGCCGGTCCGCCTGGCTGAACGCCGCCGGCCCGCCGGTCGCCACGCCGCTGGACCGCAGTTCCTCCAGCATGTCCCGCATGGCCAGGCGCTCGCCTATGGTCGCCTCGGTATAGCGCTCGCCGCGCGGGTTCAGGACCGCCGCGCCCTTTTTCAGCACCTCGGCCGCCAGCGGAATGTCGCCCGTGATCACGAGATCCCCCTCTGCCGCCTGACCGGCGATGTAGGCATCGGCCACATCGAAGCCGCGCGGCACCTGGACCGCGTTCACCCAGCGCGACGGCGGCGTGCGCAGCATCTGGTTGGCGACCAGCGTGACCTGGACGGCGCAGCGGTCGGCGGCGCGGAACAGGATGTCCTTGACGACGGCGGGGCAGGCGTCGGCGTCGACCCAGATGCGGAGGGGATTCATGATGGCGTTGGTGTCGAGGTGATTCAGGATGATCGCATTTTCTGCAGAACGGGTGTAAATGGGTGTGGTAATGGGATAGAAACCAATAATTGGGTGTAAATGGGTGTAGGATTGGATGCCATGATTCGTACCGACACCCTCCAGATCACCCCGGAGATACTTCGCCTGATCGCCGGCATCGATGAGTTCAAGGGAGCTTGGCGCGCCCTGGGCACGCTCGCGCCGGACCGATTGTCGGCGCTGCGACGGGTCGCGACCATCGAAAGCATCGGTTCCTCGACCCGGATCGAGGGCAGCAAGCTGTCCGACCGCGAAGTCGAACGCCTGCTCTCTAACCTGCAGATCAAGTCGTTCGAGACCCGCGATGAGCAGGAAGTGGCAGGCTATGCCGAGGTCATGGAGCTGGTGTTCTCGTCCTGGCAGGACATCACACTGACAGAGAATCACATCCGGCAGTTGCACCGCGACCTGCTGGCCTACAGCGACAAGGACGCCTGGCATCGCGGCAACTACAAGACAACCACCAACAGCGTGGCCGCGTTCGACGAACAAGGCAAACCGTTGGGAGTGGTGTTCGAAACCGCCACGCCTTTCGACACACCGCGCCTGGCGGCCGAGCTGGTCGCCTGGTTCAACGAGGAGCTCGGCGCCGGCCGCCTGCATCCCCTGCTAATCATCGGTATCTGGGTGGTCGTGTTCCTGGAAATCCATCCCTTCCAGGACGGCAACGGCCGCTTGAGCCGGGTGCTGACCACTCTGCTGCTGTTGCGGGCCGGCTATGCCTACGTGCCCTACAGCTCGCTCGAAAGCGTCATCGAGCAGAACAAGGAGACCTATTACCTCGCGCTGCGCCAGACCCAGGGCAGCATCCGCACCGACAATCCCGACTGGCATCCCTGGCTGGCGTTCTTCCTGCGCGCGCTATCGCAGCAGGTACGCCGGCTGGAACGCAAGGTCGAGCGCGAGAAACTGGTGCTGGCCAGGCTGCCGGATCTGGCGTTGCAGATCGTCGAATTCGTGCGTGAGCACGGTCGCATCACCATGGCCGAGGCGATCCGCCTGACCAGCGGCAATCGCAACACGCTGAAGCAGCACTTCAGGACCCTGGTGGAGCAGGGCCATCTGATGCAGCATGGTGCTGGTCGCGGAACCTGGTATGAGCTGCGTTGAGCCGCGGCGCTCACTTCCCGATGCAGAACCGCGAAAAAATCACGCCCAGCAGATCATCGCTGCTGAACTCCCCGGTAATCGAGGTCAACGCCTCGTGCGCCAACCGCAATTCCTCGGCGAACAGATCCAGCACCCGATCGCTTTGCGCCGCATGCCCGGCCGCCAGTTCCAGATGATTCGCCGCCGTCAGCAGCGCATGGATATGCCGCTCGCGCGCCAGATAAGGTGATTCCGCCGAGGGATTCCATCCGGCGATCGCCAGCAGTTCGCGCTTCAATGCGTCCAGGCCCTGCCCGGTCCTGGCCGACACGGGCAGCCGCTTGGCGCCCGCGGCCTGGGCCTGTCCGATCTGTCCGTCCTCGACCAGGTCGATTTTGTTCACCACTTCCAGCACCGGGGTGCGCGGCGGCAGCCGCGAGGTGATGGCGGCGTCGAGTTCGGGGCCCGGGCGCGTGGCATCGAGCAGGTGCACGATGACGTCGGCCTTGCCGATCTCGGCCCAGGTGCGTTCGATGCCGATGCGCTCGACGGTGTCCTCGGTCTCGCGCAGGCCGGCGGTGTCGACCACGTGCAGGGGCACGCCGTCGATGTCGATCTGTTGCACGACCTTGTCGCGCGTGGTGCCGGCGATGGGGGTGACGATGGCGGCGTCGAAGCCGGCCAGCGCGTTGAGCAGGCTGGACTTGCCGACGTTGGGCTGGCCGGCCAGCACGACGTGCAGCCCTTCGCGCAGGATGGCGCCCTCGCGCGCCTGCGACAGTAGCCGGGCCAGGTCGGCCTGGATCGCGGCCAGGGTTTCGCGGGCCTGGTATTTCTCCAGGAACTCGATCTCTTCCTCGGGGAAGTCCAGCGTGGCCTCGACCAGCATGCGCAGGTGCACGATGCGGTCGGCCAGGCCGTTGACCTCGGCCGAGAACACGCCCGTCATCGAGGCCGCCGCGCTGCGGGCGGCTGCCTCGGACGACGCGTCGATCAGGTCGGCTACGGCCTCGGCCTGGGCCAGGTCCATGCGGTCGTTCAGGAAGGCGCGACGGGTGAACTCGCCGGGCTCGGCCAGCCGCATGCCCATCTCCATGCCCGCCTGCAGACAGCGCGCCAGCAGGCGCCGCAGCACCACCGGCCCGCCATGGCCCTGCAGTTCCAGCACGTGTTCGCCGGTGTAGGAATGCGGCGCGGGAAAGGACAGCGCGATGCCTTCATCGATGATCCCGCCGTCGGCATCGCGAAAAGGCAGGTAGTGCGCATGGCGCGGCACCAGCGCGCGGCCCAGCAGCGCCTGTATCAGTCCATCGAGCGGCTGGCGCGCCGACACGCGCACGACACCGATCCCGCCGCGTCCGGCGGCGGTGGCGATGGCGACAATGGGATCCTGGTCGGAAATCATGGGCGAAGTTCGGAAAAGGCGGCGAAGCCCGTCCCCGCACTGTAAAACAAAAGGCCGTCCCGGTTTCCCGGAACGGCCCGACAAGCGCGCAGGAGACTCCTACCGATTGTTTTTTGTGATGAACCACTGCTGCGCGATCGACAGGCAGTTGTTCACCACCCAGTACAGTACCAGGCCCGCGGGGAAGAAGAACATCATGCCGCCGAACACCAGGGGCATGATCATCATGACCTTGGCCTGCACGGGATCGGGCGGCGTGGGGTTGAGCTTCATCTGCAGGAACATGGTGGCCATCATCAGCGCCGGCAGGATGAACCAGGGGTCGGGCGAGGCCAGGTCATGCACCCACAGGATCCAGGGCGCGCTGCGCATTTCCACGCTGGCCAGCAGCACCCAGTACAGCGCGATGAACACCGGCACCTGGACGATCATCGGCAGGCAGCCGCCCACCGGGTTGATCTTCTCGGTGCGGTACAGCTCCATCATCGCCATGTTGAGCTTCTGGCGGTCGTCGCCGAACTTCTCTTTCAGCGCCTGCATGCGCGGGGCGACCTTCTTCATCCGCGCCATGGACTTGTAGCCCGCGGCCGACAGCGGGAAGAACACCGCCTTGATGATGACGGTCAGCGCGACGATGGTCCAGCCCCAGTTGCCCAGCAGCTTGTGCAGCCAGGTCATCAGCAGGAACAGCGGCTTGGCGATGATGGTCAGCCAGCCGTAGTCCACCACCAGGTCCAGGCCCTGAGCCACGGCGGCCATGGCGGACTGGTCCTGCGGGCCGATCCACAGCTTGGCGTCGACGGTGTTGCCGGTGCCGGGAGCCAGCGTGCCGACGGGTTCGATGGCGCGCACGGCGTACAGGTTATTGCCGACCTTGGACATGTCGTAGGTGCGGGCCACGCCTTCGGGCGGCACCCAGGCCACGGCGAAGTAGTGCTGGATCATGCCCAGCCAGCCGTCGTTGGCCGACTTGTTGAACGATGCCTTGCCCTTCTCGATGTCCGAGAACGTGACCTTCTGGAACTTGTGCTCGGCGGTATAGATGGCCGGGCCGGTGAAGGTGCTGTAGAAATGGCTTTCGCCGGGCGGCTTGTTGCCGTCGCGGGTCAGCTGGAAGTAGAGCGAGGGCGAGACGGGCTCGGTACCGACGTTGGCCAGGTTGTGGCGCACGTCGATGGCGTACTGGCCCTTGTGCAGGGTGAAGGTCTTGATCAGCTTGACGCCGCCGCTCTCGGCCTCGAACGAGATCTCCAGCTTGTCGCCGGCCAGTTCGCGCGCCGGGGTGGTGACGTGGAAGGGCGTGCGGTGCGTCGGGAACGACGCGCCGTTGGCCGCGCCGACCACGCCGCTTTGCGCGAGGTAGACGCGCTGCGCGGAATCGTCCAGCAGCACGGTGGGGTGCTCGTGGTCTTCGATGTCGGCGTGCTTGAGCAGTTCGGCCTTGACGATCTGCGCGCCAACGGTGTCGAAGGTCAGGCGCAGCACGTCGGTGGTGACGACGATTTTCTCGGCGGGCGCGGGCTGCTGGGCCTGCGGCGCGCTACCGGGAACGGCGTCTGTGCCGGCCGCGGGCGCGGCCGCCGGCGTCGCGGACGGCACGCCGGCCTGGTCGGGCTGGGCCTGCGGAGCCTGCGCGGTCGCCGTCTTGGCGGGGGTGGAGCCGAACATCGAGGGATGTCCGTTGTACTTCTGCCAGCCATCCCACAGGAAAAGCAGGGATAGCGAGAAGATCATCCAGAGGATGGTGCGTTGCATGTCCATGGACGGATAGTTCCAATCGTCGTCGCGGCAAAGTCCGCTAGTGTAGCAAGGCCCCCCCCTACGCGCTTACGCGCGCCCCGAATGGTGGGCCCCCCAAGCCGCTACGCGGCAGCCCCCCGAGGGGGCCGGGACCCGGCTTGGGGCGGCCCGGCGCCGGGTCCCGTGGGGGCGATGCGGGTGGACCGGCAAAGCCGGATCCACCGCATCCTGGGTCTGTTTCGTGTCTTCCTACCGGTTTCCTCTTATCCAAAACGCCAGTCGTCGCCAGCCTGGTTTTACCCCAGGGCACAGCGGATCCGGCTTTGCTGGTCCGCCAGTGCCGCCCCCTGGGGGGCGCGCGTCAGCGCGTAGGGGGGGGACCATGTCCAGACCTCCTTGGGCATAGGGGTGGCAGCGGCAGATGCGGCGCAGGCCCAGATAGGTGCCATGGACGGGGCCGTGGCGGTCGATGGCTTCCATCGTGTAGGCGGAGCAGGTGGGGGTGAAGCGGCAGGACTGGCCGATCCAGGGGCTCAGGAAGTACCGGTAGAAACGGATGGGCCAGATCAGCAGGCGGCGCGGGAGCGTCGAGCCGGTGGGCAGCGCGTTGCTATGGGTTTCCGTCACGATGGGCCCCTGTTGCGGGAAATACGCCCGCCTTCGGCCGTCCGTCCGGTCTAGCCGGGGCGGTTCGCCTTCATTGCCCGGGCCAGGTGGGCGTCGATTTCCTGCCTGGCCTGGCGCTTGAGTTCGGTCAGCGAGCACGAAGGAATGCGGGCGTGCAATCTGAAGACATAATCGCCGGCCGGCAGTTCCGCGCGCCGCAGCCGGAAGGCCTCGCGCGCGACGCGTTTCAGGGCGGCGCGGCTGACCGACAGGGGGGCGTAGCGCTTGCCCACCACCAGGCCCAGCCGGGGCTGGGCCGACGGCGCCATGCTCAAAACAAAAAGCGCCCCTCTTGCAAGGCGGCGCCCTTTCAGCGCAGGAGCGAATTCCGCCGGGCTGCGCAACCGCGCGGTGCCGGGAAACGACGCGCGCGGATTCAATGCTGTAACGCTGCGTGGCCGGCCTGTACGACGGCCGGCACTGCCGTCAGATGGCCAGGCGCTTGCGGCCCTTGGCGCGGCGGGCGTTGATGACGGCGCGGCCGCCACGGGTCTTCATGCGCACGCGGAAACCGTGGGTACGCTTGCGGCGGGTGACGGAAGGTTGGTAAGTACGTTTCATGACAGTTCCTGAGTTCCGGTATGGGTATGAAAGCCGCCCCGGAAGCTTGCGCAGTCCCGGCCTGCGTGCGGCCCGGCAAAGCTTGAAGTTAAGCGCGCGCGAAGCCCGGCATGCATCCTTGGAAAGACTGCCAACCCAGGGTCTTGGATTCAGCCCGAATCTCTTCGTGAAATTCGGAAAGCCCTCCATGGTGTCAAATAAATCCAATGTTGTCAATCAGTTAGGCGCGACGCAGCCGGGATGGACCGGGCGCGCCTGTGGATAACTTCCGCCCGGAGGAGTAGAATCGGAGGTTTCGGGATCGGCCACTAGAACATCCTTCGCGCCCCCTGTCCTGCGTGGGCGCACCGGTCCTATTAGCGAGATTCATGGAAGATTTTTGGCAAACCTGCGCCCGGACGCTAGAGCAGGAACTCACTCCTCAGCAGTACAGCGCCTGGATACGTCCCCTCGTCCCGCTCGCCTTCGATGAAGCCGAGGCGGTGCTGCGGGTCGCGGCGCCCAATCGTTTCAAGCTCGACTGGGTGCGCAGCAATTTCTCCGGCCGTATCGAATCTCTGGCGGCGCAGTGGTTCCAGCGCCCCGTGCAAGTCAAGTTCGAACTGGATACCCCCCGCATGGTGGCCCCACTGCGGCCGCCCGCGCCCAGCCCCGCTGCCGTTGCCGCCAACGGGAACGGCCACGCCGGCAACGGCCATGCCGCGCCGCGCCAGGCTGCGCAGGCGCCGCTGGGCTTTCCCGGCGATCCGGTCGCCGCGGTCAATTCCGCGGCGGCCCGGGCGGCGCAGCGGGCAACCGAGGCGCCTCGTCCCGCGCCGCGTCCCGCCGCTCCGGCCAAGGCCGAAGCCAGCGAAGCCACGGGCATCTACGAACGGTCGCGCCTGAACGTCGAGCTCACCTTCGAGAACTTCGTCACCGGCAAGGCCAACCAGTTGGCCCGCGCCGCCGCGCTTCAGGTGGCCGAGAACCCCGGCACCTCGTACAACCCGCTGTTCCTGTATGGCGGCGTGGGCCTGGGCAAGACCCACCTGATCCACGCCATCGGCAATTCCATGATGGCCGAGAACGCCGCCGCGCGGGTCCGCTACATCCACGCCGAGCAGTTCGTGTCCGACGTGGTCAAGTCCTACCAGCGCAAGGCCTTCGACGATTTCAAGCGCTACTACCATTCGCTGGACCTGCTGCTGATCGACGACATCCAGTTCTTCTCGGGCAAGAACCGCACCCAGGAAGAATTCTTCTACGCCTTCGAGGCCCTGGTGGCGCTGCGCAAGCAGATCATCATCACCAGCGATACCTATCCGAAGGAGCTGTCCGGCATCGACGACCGGCTCATCTCGCGTTTCGACTCGGGCCTGACCTGCGCCATCGAGCCGCCCGAGCTGGAAATGCGCGTCGCGATCCTGCTGAAGAAGGCGGAGACCGAGGGCGTGCACCTGCCCGAGGAAGTGGCCTTCTTCATCGCCAAGCACCTGCGCAGCAACGTGCGCGAGCTGGAGGGCGCGCTGCGCAAGGTCCTGGCCTACGCCAAGTTCCACGGCCGCGCCATCACGGTGGACGTCTGCAAGGACGCCCTGAAGGATCTGCTGTCCGTGTCCAACGGCCAGATCACCGTCGAGAACATCCAGAAGACCGTGGCGGACTTCTACAAGATCAAGGTCGCCGACATGTATTCCAAGCGGCGGCCCGCCAACATTGCCCTGCCGCGCCAGATCGCCATGTATCTGGCCAAGGAGCTCACCCAGAAGAGCCTGCCCGAGATCGGCGAGCTCTTCGGGGGCCGCGACCACACCACGGTGCTGCACGCGGTGCGCAAGATTTCGGAATCCCGGGCCAAGCAGGCGGAACTGAACCATTCGCTGCACGTGCTCGAACAAACCCTGAAAGGATGACGAACCGCGACGAACCCCATCCGGGACCCTGTGAGTTGGAGTGTGGAAAAACCGTGGAGCATTTCTGGACAACCCGACGCCGTTTTTTTCGATCGAAAGTTGTTCATGGTTGTGCGCTATTCTCCAGGCCGGTTCCCCACTCGCTAAAAACTGGACAAGTTCTTGATTTATAATAGTTTTTTGAAGAAATTCCAGTTATTCACAGGGTCCTATTAACTACCAACCCAAAGAAGGATTGGATATGCAATTGGTCAAAGCCTCACGCGATGCATTGCTGAAGCCGCTCGCGACCGTTTCAGGCATCGTGGAACGGCGGCACACCCTGCCCATCCTGGCCAACATCCTGTTGCGCAAGGAAGGCAGCCGCGTGTCGTTCGTGTCCACCGACATCGAGGTTCAGATCACCACCCATGCCGATTTCGGCGTGGGTGATGCGTCTGAGTCCACCACGGTGGCAGCCCGCAAGCTGCTCGACATCCTGCGCGCCCTTCCCGACACCGGCGACGTGTCCCTTTCCCTGGCCAACAAGAAGCTGTCGGTCCAGTCCGGCAAGAGCCGCTTCGCGCTGCAGACCCTGGCGGCCGAGGAGTTCCCCACCGTGGCCCAGCCGGCCTCGTGGAACGCTTCGCTGACCATGACGCAGAAGTCGTTCAAGCACCTGATGAACATGGTGCACTTCGCGATGGCGCAGCAGGACATCCGCTACTACCTGAACGGCATGCTGCTGGTGCTGGACGGCAACAACGTGCGCTGCGTCGCCACCGACGGCCACCGCCTGGCCTATTGCGCGGTCGCCATCGATGCCGATGCCCCCAAGCAGGAAGTGATCGTCCCGCGCAAGACGGTGCTGGAACTGCTGCGCCTCCTGGACGACAGCGAGGAGCCCATCGAGATCTCGGTGGCAGCCAATCAGATCCGTTTCCGCTTCGGCGACGTCGAGCTGATCTCCAAGCTGGTCGAAGGCAAGTTCCCCGACTACCAGCGCGTGATCCCGAACGGCTACACCAAGCATTTCCCGATCGCCCGCGAAGCCCTGCAGCGCAGCTTGCAGCGCGCCGCCATCCTGACCACCGACAAGTTCAAGGGTGTGCGGATGCAGATGGCCGATCATGTCCTGAAGATTTCCGCCAGCAACGCGGAACAGGAAGAGGCCCAGGAAGAACTCGAGATCGACTTCGGCTTCGAGCCCCTGGACATCGGTTTCAACGTCAGCTACCTGCTGGACGTGCTGGGCAACCTGAAGGCCGAGACGGTGCAGTGGAGCGTGGGCGACGCCAACTCCTCGGCGCTGATCACCTTGCCCGACGACACGGACTTCAAGTATGTCGTGATGCCTATGCGGATATAGATCCCCCCCTACGCGCTTACGCGCGCCCCCAGGGGCGGCACTGGCGGACCGGCAAAGCCGGATCCGCTGTGCCCTGGGTCTGGGGAGGATGTCTTGGGGTGGGGCGGTGGTTTTTTAGGTTGTTCCTTTGGGGGGCAACCGTGGGTGGCCTGAGTGGGCGCCCACTTTTGTTTTTTCTGGCGGGTGGGGTATTGCCTGTGCAGAGTGGATGGTTGGATATCTATGACCGAACAGAACACTACGCCCGAGTCGGGCGAGATCGATAACAGCCTTGACGGGACGCCCGTGGTGGCCGCTGCCCCTGTGGTGGACAGCTACGGCGCCGACTCCATCAAGATGCTGAAGGGGCTGGAGGCCGTGCGCAAGCGGCCGGGCATGTACATCGGCGATACGTCCGATGGCACGGGCCTGCACCACATGGTGTTCGAGGTCGTGGACAACGCCATCGACGAAGCGCTGGCCGGCTATTGCGACGAGATCATCGTCACCATCCATGCCGACAACTCCATCTCGGTGTCCGACAACGGCCGGGGCATTCCGACCGCCGTGCACAAGGACGACGAATTCCAGCGCAGCGCCGCGGAGATCGTCATGACCGAGCTGCACGCGGGCGGCAAGTTCGACCAGAACTCGTACAAGGTCTCGGGCGGCCTGCACGGCGTGGGCGTATCCTGCGTGAACGCGCTGTCCGAATGGCTCCGTCTCAGCATCCGGCGCAACGGCGAGCTGCACCAGATGGAGTTCCGCCGCGGTGAACGCGTCGAGCCGCTGAAGGTCACCGGCAAGACCGACAAGCGCGGTACCCGGGTGCAGTACCTGGCGGATTCGCAAATCTTCACCAACGTCGAATACCACTACGAGATCCTGTCCAAGCGGCTGCGCGAGCTCTCGTTCCTGAACAACGGCGTGCGCATCAAGCTGGTGGACGAGCGCCAGGGCAAGGAAGAAGACTTCGCTTTCAGCGGCGGCGTCAAGGGCTTCGTCGAGTACATCAACCGCGCCAAGACCGTGCTGCATCCCAACGTCTTCGCGGTGGCCACCGAGTCGTCGGCCGGCGGCGTGCCGGTGGGCGTGGAAGTGGCGATGCAGTGGAACGACAGCTACACCGAAAGCGTGCTGTGCTTCACCAACAACATCCCGCAGCGCGACGGCGGCACGCACCTGACCGGCCTGCGCGCGGCGATGACGCGCATCATCAACAAGTACATCGACGAGAACGAACTGGCCAAGAAGGCCAAGGTCGAGACCACCGGCGACGACATGCGCGAGGGCCTGACCTGCGTGTTGTCGGTGAAGGTGCCCGAGCCCAAGTTCAGCAGCCAGACCAAGGACAAGCTGGTATCCAGCGAAGTGCGTCCCGCCGTGGAAGACGCCGTGGCGCGCAGCCTGGAGAGCTGGCTGCTCGAGAACCCCATCGACGCCAAGGCCTTGTGCGGCAAGATTGTCGAGGCCGCCCGCGCCCGCGAGGCCGCGCGCAAGGCGCGCGAGATGACGCGCCGCAAGGGCGTGCTGGAAGGCGCCGGGCTGCCCGGCAAGCTGGCCGACTGCCAGGAAAAGGATCCGTCCAAGTCCGAGATCTACATCGTCGAGGGCGATTCCGCCGGCGGTTCGGCCAAGCAGGGCCGCGACCGCAAGTTCCAGGCCATCCTGCCGCTGCGCGGCAAGGTGCTGAACGTCGAGAAGGCGCGTTTCGACAAGCTGATCAGCAGCGAGCAGATCGCCACCCTGATCACCGCGCTGGGCACCAGCATCGGACCCGACTTCAACATCGACAAGCTGCGCTACCACCGCATCATCATCATGACCGACGCGGACGTGGACGGCGCGCACATCCGCACGCTGCTGCTCACACTGTTCTATCGCCAGATGCCGCAGCTGATCGAGCATGGCTATGTCTACATCGCCCAGCCGCCGCTGTACAAGGTCAAGGTCGGCCGCGACGAGCGCTACCTGAAGGACGACGCCGAAGAGGCCGCCTTCATGCTCGAGCTTTCGCTCAAGGATGCCCGGCTGTTCCCCTCCGCCGACGCCCAGCCCATCGCCGGCGACGCGTTGAAGGAACTGGCGCGCCAGTACAACCTGGTCGACGCCGTGATCGAGCGCCTGTCGCGTTTCGTGGACCTTGCCACGCTGTCGGCCATCGTGCGCGGCTTCGAGGCGGACCTGTCGTCCGTGGACCAGGCCGAGCTGTCGCGCCAGCGCCTGCAGGCCGAACTGGAAGACCCGTCCATGCCCGGCGTGGTGCAGGTCAAGGTCTCGGTGGACGAGGAAACCCAGCAGTCCAGGCTGGAGATCCATCGCAACCACCACGGCAATATCCGCGTCAGCGTGATCGACCAGCATTTCGTCGACGGCCCCGACTACAGCGTGCTGCGCAACGCCGCCCAGACCTTCCAGGGCCTGATCGGCCCGGGCGCGAAGATCGAGCGCGGCGAAGGCGACAAGCGCAAGGAACTGCCGGTGGCCGACTTCCGCGAAGCCATGCAATGGATGCGCGCCGAGGCGGAACGCTCGCTGTCCAAGCAGCGCTACAAGGGCCTGGGCGAGATGAACCCCGGGCAGCTGTGGGAAACCACCATGGATCCCACCGTGCGCCGCCTGCTGCGGGTGCAGATCGAGGACGCGATTTCGGCGGACGAGATCTTCACGACGCTGATGGGCGACCACGTCGAGCCGCGCCGCGCGTTCATCGAGACGCATGCGTTGATGGCGGGGAATATTGACGTTTGAGGCACGGCTGACTTACGGCGCATCGACCGTCCAGCAAGACAATTCGACGGCCACCTTTGGTGGTCGTTCGTTTTTGTGTTTCGTTTCAGGACACTCCAGTGACCGGCCAATTGATGTGCGAAACATTGCTGCGATATAAACTCCAGGCATGACTCGCGTCTCCATACAACCAATCATGTTCATCTGGGCCCGCCAGCGCGCCCAGATGGATGAGGCTGTGCTGCTGGCGCGTTTTCCTCGCCTTATGGAGTGGGAGTCCGGCGCTATCCAGCCCACTTTGCGCCAACTCGAACAGTTCGCGCAGGCTACGCACGCGCCGTTGGGGTATTTCTTCCTTCCCGAGCCTCCGCGAGAGGACTTGCCGATTCCCGATTTTCGGACAATGGGCCGAGATTCGCCACGCCTGACTGCCGATCTGCTGGATGTGATTTTCACCTGTCAAACGCGACAAACTTGGTATCGGGACGAAGCCCTGGTTAACGGCGAGAAGCGACTGCCCTTCGTCGCCTGCGTGACGATGGAAACGCCGCCGATGGAAGTGGCGCAACGAATCCGCGAGGTGCTCGGGTTCAGCGTGGAGGCTCGTTCTGAATGTCCCACGTGGGCTGAGGCATTGCGCCTGTTTATTGCGCAGGCCGAGCAAGCAGGTGTGATGGTGATGGTCAGTGGGGTGGTGATGAACAACAACACCCGGCAGCTGAACCCCCGTGAATTTAGAGGTTTTGCCCTTGCGGATAAGCTGGCACCCTTGGTGTTCATCAACGGAGCGGATAGCAAGGCTGCCCAGATGTTTACGTTGGCGCACGAACTTGCGCATTTGTGGCTGGGGCAGTCGGCTTTGTCGGATGCTCGGATATCGGAAGTTTCCGATTACGCCGTGGAAGTATGGTGCAACCAGGTAGCAGCCGAACTGCTTGTTCCCCGGGCGGACTTTCTTGATGCGCTTCGCGCCGATGAGCCGCTGGATGCCGCATTGAAGCGGCTGGCACGACATTTCAAGGTAAGCACCTTGGTGCTTCTGCGACGGATGTGGGACGTGGGATATCTCGATAGAGCGGCGTTCTGGCGGGCTTATCGGGATGAAGAGGCGCGTTTGAGGAGTTTGGCTGAGCGCAATGCAGGAGGCGGCGATTTCTATCGAACCACTGTCGCTCGCGTCAGCAAGCGATTTGCTCAGTCCTTGGTTGCAAGCACCCTTGAAGGGCGAACTTTGTACCGGGATGCGTTTCGCATGCTTGGCATCGCAAAGTCGGGCACGTTCAACGAGCTGGGGCGAATACTGGGATTTCCGACCTGATGGCCTACCTGCTGGATGCCAACGTCTTCATTCAGGCCAAGAACCTACAGTACGGGTTCGACTTTTGCCCCCGCATTTTGGTCTTGGCTTGACCAGGCATATGACGCCGGGCGACTCTGCAGCATTCGCCAAGTGGGTGATGAACTGACTGGTGGTGGGGACGAATTGGCCGAGTGGGCACTGGGTAGGGAGGACGGATTCTTCCTGGCCCCGGACGCCGCTGTGCTTACTGCCGCCCAGCACGTAAGCGCATGGGTAGTCCAACAAGGGTATGAGCCTGCGGCTGTGAATACCTTTATGCAGGTAGCGGACTTCTGGTTGGTTGCAACCGCGTTGACCGGCCATCATACGCTGGTGACGCATGAAGTGGCGTCAGCATCCGTCAAGAAAATCAAGATTCCCAATGTGTGCATTGGACTAGGGGTGGACTTCATGTCTCCCTACCAAATGCTGCGCAGGGAGCAGGCTAGATTCGTCTTGGGGCCAACGCCGACTTGAGGCTAGGCGCCGGATCGTGGCTCATCGAGCATCTAGCGCTTTCAGCCCGGCGCCTGCGCGCCGTCCATGCCGCGCAGCAGTTCCTCCAGTGTGGCGCGCGCCGCCTCCCCCGCCGGACTCAACGGCCGCGCGGTACTCCACACGACGCTGATGCCACGCTGGATGGCCGGCTCGGCAATGGGGATGAAGGCAATGCCGTCCACCACGGCCGGCACCGGGCCGATGCGGGGGCGGATCGTATATAGCTCGCCCTGCCGCATCAGCGCGGTGATCAAGTGGCTAGAACTGGCGTTCAGCACCGGGCGCACCTCGCGGCCTATGCCGGCCGCGGCGCTGTCGACCAGCCGCCGCAGCCGGTTCGGCGGGATGGACAGAGCCAGTGGATAGGACAAGGCATCCCCCAGCGGCATGGACGCCGGCAGCACGGGGAAACCGTCCGCGGGGCCGCAGAAGCAGAACACCTGCCGGCCGCACTCGATCGCATGCAGGCTGGTGTCCGAGCTGCCTTCGGGCAGCACGCCTATGTCGGCCTCGTTGCCCGCCATCCATCTGGTGATGGCGTGGCTGTCTCCTTCCAGCAGCGTCAGGCGCACCCGCGGATGGCGGTCGCGCATCGCGCCGAACAGGACGGGGCCGAGCTGGTCGGCCAGCGAGGTCGGGATCGCCACGATCAGGTCGCCGGCCGGTTCCGTGGCGACGCGCGCCATGGCGGCTTCGGCCTCGGCCACGTCGCGGAAGATGCGCCGCGCATGGGCGATGAGCTGTTCGCCCGCGGTGGTGGGTTGCACGCCGCTGGACGAGCGTTCCAGCAGCGGCGTGCCCAGCGATTCTTCCAGCAGCCGGATCTGCCGGCCCACCGCGGGCTGCGCCCGCAGCAGGCGCGCGGCCGCGCGATTGATGCTGCCTTCTTCCACCACCACCAGGAACGCGCGCAGATGATCGAGATTGAGTGCCACGCAGCGTCTCCAGGCCTGGCCGCTATCCATTTTTTTTAGAAAAGCTCTAAAGGAATTGTACTTCCGCGCCTTCGCCGCGCTGATTAGACTGCCCGGCATCCCGGGGCATGTCAGGCCGCGGTGGGAGGAGGAGATGACTCAGGATATCGATCGGGGCCGGCGCCGCGTCCTGGCCACGGCCGCTCGATCCGCCGCGGTGGCCGGGCTGGTTCCGGCCTGCGCGCTGGCGCAATCCTATCCCTCGCGTCCGGTGCGCCTGCTGGTGCCGGTCAGCGCGGGCGGCGGCACCGACATGATCGCGCGCGTCGTGGCGGACCAGTTGTCGCGGGGCATGAAGCAGCCGTGGGTGGTCGAGAACCAGGGCGGAGCAGGCGGGCAGATCGCCAGCCAGGCCACGGCGCGGGCCGAGCCCGACGGCTACAACCTGATGATCGGCTACGTCAGCACCCACGGCACCCTGCCGGCGGTGCGCAAGGTGCCTTATGACCCGATCCGCGATTTCACGCACATCGCGATGATAGGCGGCGCGCCCAACGTGCTGGTCGCCCAGCCGTCGGGCCCCGCCAGCTTCGAGGATTTCCTGGCTGAGGTACGCGCGCATCCGGGCAAGGCGAGCTATGCGTCGGCCGGCGTGGGTACCATCACCCACCTGGTGTTCGAGGGGCTCAAGCTGGCCACGAACACCTCGGTCCTGCACGTGCCCTATCGCGGCATCGCGCCGGGCATCAACGACATGGTGGCGGGCCAGGTGCAATACGCGATGCCGGGCCTGGCGGGTGTGCTGCCCTACATCCGCGCGGGCAAGCTGCGCGCGCTGGCCGTGACCGGGCCGGATCGCCATCCGCTCCTGCCCGAGGTACGCACGCTGAAGGAAATCGGCATTCCCCATTTCGAGGCCGTGCAGTGGGTGGGCATCATGGGGCCGGCCCATCTGCCGCCGGCCGTGGTGCAGGATCTGTCGGCCGCCGTGGCGCAGGTACTGGGCCGCAAGGAAACGGCGGACAAGCTCGCCGGCGAAGGCATACGCGTCATGCCCATGTCGCAGCAGGATTTCTCCGCCTACGTCGCCGCCGACCTGGCCCGGTGGCGCACGATCGTCAAGGAACGCGGGTTGCAGGAGACATGAGATGAAGCCGGGATCCCGCCGTATCGCCATCGTCGTCATGTCCGACGAACATTCCGGGGTCGCGCTGTCGTGCGCGGGCCATCCCTGGATACGCACGCCGCACCTGGACCGTTTCGCGGCCGCCAACACCCGGTTCGCGTCGGCCTACACCAACTCGCCCATCTGCATACCCGCGCGCGCGTCGTTCACCACCGGCCGCTATACCCACGAGACGCGCAACTGGGACAACGCCCTGCCCTATACCGGCCAGTTGCCGGGCTGGACCCATCGGCTGCGCGATGCCGGCGTGGACGTCACGTCCATCGGCAAGCTGCACTTCCGCAACGAGACCGACGACACCGGCTTCACCCGCCAGATCCTGCCCATGCACGTGGTGGACGGCATCGGGGACCTGCTGGGCGCGGTGCGAGACCCGCTGCCCGTGCGGCACAAGACGCGCGCGCTGGCCGAGGAAGTCGGCATCGGCGAAAGCAGTTATACCCGGTACGATCGCGCCATCGCGCAGGCATCGACGCAATGGATACGCGAACACGCCCGGGATGACGGCTGGGTCCTGTTCGCCTCGTTCGTGGCGCCTCATTTTCCGCTGATCGCCCCGGAAGAATTCGCCTCGGCCTACCGGCTGGACGACATCCCGCTGCCCAAGCTCTCGCGGGCGGCAGACCGGATCGACCATCCCTGGATCGCCGCACTGCGAACCTGCTTTCCGCACGACAGCTTCTTCGACGACGAACTGCGGCGCCGTGCCCTGTTGAGCTACGGCGGCCTGTGTTCCTTCATGGACTGGCACTTCGCCCAGATCTGCCAGGCCATCGACGAATCCGGGCTGGCCGACGAGGCGCTGGTCATCTACACCAGCGACCATGGCGACAACATGGGCACGCGGGCCTTGTGGGGCAAGTCCACGCTGTACGAGGAGGCGGCGCGCGTGCCCATGCTGCTGAGGGCGCCGAGCCATTCGACGCGCAAGATCGTCGGCACGCACGTCTCCCTGGTGGACGTGGGAGCGACCCTGCTGGCCTGGATGGGCGTGGAGGCGCCCGCCGACCTGCCGGGGCGGTCGCTGGTCGACCTGGCGCAGGCACCGGACGACCCGGCGCGCCCGGTGTTCTCGGAATACCATGCGGCGGGCGCGGCTACCGGCGCCTACATGCTGCGGCAGGACCGGTGGAAGCTGATCCACTACGTGGACATGGCGCCCCAGTTGTTCGACCTGGTCGCGGATCCCGAGGAGCGGATCGATCTCGTCCCGGGCGGGCGGCATGCGCAGGTGGTGGACGAACTGACCGCGGCGTTGCGGCGGATCGTCGATCCCGACGCGCAGGATCGCATCGCCAAGGCCGACCAGCACGCACTGATCGAAGCCCACGGTGGCCGCGAGGCGGTGGTCCGGCGCGGGGGATTCGGCGCCACGCCGGCGCCGGGCGTGGAGGCGAAGTTCGCATAGCAGCCGGGACTCGTGGATTGGATCGCCATGCTGGATAATCCATCCAGAAGCCGGGGACTTATCGGCCCCGGCCGGCTGCCCTAAGCTGAAGCTCCCAAGTGAGGCCACCATGCGTACCCTGATCATTATCGCCATCGGACTGGTCCTGGCCATCGCGCTGCTGCGCGTGGTCCCCGCGCCCCATCGCACCTGGGCCGCCGGGCTCTTCACGCTGGCCTGGCTGGCGGCGTGCGCATGGAACCTGCGCACCGGCCTTTCCCACGGCTATACCCTGGCCGAGGAACTGCCCATCCATGCGGCGCTGTTCGGCATCCCGGCGCTGGTCGCATGGGGCCTGTGGTGGTGGGCGCGCCGCGGGTAAGGCGCATTCGATCACGTCGCCCGGCTCCAGCGTCAGCCCCGAGGACAGCGGCGTGCTGGTGCATCGGTGCGGCGGATTATCTCGACGGAAGGGGTTCGCGCGCAGATCCGCGCGAACCGCTTCAAGGACACGCGGGAGGCTTATTGCGGTTCGATCCCCGCCGCCTGGATCACCGGCTTCCACTTGGCCGTCTCTGCCTTGATGCGGGCGGCGAACACGTCGGGCATTTCACCCAGCGGCGTGATGCCGGCGTTCTCGAGCTGTGCGCGGAAAGCCGGTTCGTTGATCATCTTGCGGCCTTCCTCGGCCAGCCTGGCGACCACGTCCGCCGGCATGCCGGCCGGGCCCATCAGTCCGTTCCAGGTGTCGACCTCGTGGCCCGGGTAGGTTACCGCGATGGTGGGTACCGAAGGCAGCTGCGGCAGGCGCTTGTCGCTGGAAACCGCCAGCAGCGTGAGCTTCTCGGGCGTCTTGGCGTAGGACATGACTTCCGAGACGCTGGCGCTGTACATGTCGATCTGCCCGGCCAGCACGTCGGCCAGGGCCGGCGCGCCGCCGCGGTAGGGAACGGTGGTGGCGGTCACGCCGACGCGGCTCAGGAACAGCAGCGCCGACAGGTGGGTCAGCGTGCCGTTGCCGCCGTGGCCCACGTTCAGCTTGCCGGGATTGGCCTTGGCGTAGTTGACGAGGTCGGTCACGGTGCGGAAGTTGCGCTGGGGGTTGACTGCCAGCACGAAGGGGTTGCCGCCCACGTTGACGATGGGGGCGAGGTCGCGGATCGGGTCGTAGCGGATCTTGTTGGTCATGGGCGCCGTGACGATCTGCGTCATGGTCGCCATGAACAGCGTGTAGCCGTCGGGCTGGGCGCGCGCGACCTGCTCGGCGGCGATGGTGCCGGCCGCGCCGCCCTTGTTGTCCACGATGAAGGGCTTGCCGAAGATCTTGCTCATGCGCTCGGCCATCATGCGGGCCATCATGTCGGTATTGCCGCCCGGGGCGAACGGCACCACGATGGTGACCGGCCGGCTGGGCCAGGCATCGGCGGCCAGGGCGGTGGCGGGGCCCGCGGCGATCGCGGCCGCCGCCAGGGCCAGGGGAATGCGGCGCAGCCATTGCTGGAGGGGGTTCATGGTGTCGTCTCCTTCATCGGTCGTCATTGTCGTCGGTGGAGCAGGCCGCCGTTCGGTGCGAGCGCGGCCGGCGGCCGGAAAACGGGCGCGAAAGGGGCCTCCCCGCGCGCGCGAACGCGCCGGGGCAATGCCTGTGGAAAGAATCCCCTTGCGTGCCGGGTTCGTATGTGCCGGGCTGGCGGGCGCCGGGGCCGCCGGCGCTCGTGCTCAGTCTTTTTTTCCCGTGTCCTTCTTGCCGTCCTTGGCGGCCAGCACCGCGGCGGGCGGCTGGACGACGAAGTGGGCGAGGCGGTGCCGGTCGAACGATTCCAGGTTGCGCTCCCAGGTCTGCGGCTGGTGGTCGGCGTCCATCGGAATCTGGTCCATGTCGGTATAGATCTCGACGTTGTTGCCGTCCGGATCCTTGAACACCAGGAACCAGTTCGCGCCGGGGCCGTGCTGGCCGATGCCGCGCTCGATCGTCACGCCCAACTGGCGGGCCACGTCCACGGCGCGGCGCATTTCCTCGACCGATTCCACGTAGTACGAGAAGTGCTCGAGCCCTGGGCGCGTATAGCGCGGAAGATCGTCGCGGTCGGGGGCGTCGTCGGGGATGCGCGACAGGGCCAGGTCATGGTGGTCTTCACCCGCCCGCAGGAAGACCATCTGGTCGCCGATGCGGTCGGACACGCGCAGGCCCATGACCTCGGTATAGAAGCGGGTGGAGGCTTCGAGGTCGCGAACCATCAGGACCAGGTGGCCCAGTTTGCGCGTACGGATGGGAGCGACCGGTTGCTGGTCAGCGGATGTCACGTTTGCCTCCTTGCCTATCGGCTTTCCTGCACGACGGTGTTCTCGATCGTGCCGATGTTCTCGATGCGCGCCACCATCCTGTCCCCCGCCTTCAGGTAGACGCCGCGCCCCATGCCCACGCCGTCGGGCGTACCGGTGGCGATGAAGTCGCCGGGATGCAGGGTCAGGATGCGCGACAGGTAGGCGATCTGCTCGGCCACCGAGAAGATCATTTCCGAGGTGCTGCCGTCCTGCATGGTCTCGCCGTTGACCGCCAGCGACATGCGCAGTTGCTGGGGGTCGCCGATGCAGCCCGCCGGCACCAGCCACGGGCCCATGGGACCGAAGGTGTCGAAGCTCTTGCCGCGGAACCAGTCGTGGGTGAAGGGATAGTCGGTGCGGCGGTTGAGGTCGCGCGCGCTGATGTCGTTGAATACGGTATAGGCGGCGATGGCCGACAGGGCGTCGTCGACCGGTACGTGGCGGCAGGTCTTGCCGATGACCACGCCCAGTTCCACTTCCCAGTCGAGCCGACTGGTCTCGGGCGGCATCTGGACGTTTTCGCCGGTGGCGACCACGCTGGTCTCGGCCTTCATGAAGATGTAGGGCTGGCTTTCGCTGCGCGCCGCCAGCTTGGTGCCCATCTCGTCGGCGTGTTCGTAGAAATTGGAAGCCGTCGCGAAGATGCGGCGGGGCTGGTAGGGGACCGCATAGGTGGCGTCTTCCACCACGGCCAGCCGGCCGCTTGCGGCGAGTTGGACGGCGCGATCGGCCATCGTGGCGATCAGCGGGCCGCTGCCGGCCCAATCCGCGATCAGCGCGCCGATGCCCCCCGCCACGCGGGCCGGGTCCACGTCGCAGGCTTTCGCCAATTGCGCCAGGTCATACAGGGTGTCGTTGACCACCAGGCCAGGATGCTTGCCGCCGTTGCGCTGATAAGTCGCCAGACCGTGCCAGTTCACGGAATCTCCTCGTTGCTGTCTGTGTTGGATCCGGGGCGTCGACCCGGCGGGACCGCCAGTTTTACCCCATGCTTTGGGATACTTTAAGCATGTCGTGTATACACGTCAACCGTTTTAAGATAAATTTTTTGCCAGGTGTGTGCCAGAAAAAGGGGGGGGACAAACCCTGAATGGCTGGGCGGGGCAGGAGTCAGGCCATCGAATGCGGCTGTTTTTTGTATGCAATATCGTCCTAGTGTGTTCAATAAGGGAGGTCAGGCATATCCAGGTGCCGCTCATGTTCATGGTCGAAGCGGTGCCGCGTATAATCCGCAGGCATTCGCTGGCCCATGTTGAAGGATGCTTTCGTGACCACCATTGCCGCTCGGATCAGCCAGTCGCTGGCTGACGAGATCATTGCGGGTACCCTGGCCCCGGGCGAGAAGCTCGAGGAGCCCTCGCTGGCCGAGCGCTTCCAGGTATCGCGCACACCCATCCGCGAGGCGCTGCGCCTGCTCAATGCCCGCGGCCTGATCGAGCTGGTGCCGCGCCGTGGCGGCGTGGTGGCCAACGTCAGCGCCGAACAACTGGCCGACATGCTCGAGGCGCTGTGCGAACTGGAGTCGCTGTGCTGCCGCATCGCCACCCAGCGCATGAGCGCCATGCAGCGCCGCCAGCTCGAACTGCTGCACGAACAGGCCCAGCAGGTTTCCGAGCGCGGCGATGCCGATGCCTATCTCAAGATCAACGCGCGCTTCCACCAGCTCATCTGCCAGGGTACGCAGAACCAGACCCTGGTCGCTCAGGTCGAAAACCTGCGCGACCGGCTGGCGCCGGTGCGCGCCGCGCAAAGCGGGGTCGAACGCCGCTTCGAAACTTCCCATCGCGAACACGAGAAGATCGTGGAAGCGGTGCTGGCCGGCCAGCCCGAGCAGGCCTACCTGGCCATGCGCAGCCACACCACCCGGCTGACGCTTCATGTGATGGAGCAGATCGAGGCCCAACGCGCCGGCTAGCGACCATTCCTCGCGCGTCGGCCACTGAAGGAACTGATTCGCCATGCAACCGACCGAAGCCCTTCGCGCCGCCTTCACGCCCCAGCAGGTCCTGCGCGCTTCCATCAACGTCGGCAATCCCATACTCGCCAGCCGTGACGACGAGCACGGCGCGCGCGGCGTATCGGTGGACCTGGCGCGGGAACTTGCCAGACGGCTGGGCGTCGGGCTGGAACTGGTGGTCTTCCCGTCGGCCGGCGAATCGGTCGAGGCCGTGGCCGCCGAACAGGCCGACATCGGCTTCTTCGCCATCGACCCCAAGCGTGGCGAGCACATCGCCTTCACCGACGCCTACGTGGTGATCGAGGGAGCCTACCTGGTACGCGACGGCTCGCCCATCGCCGCCCATGCCGACGTGGACCGGCCGGGCGTGCGGGTCACGGTCGGCAAGGGCAGCGCCTACGATCTCTACCTGACCCGGAGCCTGCTGCAGGCAAGCATCGAGCGGGCGCCGACGTCGCCGGCCGTGGTCGACGTGTTCCTGGAAAGCGGCGCGGACGTGGCGGCCGGCGTGCGCCAGCAGCTCGAAGCCGATGCCGCGCGGCTGGGCGGCGTGCATCTGTTGCCCGGTCATTTCATGTTGATCCGGCAGGCCATGGGCGTGCCCAAGTCGCGCGGCGATGCCGCCGCGGATTACCTGCGCGCCTTCGTCGAGGAAATGAAGGCCTCGGGGTTCGTCCAGGAAGCGCTGGCGCGCCATGGGATAACCGGCGCGGCGGTGCCCCGCGCCGAAGACTGAACAGGCGCTAGGCTGACTCGACATTCATTTTCTTTATCCGGTCT
>NZ_JAOCLR010000011.1:0-162198 GCF_029845405.1 Pigmentiphaga sp. GD03639
CTCGGGGTTCGGGCCCCCGACGTCCTTGATGATGAGCTGGATCTTGCGCCCGGCCACCACGTCGCCGTGCTCCTGCAGGAACAGCTTGGCGCCGTTGCTCATCTGCAGTCCGTATTCGGCCTGCTGACCCGACATCTCGCCCACGAAACCGATCTTCAACGGGGTCTGCGCCGCGGCCGTGCCGCTCAGCGCCATGCCCAGTACACAACCCCACAAACGTATTTTCATTGTCGTGTTCCTCCGGATAAGGAATGAGGTCTTGCGCGCCAGGGCACGGTGCCCTAGCGCGGATATCCGTACTGCGTTGCGGCCGCACGCCGCGATCTGCTGCGCTTGATACCAATTGTGACGATATCAGCGCCCCGCGTTCGACGTAACCATATTCGAAAATCGAAATTGCGCCAATAATCGATTCCCATCAGTGGACCGGCGGCAGCAGCCAGGAAACCCGCGAGCCACAAGGCCGGGCACGGGGCAGGCAGCCCGGGCGGCCGGTGGAACGAGGCTTGAAAAATCAGACCGACCGCAATGCCGACTTGGAATACCACCCGCTCATGCGGTGGCCGTCCCAGACGAACGCAATGTGCTGGGACTGGCGGCAGCGGGACAGGCCGCGCGGCCGGAACACCGCCGCGCATTGGCCGCCGGGGCGGCGGACGCTGTCGTAGGCCACGCCCCAGCTGCCCGCCAGCCGGAGCTGGCGGGCCAGCGCCTGGCTGGCCGTGTAGTCGTCCGGATCGTAAATGGCGGGCAAGGCCGGCCGCAGGCCGCGCAGGTCGTGCAGCGGCGCGGCCAGGTCGGCCAGGTAGTGGCGCATGTCGATCTCGATGGCGGCCTCGTGCGTCGCGGCCAGGAAACGGGCGCGGTGGTGCATGGTCTCGGCCACGGCGGTTTCCAGGCTTTCCCCGGCGTAGTACACCCCCCAGGTGCCGTCCGTGAAGCGGCTGCCGGCCGGATTCAGATGGGTGAAGGCCGCCATGATGGGGGTGGTGCCCGGACCGGAAATGCGGTCTTCCGGCGGGACCAGGCGCAGGTTCCCGGCTTCGTCGCGCACGCGCGGATTGGTCAGGTTCTCGATGGCGAACACCACGCCCAGGTCGGCCGGATCGGCCACCCGGTCGTACAGGCCGGCGGGCGGAAAGCGGCTGGGGACGAGCCGGTGGCAGGGCGTCCATTGCACCTCGGCAACGGCAGGCGTCATGTCCAGCCCCCCCGCTGGGCATCGAGATAGGTGCGCACCACGTACAGGTCGCTGGTCATGCCGGTGAGCATGCGTTCCAGGGCCGGCCGGCCGCCGAACAGGGGCGCGTCGTTGGGGCGGCGCAGCCAGGCGTCGGCGCGTTCGGGGACGGGCAACAGGACCTGCAGCGCCTTGTAGATGCCGAAGACCAGCGACAGGCGTTCGAGCGTGTCGCGCGGCAGCGGCGCGGGCGCGCGGCCGGTCTTCCAGCGGAACATGGTCGAGCGCGGGACGCCCAGCAGGGTGGCCGACTCTTCGGCATTGAGCTGCCAAGCCTGGGCGATCCGGAAAAAGGTGCGCAGGGCCGCGTCGGTGGCGGCCTGGCTGGTCAGTTCAGGGGTCTTGGAAGCAGGAATGGCCATGATGCTTTCCTGTGTCGTGCATGCAGCCCAGATTAATACCATTTGAGACTAAAATCAAGTTGGAGTATTGAATAGGACTAAATGCGCGGTGGGCGGAGCCGAGCCGCCGCGGCACGGCGCTTGCTGCCGTGGCGGCCGGACGGATCAAGCGCCCGATCCCGTCTCCGGTTAAAATTCCGCGCGATGACCATATCTTCCGAAGTCGCCCGGCGACGCACCTTCGCCATCATTTCCCACCCCGACGCGGGCAAGACCACGCTGACCGAAAAGCTGTTGCTGTTCGCCGGCGCGATCCAGATCGCCGGTAGCGTCAAGGCACGCAAGGCCTCGCGGCACGCCTCGTCCGACTGGATGGAGATCGAGAAGCAGCGCGGCATTTCGGTGGCGTCCTCGGTCATGCAGGTCGAATACCGCGATACCGTCATCAACCTGCTCGACACCCCGGGCCACCAGGACTTCTCGGAAGATACCTACCGCGTGCTGACGGCCGTGGATGCGGCGCTGATGGTGATCGACGCGGCCAACGGCGTCGAGCCGCAGACCATCCGGCTGTTGCAGGTGTGCCGGGCACGCAATACGCCCATCATCACCTTCGTCAACAAGATGGACCGCGAGGTGCGCGAGCCGCTGGAGCTGCTGTCCGAGATCGAGTCCCACCTGGGCATGGATGCCGTGCCCTTCGCGTGGCCGGTCGGCATGGGCAAGTCCTTCGGCGGCGTGTTCGACATCCGGCGCGACCGGATGCGGGTCTTCAAGGCCGGCAGCGACAGGCTGAGCGAGCAGCACGACGAAATCATCGACGGGCTGGACAACCCCGAGATCGCGCGCCGCTTCGGCGCGGCGTTCGAGCAGGCGCGCGGCGAGATCGACCTGATCGAAGGCGCCGCGCCGCCGTTCGACCAGGCCGAGTTCCTGGCCGGCAAGCAGACGCCCGTGTTCTTCGGCTCGGCCATCAACAACTTCGGCGTGCAGGAAGTGCTGGACGCGCTGGTCGAGCAGGCGCCCGCGCCCGGTCCGCGCCATGCGCTGCAGCGCGAGGTCCAGCCCGATGAACCGAAATTCACCGGCGTGGTCTTCAAGGTGCAGGCCAACATGGATCCGGCCCATCGCGACCGCGTGGCTTTCGTGCGCGTCTGCTCGGGCCGTTTCGAGCGCGGCATGCGGCTGAAGGTCTGCCGCACCGGCAAGGAAACGCGGCCCAACAACGTGGTCTCGTTCCTGTCGCAGCGGCGCGAGCTGCTGGACGAGGCCTATGCCGGCGACGTCATCGGCATTCCGAACCACGGCGTGCTGCAACTGGGCGACGTGCTGACCGAAGGCGAGGCGCTGCAGTTCACCGGACTGCCCTTCTTCGCGCCCGAATTGTTCCAGGCGGTGGAGGTGGCCGATCCGCTGCGCACCAAGCAGTTGCGCACGGGCCTGACCCAGCTGGGCGAGGAAGGCGCCATCCAGGTGTTCAGGCCGGTGGCCGGAGGCCCGTTGCTGCTGGGGGCCGTCGGCCAGCTGCAGTTCGAGGTCGTGGCGCATCGGCTCAAGACCGAATACGGCGTGGCCGCGCGCATGCTGCCGGCGCGCTATTCGATGGCGCGCTGGATCACGGCCGAGAACCCCAAGGACCTGAAGAAGTTCATGGACGCCAACATGCAGCACATCGCCTACGATGTAGTCGAGGCGCCCGCTTTCCTGATCGGATCGTCGGCGCAGCTGCGGGTGGCGCAGGAGCTCTATCCCAACGTGCAGTTCCATGCCCTGCGCGAGCACGGGGGACAGGTGTTCCAGACCAGGGTGGGCGATTCCGCTTTCGCCTGACGGCCCACCCGGGCATGGGGACCGGCGGGGCCGCCGGTCCACAGTGAAGAGGTGTACACATGCGTAACCGCATTTTGATGGGCCTGGCCTTCGTGGCGATGGTCGTGGTGGTGGGAGTGCTGTTCGGGCTCTGGTTGTCCTGGAATGCTCCCGTCGACCGCGCGGCCGAGGCGCCCGTGCCCGTGGCCCAGGGGCGCCCGGGCGAAGCGCCGGTGGCGGCGGTGGACCAGGAAACCTACCTGCCCGAACCCCCGCAACCCAGGGTGGATGGCTCGCGCGGCGTCCCATCGCGCCCGGTGCAGCCGAGCGCGCCCATTCCCCTGGTATCCGCGGCCGATCAACCGCAGCCCGATACCCTGCTTTCGACCATCGCGCCCGACATGCAGACGGTGAACCCGGGCAGCCCCCTGCCCGCCCACCTGGCCGAGCCCCCGGCGGCCGCCCAGTCTCCGCGCATCATCGTCGAGCCGCCTTCGCAGCAGGTCGCCACCGTGGTGGCCGGAGCCGACGCGGCCGGCGGCCAGGAGCCCTGGATCCAGTCGCTGCGAGCCGAACTGGCGCGCTGCGCTTCCCAGGGCGTCGTCGGCCGGGTCATCTGCAACGAGAAAGCCCGGTGGAAATACTGCAACACCGATAATCGCTGGGGCCGCATCGCCGAATGCCCCGCGACGGGCAATAACTGACGCCGCGCTCAGTCCGGCCCGCCGCCTGAACGGGGCGGGCCGCCGCGTTCCGCTTCCTCCAGCTCATCCACGTTCAACTCGTCGCCGCCGCCGGCGGCCGGCTTGTCCTTGTCCTCGCGCGGCAGTTCCGCCGCCGGCATCCTGCGGTTCTCGTCCTTGAGGACGTCGTCGGTATGTTTGGAAAGCGGGTTGCTGCCCTGAACGGTGGCCATGGCGGTCTCCTGTCGAAGTAAGCCAACCGGGCAGCAAGACGCGTTCCGTGAAGCCGGGAACGCGCATAAAGCAAAAAGCCCCGCGTGGCGGGGCTTTGCTGCGGGCGGGGTGGGGAATCAGCCCTGCTCGTCCATCTGCGATTGCAGGTAGTTCTGGATGCCGACCTGGTCCACCAGGCCGATCTGGGTCTCCAGGTGGTCGATGTGTTCTTCGGTGTCGTCCAGGATGTCTTGCAGCAGATCGCGCGACACGTAGTCGCGCACGCTTTCACAGTGGGCGATGGCTTCCTTGAGCACGACCTGCGAGGACAGCTCCAGCTTCAGGTCGCATTCCAGGATTTCCGGGACGTTCTCGCCGATCAGCAGCTTGTGCAGGTCCTGCAGGTTGGGCAGTCCGTCCAGCATGAAGATGCGCTGGATCAGGCGATCGGCATGCTTCATTTCCTCGATGGACTCGTCGTACTCGTGCTTGCCCATCTTGCCCAGGCCCCAGTGCTTGAGCATGCGCGCATGCAGGAAGTACTGGTTGATGGCGGTCAGCTCGTTGGTGAGCTGCTTGTTGAGGTATTGGATGACGGTCTTGTCGCCTTTCATGTTCTTTCCCCTGCAGAATTCATGGATCCGGCAAGGTTAGCATTGTTGACGCCAGGCAAGCAGGCCGTACGTCCGCCCGTAATGGCCTAGGAAAGTGACAATGAGAATGAATAGGATCCCCCCTACGCCCTTCGGGCGCCCCCCAGGGGGCGAAACCGGCGGACTGGCGGAGCCAGATCCGCGGTTTCCTGGGGCTAGCATGCGTTTCTTGGATTGAATTAGCGTAGCTACCGCCGGCTGCCAGCGATAGCAACAGTGCTACGTCCCAAGGCAGCCCCACTAGACCCAGGATGCGGTGGATCCGGCTTTGCCGGTCCACCCGCATCGCCCCCTTGAGGGGGCGCCCGAAGGGCGTGGGGGTGGGTTTCCCTTCCGGTCCACCCGCATCGCCCCCTGGGGGGCGCCCGAAGGGCGTAGGGGGGGCCCCCTACGCCGCCTTGGCGGCGACGACGTGGATGGGGAAGCGGCGCGTCGTGGCGCGGGGCGGGGGGAGTTCGGTGGCTTCGGTGCGGCCGTTGGCGGCCGAGATGGACGCTTCGTAGGCGTGCTCGCAGGCGCTGGCGCCGGCCGGCAGGTACTGGCAGGCGGTGTCGGCGCAGGAGCCGCAGCAGGTCGCCACGCCCAGGTCGAACTGGAGGTCGGCCAGGGTAGTCGCGCCAGCTTCCACGCTGCTGCGGATCTGGCGTTCGGTGATGGCGTTGCAGACACAAACGTACATGGCGGAACTCGTTGCGGCGCGGTTGGGCGCCGCAGTGGACGTCGTAATGAGATTAATTATTGATAATATTCTCAAAACTTGCAAGCCGCCCGCGTGGGTCTTGCGCCACGCGGGTTTCCCGGCAGTCTCATTCCACCCGGATGTCCTGTTTTTTGATGATTTCGCCCCACTTTTTGGTCTCGTTCCGCAGGAATGCGCCGAATTGCTCGGGCGACCCGCTGCCGGGCTGGATGGCCTGGGCGTCGAAGAACGTCCGCATCTCGGGCGTCTGCAAGGCGCGGTAGACCTCGGCGTTCAGGCGCGAGACGGTGGCGGGGGGCGTGCCGGCCGGAGCCAGCAGGCCTATCCACGAGCGGGCCTCGAAATCGGGGTAGAACTGGCTGATGGACGGCACGTCGGGCAGGGCCGGGATGCGTTCTCGGGTGGTGACGGCCAGGGCCCGCATCTTGCCGGCCTTGATATGGGCCAGTACCGAGCTGGCGCTGACGAACATGACCTGCACCCGGCCGCCCAGCACGTCGGTGATGGCGGGTGCGCCGCCCTTGTAGGGCACGTGGTTCATCTCGACACCGGCGGTGGCCTTGAACAGTTCCGCGGTCAGCTGGTTGGAGCTGCCGGCGCCGGTGGAGGCGTAGTTCAGCGCGTCGGGCTTGGCCTTGGCCAGCGCGACCAGTTCGGGCACGGTCCGGGCGGGCACCGAGGGATGGACGACCAGGATGAGCGGCGAGGTGCCGATCAAGGCGACCGGCGCAAGGTCCTTGTCGGAGTCGAAGCTGAGCTTGTATAGCAGCGGGTTGACGGCGTGGGTGTCGAAGGCGGCCAGCAGGGTGTAGCCGTCGGGCGCGGCCTTGGCGACGTGGGCGGCGCCGATCGAGCCGCCGGCTCCGGCCTTGTTCTCCACGATGAAGGTCTGGCCCAGCGCGGCCGACAGGCGCGCGCCCAGGTTGCGGGTGACGTTGTCGACGATGCCGCCCGGCGGGAACGGCACGACGACGTGGACGGGCCGGTCGGGGTACGAGGCAGGAGCCTGCGCGGCGGCGGGCAGTGCGCAGGCGGCCAGCGCGAGGGCGGCGCCCAGGCGGGCGCAGGAAAGGAAGGTCATGGGGAGTCTCCGGGATCGTTGTCTTGGACGAGGCGTCGCGCGCCTCGCGGGTCAATCGAGAATGGCGACGGTGCGGCACCAGCCGGCCGATCCGTGCTTGATCTTGATGGGGAAGCAACTGATGGTGAAGCCGTGGGACGGCAACTGGTCCAGGTTGGTCAGCTTCTCCATCTGGAAGTAGCCGATGTCGCGCCCCGCCTTGTGGCCTTCCCAGATGATGGAAGGGTCGCGGTCGCGCTCGTAGCGCTCGACCACGAACTTGAAGGCGGGGTCCCAGCTGTAGGAGTCGGTGCCGACCACCCGTACCCCCTGCTCCAGCAGCCACAGCGTGGCGGCGCGGCCGAAGCCGCAGGCGCTTTCCCAATAGTCCTCCTGGCCGTAGCGCGCACCGGCGCGGGTGTTGGCCACGACGATGTCCAGCGGCTGGAGGGTATGGCCGATGCGCTTCAGCTCGGCCTGGATGTCGGCGGGCGTGACCACGTAGCCCGCTTCCATGTGGCGGAAGTCGAGCTTGACGCCGGGCTTCAGGCACCAGTCCAGCGGGACTTCGTCGATGCCGGGCGCGGGCCGGCCGCCTTCCTGCAGCGCATGGTCGGTCGTGGGGTGGTAGTGCCACGGCGCGTCCATGTGGGTGCCGGCGTGGGTCGACAGCGAAACCCGCTCCACCGCCCAGGCCTTGCCCTCGGGCAGGTCGTCGGGGCCGATGCCGGGAAAGAGCTTGGAGAAGAGTTCCCAGGACTGGTCGTGGTCGACGTAGCTGATCTGGGGGCGGTGGTGCGCCGGCGAAGTGGGCTTGTCTTCGAGGGCGACCGACAGGTCGATGATGCGGCGGGTCATGTCGTGTATCCGGAGGGAAGTCACAGCGGTGTGCCGGCCGGGGCGGCTGCCCGCATGCCGGCGGCGATGAAGGCGACGAGCTGGGCGACGATGCGTTCGGGGTCGTCGGTGTCGCACAGCCCGCCGGAGATGCGATGCAGGCGGTGATAGGTCTCGTCGGCGTCGCTGACGATGTACATCATGGCGCCGATGGCGAAGGCGTAGCGCCAGTAGGCTTCCTCGCGGCCCAGCGACGGCTGGGCGGCCATCAGGGCGTCGACGAAGTCGGCCGCCAGCGCGTCGTACTGCTCGAAGATCGCGGCGTTCGTGCTGGCGCGGGGCACCGCGCGGGCCTGGATCAGCAACCGGATCAGCAGCCGCCATTCGCCGGTGGCGTCGAAGCTCAGCCGCACGGGCGGTGCGATCAGCGCTTCCACGACTTCTTCCATCGTCGGTTCGCGGTGCGCCGGCACCCGGGCCAGGGCCTCGCGCCGCATGCGGTTGATGGGCTCGGACACCACGCGCAGCACTTCCTGCACCAGCGCGTCCTTGGAGCCGAAGTGGTAGTGGATGGCGGCGATGTTCACCTGGGCGGCGGACGTGATCTCGCGCAGCGAGGCGGCCTCGAACCCCCGGGTGGCGAAGACGCGCAGGGCGGCCAGCACGATGCGGGAGCGGGTGGAGGTGTCGTCGTCGAGCAGGTTCACGATGGAGGATCCAGTAGTCCGGCGTAGTATCGGCGATTCAAACAGAAATTTGAATCGCTTTTTTTAAATTTTTGTTTGAATGGGCCCGATTCCTGTTCGGCCACAAGTTTTCGGACACCGAAAAGTTCGAGAATATCGGGTGCGGAGGGGGCAGGCTGGCGATAAAGTCCCCGCTGTAAACACGTAGAGTTTTCGATATGACCCAAGACAAGCAAGCCCCGTCGGCCGCCGGCACTCGCCCGCTGCTGTTCGATTCGCACGCCCACTTGGTGGCGGATGACCAGGTGCGCTATCCGCGCAATCCCATGAAGCGCGCCGCCGACGCGCCGCCGCGCGCCCCGGGCGTGATCGGCAAGCCGGGCGGCAAGCACGGCCCCAATCCGATCAACGAAGTGCCCGACGTGGCGCGCATGCTGGTCTGGATGAAGGAAGAAAACGTCGACGGCGCGGTGGCCGTGCAGAAGCGCATGATCTACCGCTACGACAACAGCTACATCCTGGATTCGTCCGACGCCCATCCCGACATCTTCTCGGCGGTGGTCATCCTGGACGCCGAGGATGCCGGCACGCCGGGCCTGGTGCGCAGCTACATCGAGAAGAACGGCCTGGCGGGCGTGCGCCTGTTCGGCGGCCGCCAGCCCGATGGCAGCATGCCGTGGCTGAATTCGCCGCAGGCGCTCAAGACCTGGGACGTGGCCGAGGAGTTCGGCCTGGTGATCGACCTGGAAGTGCTGGCGGTGGGCGGCGGCGGTCCGTCGGTGCCGACCATCATCGAACTGGCGCGCCGCTATCCGAACGTGCGCATCGTGCTGGACCACCTGCTGGAGCCCGAGGCCACCGAGGAACACTTCGGCCTGGACGAGCGCTTCGAGAAGCTGGCGCACGAGCACAACATCTTCTTCAAGTTCACCTCGATCAATCTGGACGAGTACCGCGAGGCCGACGTGCCGGCCGAGCAGGTGCTGCGCCGCGCGGTCGACCTGTTCGGTGCCGACCGCATCATGTGGGGCTCGGACATCGGCACCTCGTCGGGCACCTACAAGGAAATGGTCCAGCGCATGATCGACGCCTCGGTCCTGCTGACCGAAGAGGAAAAGCGCGCGGTCTGGCATGACACCGGCAAGCGCGTGTTCGTGAAGGGCGGCGCCCGCCGCTGATTTTCACCAGGACGGCCGTACGGAGGTTGGAACGCATCCGGCAATGCGATAATCGCCGGCCGGCGTCCTTTCCGTACGGAGGTCCGCGTGCCTTCCTTTCCGCCCGTCCAAGCCGTTGTCCGTGCCATCGAACTGCTGCAGGCCCTGAACCGCCAGCCGGTATCGACCCTGGACGTACTGTACAAGCAGACGGGCATCCCCAAGCCATCGCTGATACGTCTTCTTGAGTCGCTCGCGTCCAAGGGACTGGTGCGCCATGCGCCGCAGTACGGGGCGTACTACCTGACGTCGCTGGTCAATACGCTGTCGTCGGGCTATCACAGCGAGCCGCGCATCGTCGAAGCGGCCCGGCCGCGCCTGGACGCGCTGACCGAGGCCATCAAGTGGCCGCTGGCCATCGCCGTGTTCGATACCGATGCCATGGTGGTGCGCTACAGCACCATTCCCCATTCGCCGCTGTCGCTGCTGCATTCGACCATCAACATGCGCCTGAGCCTGGTCAGCCGCGCCATCGGCCGGGCCTACCTGGCCTTCTGCGAAGAGGATGAGCGCGAGACCATACTCGCGCTGCTGCGCCAATCGAAGAACCCCGAGGACGAGCCGGCGCAGGACCGGGAGGCGGTCAGGCGGATGATAGAGATCACGCGCGCGCAGGGCTACGCGCTGCGCGATCCCGCCGTGCGCCCGGTATCCGGCACCCTGGCCGTGCCGGTGTTCGACGGCAAGCATGTGGTGGCCTCGTTCGGCATGACGTGGTTCGCCTCCACGCTCACCAACGAACAGGTCGTCGAGCGATACCTGGAACAGTTGCAGGAGGTCTCCCGCGGCATCTCGGAGGACCTCGCCAGGCTCTAGGCCGCGGCGGCCGTGGCGGGCGCGGGCATGGGGTACTCGTCCGCGTTGCAGACCAGTCCCGGCTTGCTGGAGAAGTCCATGCGCGGCGGGCCGAAGATGTCGATCAGCCAGCAATCGCCCTGGCTGACGTTGCGGCTGGTATGCAGCACCTTCGCGGGAATGACCGTGACGGACGGGCTGCCGATTTCGACGTGCTCGTCCTCTTTCCACATGTCCATGTCCGGCGTCCACGGCCAGCGCAGGTGGTGCGCGTAAGTGCCCTGGATCGCCAGCGAGGCCTGTTCGAAGTCGGCGTGGGTGTGCGGGCTGAGCTTGTGCACGTCGCGCGGCACCAGGCGCTTGGCCAGGAAATTGACCATCAGGTTGGTGCTGCGGAAGATGCGCATGTTGCTGTCGGGCCGCACGTGCTCGGCCAGCACGTAGTGGCGCAGCTTGAAGCCGGCGGGGGGATCGGGCCATGGCACCAGCGGCGCGACTTCGGGCGCGCCGTCGGCGTAGATCTCCTGGTTGACCGAAGCCTGCGCCAGGTCCGAGGCGCGGTTGGAGAACACGCGCACGATGGTGCCCGCGGCGGTGGCCTCGACGCGGCTCGCACCCGGCGGAACGATGGTCACGGTCTCGGGAGCGGCGTCGACCTGCTCGGAACCCGCCTGGATGCGCGCGCCGCCGGTGTGCACGAAGACGAAGTATTCGTCGGGGTTGGCCTCGCGCGCCAGCACGGCTCCCGCCTCGACCTGCGAGACGGCGACGACGAAGTTGGCGCCCCGGGTCAGCCAGGTGCGCGCGCCGGCCTGCTGTTGCTGCGGAGCGGTGTCGTAGTGCGCGGCATAGGTCGCGGGCCGCGGTTGTTGGACAGTCATGGACTTCACCTTTGCTTGAGAGGGAGCCGCGTCAGCCGTGCGACCGGTCGCCTGCCACGGCAACCGATTGCGCGCCTTGGCGCAGCAGGGATTGGTCGGATCCGATCACGAACCAGGTCACGCCTTGCGCGGCGAACTCGTCGCGCTCGGCGGCGTTGGCCACGAACATCGCGGCGATCTTGCCGGCGGCCAGCGCCGCGCGGACGATGCGGGCGGTGGCTTCCAGCACCGCCGGGCTGCGCGAGCCTTCCTGGCCCATGGACAGGGCCAGGTCCGCGCGTCCCACGAACAGTCCGCCCACGCCGGGAACGGCGGCGATGCTTTCCACGTTGGCCAGGCCCTCGACGCTTTCGATCTGGCACATCACCAGCGTCTGGTCGCCCGCTTCCTGGGCCTGCTTGTAGGTCATGGTCCCGTAGCCGGCCGCCCGGGGCGAGCTGGAAAAGCCCCGCACGCCACCCTTGTAGCGGGCGCGCGAGACGATCAGTTCCGCCTGCTCGGCGCTGTCGACGTGCGGCACCACGATGCCCGCCGCGCCCAGGTCCAGCGTCGACAGGATGGTCGCGGCCTCGTAGTCGGCCACCCGCACGAAAAGCGGCAGGCGCGCGGCCCGTCCGGCCATCATCATCAAGTCCAGCGCCGCCCGGTCGAACGGCGCGTGCTCGGCATCCAGCACCCCGAAATCCAGCGCCGTCGTCCCCAGTATCTCCACCACGTGCGGCGACACCGTCTTGATGAACGTCCCGGCCTGCACCGACCGGCTGAAATCCCCAGATGAACCCGTCATCAACATTCCTTAAAAAAAGTCCCACCCCCTACGCCCTTCGGGCGCCCCCTCAAGGGGGCGGCGCTGGCGGACCGGCAAAGCCGGATCCGCGGCGCCCAGGATCAACGCAAAAAAGTGGTGCTTCGCACCAAGACATCCTTACCCAGACCCAGGATGCGGTGGATCCGGCTTCGCCGGTCCACTCGCATCGCCCCCTTGAGGGGGCGCCCGAAGGGCGTAGGGGGTGGGCTTCCCATGGGGGGTCACACAGGCGGCGCCTGCAGCATCGGCCGATGGAAGATCTCGCCCAGCCCCGCGTAGTACGGTCCGCCCAGCCGGGCGATGGGCCGCATCGCCACGGCATCGATGTGCCGGCCGTTGAATATGGCCTCGGACAGATGGAAGGCCACCACTTCGCCGATGTAGAGCGTGTTCAGGCCTCGTCCCAGCGGCAGCACGTGCTCGAGCCGGCATTCCATCTGGATCGGCGTGGCGGGAATGCGCGGCGGCCGCACCACCGTGCTGGGCGCCAGCTCGATGCCCAGCGCCTCGGGCTCGCCGATCTCGGGCGGGTAGTCCGCGCCCGACGCATGCATCAGCTCCAGCGTCGCTTCCGTGGCCACGTTGACCACGAACTCGCGCGTCTCGACGATGTTGCGTGCCGTGTCCTTCAACTCGCCCTTGCGCGAGCCGATGTTCACCGCCAGCATCGGCGGGCTGTGCGCCACGTAGTTGTACGAACTGAACGGCGCGGCATTGACCCGTCCCGATTCATCCTGCGTGGTGATCCACGCCACCGGCCGGGGCGCCACGCAGCCCACGATCAGCCGATAGGCCTCCTCGGTGCTCATGCCCTCGGTCTTCAACGTAACGAAACCGCTCATTCAACACTCCATGGGGCGGAAACTACCCCGAAAACCCGTGCCCCAATCCAAGAAGAACTCACAAGACCCAGGGCACAGCGGATCCGGCTTTGCCGGTCCGCCAGTGCCGCCCCCCTGTGGGGGGCGCGCGAAGCGCGTAGGGGGGCTAATCCAACTTGATGTTGGCGTCCTCGATGATCCGCTTCCACTTCGCGCTTTCGACCTTCATCAGCGAATCCAGCTGCTCGGGCGAACCGCCGCCCACGACCGCGCCGAACTGCTCGAGCTTGGCCCGGCCCTCGGGCGAGTTCAGCACGAGGTTGATCTCGCGGTTGAGCTTGTCGACGATGGGACGCGGCATGCCGGCGGGGCCCGCGACGGCGAACCAGACCGAGGCCTCGACGTCGAAGCCCTGCTCGACCGCGGTGGGCACGTCGGGCGTGCCGGGGAAACGCTTCTTGGAGGTCACCGCCAGGCCGTTCATCTTGCCGCTCTGGATCTGCGGGATGAAGGCCGTGATGGGCGCGACGATGGCCTGGATGGAGCCGCCCAGCAGGTCCGTCATGGCCGGCGTGTCGCCCTTGTACGGCACGCCCAGGAAGTCGGTCCGGGTATTGTGCCGCAGCAGTTCATAGGCCAGGTGCCCGATGGTGCCGTTGCCCGGATTGCCGATGGAATACTTGCCCGGCGCGGCCTTGGCCAGCGCGATGAATTCCTTCAGGTTCTTGGCCGGGGTCTTGTCGGTGGACACGACCACCAGCGGGATCTCGCCCACCAGCACGATGGGGGTCAGGTCCTTGGCCGGGTCGTACGGCATGGACTTGTACAGGTACTTGTTGTTGGCCAGCGGCCCGGAGGTCGTCAGCGTGAGCGTGTAGCCGTCGGGAGAGGCCTTGGCGACCTGGTCGGTGCCGATGTTGCCGGCCGCGCCCGGACGGTTGTCCACGACGAACTGCTGGCCGAGCTTCTGGCCCAGCCGCTCGGCGATCAGGCGCGCGACCACGTCGGTGCTGCCGCCGGCCGGGAACGGCACGATCAGCCGCACCGGCCGGGTAGGCCATGACGCGGCGTCGTCCTTGGCGTGGGCGGCGGTGGCGCCCAGGGCCAGGATGGCGGTGGCGCAGGCGAGAAGTCGATGATTCTTCATGGGGTCTCCGATCTGTCGTAATGAAGAAGATTGCCGCACTCAGTGCGTGGAATCCGCGCGGTGCCGGTCGAGTTCTTCGAGAATGCCAGGCAGCCGCTGCTGCACGTTCTCGCGCAGCTGTCGGTAGAGGCTGTTGCCGTGGGCGTCGATGCCCACCGTGGCGGGGCCCAGGTCCTTGACGCGCAAGGTCACCAGGCGGAATTGCGAGATGTAGTCTTCCCAGTGCACGGACACCACTTCCTGGATCGCGCGGGCCAGCAGCGTGCAGCCGCCGCCCAGGAAGGACAGGTAGATGCAGCCCGTCTCGCGCATGGCCTGCACGCTTTCCTCGCCCAGTCCGCCCTTGCCGCCCACGATGCGCAGGCCGTAGGCCCGGATCAGCGGCGGCATGAGCGCGTCGTAGCGCGTGCTGGTGGTGGGGTTCATGTACAGGGCCTCGTAGCCCGAGGGCGTGTCGCTCTCGCGGTTGTACGAGCTCAGGTGCAGGAAGGCGCCGCCGTGCACGTCCACCGGCAGCGGCTTGCCCTCGCGGGCGTAGTCGATCATGCGCTGGTGCGTAGGCAGGCCGATGGTGACGACGATGTCGCCGGTCAGGTAGACCAGGTCGCCGGCCTGGATACGGGCGATGTCGTCCGCGCTTGCCGGCAAGGTCAGGCGATGGGTATTCACGATGCTCGTCTCCGTTGCCGCTATTCCAGGCGTTCGACCGTGCCGTCCTGGTAGATGCGGGCACAGGTGCGCCGGTTGATCCAGCAGTTGAAGGCCACGGCCACGGGCATGAAGCCGTGGCTGGCCGAATAGTCGATGTGCACCGCCATGGCGGTGGTGTCGCCGCCCGTGCCCATGGGCCCGAAGCCGGTGTCGTTGATGGCCTTGAGCAGGCGCTGTTCCATGGCCGCCAGGACGGGCTCGGGATTGGTCTGGCCGAAGGGGCGCAGGACGCACTCCTTGGCCATCTTGGCCGCGTAGTCGAAGGTGCCGCCTATGCCCACGCCCACGACGATGGGCGGACAGGGCTGCGAGCCGGCCTTGAGCACGGTGTCGAGCACGTATTTCTCGATGGTCTCCAGCGACGGGTAGACGAAGGTCTCGATGGCTTCCCAGCGGCCCGTGCCCATGGCCTTGGGCGCGCAGACGATCTCCATGTAGTCCGCGCCGTCGACCATGTCGAAGGTGACCAGGGGCATGTTCTTGCCCTCGTAGCTGCGTTGCAGGGTCAGCGGATTGGTCACCATCTTCAGGATGGGCGGGTCCGCGCGCGCGACCAGGTCGGCGAAGCCGTCGACGATGGCCTGGCGTACGTTGCCTTCGAAACTCACGCCCGTGCCCACGCGGATCATGTAGGTGGGCACGCCCACGTCCGAACAGACCAGGTGGCTTTCGGACTCGGCGGCCTCGGCGCTTTCGAGCATGATGCGCAGCGTCTGCCTGCCGAGCTGGACCGTCTCGCGCTGCTGCGCCTGGGCCAGCACCCGCTTGGTGTCGTCCGGGACTTTCTTCAGCGACCACTCGTACAAGGACGAGGTGACCGACCTGATGGTTTCGCTGGAAATGGACATCGCATGCCGCCGTGCGCCGGCTCTCCGTGCTTACTCTATCTAGGGTGGCAGGATGCGGCGCGGGCGGCTGGGGTTCAAGCGATGTTTTGGTATTTTTCGCCTATAGAAAAGTTGGGCAAGGGCCGGCTACGCCGGATACAGCCCCAGGGCCGCGGCGCGCATGCGCGCCAGCGCGTAGACGGTATCCAGGGTCGGCGTGGAGAATCGGGCCGCCGCGGCGGTCTCGACCAGCGCGCCCAGGATGCTGTCGATCTCCACCGGCCGGCCCGCCTCCACGTCCTGCAGCATCGACGTCTTGATGTGGCCCAGCCCCCGGGTGAAGGCGATGCGGTCGCGCGACTCGACCTGGGCCGGCAGCCCGAGCCGGGTGCCCAGCGCCAGCGCCTCGTCCATCATGGCCACGAACATGGCGTGCAGGCGGGGATCGTCGATCATGTCGTCGGTATAGGCGCCCGTCAGCAGGCTGGCGGGGTTGAAGCAGGCATTGCCCAGCAGCTTGGTCCAGATGTCGGCGCGCACGTTCTCGCTGGCGGGGGCATCGAAGCCCGCCCGCGTGAACAGCCCGGCCACGGCGCGGGCGCGTTCGCTCGACCCGCCCTTCGGCTCGCCCAGCACGATGCGGTTGCCCGAGGCGTGCAGGGTCAGGCCGGGCTCGGGGGTCGAGGCCGACGCGAAGACCACGGCGCCCAGCACCTGGTCCGCCGGCAGGCTGGCCTCGATGCCGCCGTCCGGATCGACGCTGCGCAGGCGCGTGCCGCCCAGGGGCAGGCCGGCGTCCAGGAAGAACCACCAGGGGATGCCGTTCAAGGCCGGGATCACGACTGTGTTGGCGCCGACCAGCGGACGGATGGCCCGTGCGATCTCCGGCAGGGCCGGTGCCTTGACGGTGATGACGACGACGTCCTGCGGGCCCAGCGCCCGGGCGTCGTCGCTGGCCCGGACCGGCGAGGCGACGAGCTTGCCCGCCGAGTCGAGCCGTTGGCCGTGCCGGCGCAGCGCTTCCAGCGTGCGGCCGCGGGCCAGCAGCGAAACGTCGTTGCCGGCCTGGGCCAGGCGTCCGGCGACGAGGCCGCCTATCGCTCCGGCGCCGACGATGCAGATACGGGGGTGATCGGTCATGGTCTTCCTCTTCCTTGGGTGCGGTGCGAGCGCCGGCATCTTACCCGAGGCAACCGGGTTCACCTTCGCTTACGCCGGGGTGCCGGGCGTCCCATCCGGACTTCCGGCACAATGGGGGCTTGCTGTGTTGCATATTCACGATATCTGGATGAACGTATTCGACTCCATATCGGCTCGTGCTCAGGTCGATCCCCCGCCGGACTCCCTGCGACTGCGCATCGCCGGCCATGATTGCGGCTGGGTGGCGCACGACGTGCCGCGCTGGCTGGCCGCCTTTCCGGGCGAAATACTGCTGGAACCCGGCGTGGTGCACCTGCTGCCCGAGCTGGCGGGCACGCCGGCCTCGGCCGGGCGCGCCCAGGCCGTCAGCGAGCTGCTGGCGCGTGTCGCCACGGCGCTTTCCGAAGCCGGCCGGCTCAACGGCTGGCGCAACGAACTGCTGGACGTGGTGGCCGAGGACGGCACCGTCCTGGGCGTGATCGAGCGGGCATCCGTGCGGCCCCTGGGCATCGCCACCCATGCCGTCCACCTGAACGCCTGGACCGACAGCGGGCAGTTGTGGATCGCCCAGCGGTCGTTCACCAAGACCACCGATCCCGGCATGTGGGATACCCTCGTGGGAGGGCTGGTCAGCGCCGCGGAAACCCCCGAATCGGCCCTGCTCAGGGAAAGCTGGGAAGAGGCCGGCCTGTTGCCCCATCACCTGAAGGACGGCCGGCGCAGCGGCCAGTTCACCGTGCGCCGGGTTCTGCCCGAGGGCTACCAGGTCGAGCACGTGACCGTGGTCGATACCGTCCTGGGGCCCGAGGTCGTGCCCGAGAACCAGGACGGCGAAGTGGTCGCCTTGCGTACGGTATCGCCGGAAGAGGTGCTGGAACTGGTGGCCGACGGTGCGTTCACGCTGGAGGCCGCGCTGTCCATGAAGGTCAGCCTGGGCGCGTTCGCGCCCGTATCCCTGGTCGCTTCCCCGGCCGAAGCCGCCCGCGTCAGCCTTTGACCCGGGCCACGGCCTGGCGCGCCTGCCGCCAGGCCGCGAGGGCCGCCCGCGCCGGTTCGGGCATGGCCGCCTCGTCCAGCGCGGGAAGGTGATGCATGATCATGGCGGCATAGGGGCCCGCCAGCGCCGCGGCCTCGGCGCACAGCACGCACGCTTCGCTCGTCGAAGGCTTGCGCGTGCGCCAGAAATTGATTGCGTCCTCGAGTTCGGTCAGGGTGATTTCCATGCGGACCATTCTGGCAGACTTTGCCAGCCGGGGGCGGAAACATTCGGTCAATTCCGATACAGAAAGCGCGAGATCCCGCCACGCCGCGAAACAACATGGAAGGCCGCTTGGAGGTAACTTACGTGAACCTTACGAGCGGAGTGACGCCATGTTTTCCGGTACTTCTTCCGGTTCCCGAATCCCCATCGACGCCGCCTTCGCGCGCGCGCATCGCAGCATGCGGGGAGCCGTCGCGCTGCATCCGCTGGTGGCCGCCGCAGCCATCAGCATCATCGTCCTGGCCGCCGTCGGCGTGGGCGTCCTGACCGGACTGCTGCCCTCGCCGCTGGCCAAGTCGGCCCCCACGCAAGAGCTGACCGAAGCGTCCGCCCCGGCCGGTGGCCGGGATTTCGGCAAGGCCTCGGCCCATGCGCCGGCTCCGGCGAAGCAGGCCGCGGCCGAGCGTGCCGCGCCGACGCGCGCCGCCAGCCGCCCTGCCCCGGTCTATCGCGAACCGGCGCGGCCGGTGGCGGCCACCTGCGGCAACTGCGGAACGGTCGAGAGCGTGCGCGCCGTGCAGGTCCAGGGCCAGGGAACGGGCCTGGGCGCGGTCGGCGGCGGTGTCGTGGGTGGCGTGGTCGGCAACCAGTTCGGTGGCGGCAGCGGCCGTACCGCGCTGACGGTGCTGGGGGCCCTGGGCGGCGCCTACGCGGGCAACGAGGTCGAGAAGCGTGTGCGCAACTCGACGCAGTACGAGATGACCGTCAGGATGGACGACGGCAGCGTGCGCACTTTCCATAGCGCCTCGGCCTATCCGTGGCGCAGCGGCGATCCGGTGCGCGTCGTGAACGGCTCGGTAGTGTCCCGCAACGGCGGCGACTCCCAGGCGATGCGGGTCGGCGACTACAACTGACCGGCCGGACCGGGCGGCGCCGCCGCCCGGTTCCCGCCCTCAGGCTTTCTTCTTGCGCCGCTTCAACGCCAGCATCGTGCCCCGGCACGAGTCGGCGCCGCACAAGCACTGATAGTTCTTCTTCAACGTCGGCGTGATGCGCTCGTCGATGACCAGGCCGTAGTCATAATTGAGCTCTTCGCCGCGTTCGATGGGATGCTGCGAGACGATGAAGACGCGGCCATCGTCCGTTTCCTCCGCTTCGCAGTTGGGCTCGCAGGCGTGGTTGATCCAGCGCGCATCGTTGCCCTGGCTGCCGCCGTCGATCACCTTGCCGCTTTCCAGCGCGAAGAAGAAGGTGTGGTACGGATCCTCGGGATTGACCGGGTGGCGGCGGTCGGCTTCGGCCGCGCTGATGCGTTCGCCCGCGTACTCGATGACACGGGTGCCGGCGGGGATCTTGCGGGCCGCGAACACACCGGTTCCATGCACCCGCGAGCGGCGCACGACATACCAGGGCTTGCCGCCGGGGCCGGGATCGACGTCCACGCGATCCTCGGCGGGCTGCTCGGCAACAGGAGACTTGCGCGCCCGTGAGGGCGTTTTCTTCTTGACGGTCATTGGGCTCTACGGCTCAGCTGGAGGTCTTCGCGGCCGCCTTCCTGGCGGTTTTCTTCGCGGGGGCTTTCTTGGCGGCGGTCTTGCGCGGCGCGGCCTTCTTGGCCGCCGCCTTCTTGGCGGGGGCCTTCTTCGCCGGCGCCGCGACGGCTTCGTCCTGGCCGGCGGCTTTCTTTGCCGCCGTCTTCCGGGCCGCCGGCGCATCCTCGCCCGCCTTGCCGCCCTTGGCGGGGCGCGGCTCGAACTCGAAGCCTATCTTGCCATCGGGCTGCCGGACCAGAAAGGCCTTGAACTTGCGATTGGTGCGGCTGGAGACGAAGTTCTGCAGCAGGTCGGTGCGTCCTTCGGTCAGCAGCTTGGCCATCTGCTCGGCCGTGATTTCCTGCTGGAGGATGACCTTGCCCGAGCGGAAGTCGCACGAACGTTGCGGCCCGACCGACTTCTCGCACACGAAGCTCATGCCGTGTTCGAACACGTTCGAGCCGCATTTCGGGCACGGGCCCACCGGCGTCTGGCCGGAGAAGTCCACGGCTTCGGAGGATTCCTCGTCGGCCTGGCCGAAGTCGAACTCCAGCTTGTAGTCGTCGGTGATGCGCAGGATGGCCGAGAAGGGTCGGCCCATCTTGCTGATGAAGCCGTTCAGGGGGCCGATCTCGCGCTTGGCCAGCAATTCCTCGACTTCCTGCAGTTCGAAGGTGCGCCCGCCCGGGTGCTTGCTGATCGAGAAATCGCAGGCGGTGCAGGCGTAGCGCCGGTAGTTCTCCTTGACCACGGCGCCGCATTTCGGACACGGCGTGGTCAGGGTGGCATAGTCGCCAGGCACGGTGTCGCGGTCGTATTCCTTCGCGCGCTTGACGATGACCTGGGTCATCTGCGCGATCTCGCGCATGAAGGCCTCGCGCGCCAACTGGCCGCGTTCGATCTGCGACAGCTTGTGCTCCCACTCGCCGGTCAGCTCGGGCGAGGTCAGCTCGTCCACGTCCAGGCCCGACAGCAGCGTCATCAACTGGCGCGCCTTGGCGGTGGGCACCAGCTCGCGGCCTTCGCGGCGCAGGTAGAGTTCGTTGATCAGCCCTTCGATGATGCCCGCGCGCGTGGCCGGCGTACCCAGGCCGCGCGCGGACATGGCCTCGCGCAGCTCTTCGTCGTCGACCAGCTTGCCCGCGCCTTCCATGGCCGACAGCAGCGTCGCTTCCGTGTAGCGGGCGGGCGGCTTGGTCACCAGGCCCACGGCCTCGACTTCCTCGGTACGCACCTGCTCGCCAGGGGCGACCGGCACCAGGTTGGCGTCCTCGCCCTGCGCGTCGCGGCCGTAGACGGCCATCCAGCCCGGATTGACCAGGACCTTGCCCTCGGTCTTGAAATGGTGGCCCGCGACCTCGGTGATCCGGGTCGTCACCAGGAATTCGGCCGCCGGGAAGAACACCGCCAGGAAGCGCTTGACCACCAGGTCGTACAGCTTGGCCTCGGCCTCGCTCAACTCGCGCGGTGCCTGCAGCGTCGGGATGATGGCGAAGTGGTCCGACACCTTCTTGTTGTCGAACACGCGGCGATTGGGCTTGACCCAGCCGCTGTCCAGGATCTTCGAGGCGAACGGCGCATAGCCGGGCCGGCTGGCGGCCAGCGTCTGCATGGTCTGGCGCACCGTGCCCAGGTAGTCCTCGGGCAGGTAGCGCGAGTCGGTACGCGGGTAGGTCAGCGCCTTGTGGCGTTCGTACAGGGTCTGGGCCAGCGCCAGCGTGGTCTTGGCCGAGAAGCCGAAGCGCGAGTTGGCCTCGCGTTGCAGCGTGGTCAGGTCGTACAGCAGTCCGGACAACTGGGTGGACGGCTTGGATTCTTCCGTGACCGAACCCGTGCGCTCGCGGCAGGCCGCCACGACCGACTCGGCGGCGGCCTTGCTCCACAGGCGCGATTCGCGCTTCTCGGGGTCCTGCGGATCCTTGACGTGCTTGGGGTCGAACCAGCGGCCCTCGTACAGGCCGGCGGCGGCGACGAACTGCGCGCGCACTTCCCAGTAGTCGCGCGGCACGAACTGGCGGATGCGCTCCTCGCGCTCGGACACGATGGCCAGCGTGGGCGTCTGCACCCGGCCCACCGTGGTCTTGAAGAAGCCGCCGTCCTTGCTGTTGAAGGCCGTCATCGCCCGCGTGCCGTTGATGCCCACCAGCCAGTCGGCCTCGGCGCGCGAGCGCGCCGCGGCTTCCAGTGGCTGCAGCGCGGCGTCCGAGCGCAGGTCGGCGAAGGCGTCGCGGATGGCCTGCTGCGTCATCGATTGCAGCCACAGCCGCTTGATGGGCTTGTTGGTCTTTGCGTACTGGGCGATGTAGCGGAAGATCAACTCGCCTTCGCGTCCCGCGTCGCAGGCGTTGATCAGGGCGTCCACGTCCTTGCGCTTGATCAGCCGCACCAGCAGGCGCAGGCGCTCTTCCGAGCGCTTGTCGGCCGGCCCCAGCTCGAACTCGGGAGGAATCACCGGCAGATGGGTGAAGCTCCACTTGCCCTTGACCGGATCGTTGGGCGCCACGAGGGTGAGCAGGTGCCCGACGCTGGACGAAAGCACGTAGTCGTCGCTTTCGAAATAATCGCCTTCGCGCTTGAACCCGCCCAGCGCGCGGGAAATGTCCAGCGCGACCGAAGGTTTCTCGGCGATGATCAGAGTTTTGCCCATTGACTTCCAGTTGACGGAGCCGACGCGAACAAATAGTGCGTCAAAGCGCCGGATGATACGGGGGGATTTTTAAGCAGCGCAAGTCGGGCCTATGCCCACCAAGCCAAAAAACGCCGGCTCCGCCTTTCGAAGCGCCCCGGATTAAGACTTGTTTCCATCGAAAACAACCCCCGGCCCCCTTGGGGGCTCACCATACTGGGCACGCGTCAGCGCGTAGGGGGGCTAATGCAGCTGCCGGGCGCTGCCGTCTTCCAGCAGTTCTTCCAGGATCAGGTTGTCGATCTCGGTTTCCTGGCTCCACAGCACCATCAGGACGATGATCTTGAGCTTGTCCAGGGGCACGGGGGCCTCGCCCAGCGCGAAGGCGCGGTCGATCACGATCTCGCGCAGGGGGGACGACAGCACGCCCGCCGACTCCAGGAAGGCGATGAAGCCGATCGCTTCCGATCCGAGCTGGCGATACTCGGCCTCGGCGTAGATACGACAGCCGCTACTGGGAACAAGGGCGAGATCGACACAACGATGAGTGGATTCGGCAAGCCCGGACAGCCAGGTCAGAGCGTCGTCGATTTCATCGTCTTCGAAGCCGGCGGCGGCAAGCTTGCGCGCCAGCGTTTCCGGGTCCGGGCACGCTTCCGGCGTGTAGTAGTTCTCGAAGAGGTAGACGAGAATTTCGAACATAAGTCAGCGTGTAAGGCTGGATCCACTGTACGCTGAATTGCATCCCTAGGCAAATTGCCCGGCATTTGCTGCTCATGCGTTGTGTGCGCGGCACACAAGGGGATTCAGCGCATGGGCGTGGCCTGGTAGCGGCCGCCGTCGAGCCGGGCGATCAGCCCCCGCAGCTCCAGCTCGAGCAGCCTGGCCTGCAATTGCGGGACCGCCAGGCCCGTACGCGCCGCCAGCGCGTCGACGTGGATGGGACCGTAGCCCATGCCGGCCAGCACCGGATCCCGCGGCAGCGCCGGTTCCGGCGCCGGCGCTGCGGATCCGGAGCCGGCGCCCAGCTCGTCCAGGATGTCCTGCGCCGATTCCACCAGCTTGGCGCCCTGCCGGATCAGGGCGTGGCACCCTCGCGACAGCGGCGAATGGATGGATCCCGGGATGGCGAAGACCTCGCGGCCGGCGTCGGCCGCCAGCCGGGCGGTGATCAGCGAGCCGCTGCGTGCGGCCGCCTCGGCCACCAGCGTGCCTTGCGTCAGTCCGGCCACCAGCCGGTTGCGCCGGGGGAACTGGTGCGGCAGCGCGGGCAGGCCCAGCGGGAACTCGGACACGATGGCCCCTTGCGCGGCGATGCGCTCGGCCAGGCCTCGGTTGCGGGGCGGATAGACCACGTCGACTCCCGTGCCCACCACCGCGACCGTGCCGCCGCCGGCGGCGCCGGCCTCGAGCGCGCCTTCGTGGGCGGCGGTGTCTATGCCCAGCGCCAGGCCGCTGACGATGCACCAGCCCCGCTGCGCCAGGTGGCGGGCATAGGCGCGCGCGTTCGCCATGCCGTCGGGCGTGGCGTGGCGGGCCCCGACGATGGCGATGGCCTGCGGCGACAGCCGGGACGGATCGCCCGCCAGGTAGAGCAGCGGCGGCGGGTCGTGGATGGCCAGCAGCGCCCGGGGATAGCCGGCATCGGCCAGCGTCAGGAGGTGGTGGCCGGGGTGTTCGGCCCAGCGCAGGGTGCGTTCCAGGGCGGCGGCGTGCTGGGGCGACGGCGAACGGGCCAGCTGCGCGGCCAGCGGTGGCGGCAACAGGGCCGCCAGTTCGTCGCGGGACAGGCCGTAAAGGCGCTGCGGCAACCCGACCACTTGCAACAGTTCGCGCGCGGTGGCCGGTCCGATGCCGGGTTCGAGGGTAAGCCGCAGCCAGGCGGACAATTCTTCCGGAGTGTGGGCGAGAGGCATGCCGCTATCTAAACATGGCAGGCGCCGCAGGGTAGCCCCGGGCAGGACATCGATGTCCCGCCTCGCCGCTGAACGGATCGCGCGCCGGCGCGTCCAATGGCCAGGGACGGCGCTCGCCTCCCGCTATATAAATAGCGGGGATCCCCGCGATCCCGCCTCGCGCGGGCGGCCGGACTCGCCGGGAAGCTGTGGTATCTTGCCCCTTGGATCCCGGCCAACCGGCCCCATTTATTCTGAAATGGCCCCTGTCCGAGGGGCAACGGCAACACGATCATGGCATTGCTACCCATTCTTCACTATCCCGACGCAAGGCTGCACAAGAAAGCCAAGCCGGTGGCGGTGGTCGACGACCGCATCCGCCGCATCGTCCGCGACATGGCCGAGACCATGTACGCCGCGCCGGGTATCGGGCTGGCCGCCACCCAGGTCGATATCCACGAGCGCATCGTGGTCATCGACGTGTCGGAGAACAACGACGACCTGCTCGTCCTGATCAACCCGGTCATCACCTGGAAGAGCGAGGAAACCCAGGTCTACGAGGAAGGCTGCCTGTCGGTGCCCGGCATCTACGACGAGGTCAAGCGCGCCGCCCGCATCAAGGTCGAGGCCACCAACGAACAGGGCGAACGCTACGAATTCGACGCCGAAGGCATCCTGGCCGTCTGCGTCCAGCACGAACTCGACCACCTGGAAGGCAAGGTCTTCGTCGAATACCTCTCCCCCCTCAAGCAAAGCCGCATCAAGACCAAGCTGCGCAAGCTGGAAAAGGTCTAGGGAAGCCCACCCCCAAGCGGCCTTCGGCCGCTCCCCCTCAAGGGGGCGGCGCTGGCGGACCGGAGGGAACGCCCACCCCACGCGGCCTATGGCCGCTCCCCTCAAGGGGCGGCGCTAGCGGACCGGCAAAGCCGGATCCGCGGCGCCTAAGATCAAAGCAAGCATGCGGTGCTTCGCACCGAGATACCCCACGAAGACCCAGGATGCGGTGGATCCGGCTTTGCCGGTCCACCCGCATCGCCCCCTGGGGGGCGCGCGCAAGCGCGTAGGGGGGGGGACCATGTATCAAGCGCGTAGGGGGGGACCATGTATCATTCCCCCTCCGACAATCAATAATCCCATCCCGCCCGCGCAGGAAGCGGCGTGCAAGGCCGCGCGCCAAGCAGGGAGTCCAGATCCAGGGTGCCGCGGATCCGGCTTTGCCGGTCCGCCAGCGCCGCCCCCTTGAGGGGGAGCGGCCGAAGGCCGCTTGGGGGTGGACTTCCCTTCCGGTCCACTCGCATCGTCCCCTGGGGGGCGCGCGAAGCGCGTAGGGGGGTACTCTAGATGCATCTGGTCTTCGCCGGTACGCCGGAATTCGCAAAAGTCGCCCTGCAGGCCCTGATCGGGGCCGGGCATACGATCGGCCTGGTCCTGACCCAGCCGGACCGGCCGGCCGGGCGCGGGCTCAAGCTGACGCCCAGTCCGGTCAAGACGGCGGCGCTGGAGGCGGGCGTGCCGGTGCTGCAGCCGCGCAGCCTGCGGCTGGACGGCAAGTATCCCGACGAGGCCGCCCAGGCCCACGAGGCCCTGCGCGCGGCGCGGGCCGACGCGATGATCGTGGCCGCCTACGGCCTGATCCTGCCCCAGGCGGTGCTGGACATTCCGCGCCTGGGCTGCCTGAACATCCATGCCAGCCTGCTGCCGCGCTGGCGCGGCGCCGCGCCCATCCAGCGCGCCATCGAGGCGGGCGACGCGCGGACCGGGATCACCATCATGCAGATGGATGCCGGCCTGGATACCGGCGACATGCTGCTCGAAGGTTCCCTGCCCATCGAGGCGGGCCAGACCGCCGGCGAATTGCACGACCGCCTGGCCGTGCTGGGCGGCGAACTGATCGTGCGGGCGCTGGCGCGCCTGGAGGAAGGCGGCCTGCCGGCCACGCCGCAGCCCGCCCGGGGCGTGACCTACGCCGCCAAGCTGGACAAGGCCGAGGCGGCGCTCGATTGCTCGCGTCCGGCCGCCGAGCTGGCGCGTCGCATCCTGGCCTTCAATCCGGTGCCGGGGGCGACGGTGCGGCTGCCCGGCCTGGCCGATCCGGTCAAGGTATGGCGGGCCGAGGCGCTGGACGAGGCGTCGCCGGCCAGCCCGGGCAGCGTCGTGCGCGCCGGCGCCGCCGGCGTGGACCTGGCCACCGGCCAGGGCATCCTGCGCCTGACCGAATTGCAGAAGGCCGGCGGCAAGCGCCAGCCGGTCGACGTCTTCGTGCGGGGCTGGAGCCCCGATCTTTCCTGATGGCGCCGCCTGCCTCCGGGCCCATGTCGGCGCCCTTGTCGGACGTGCTGCTGGCCGCCGCGCGCGCTGTCCAGGGCGTGCTGGCGGGCGTCTCGCTGACCGATGCGCTGTCGCGCGTTGCCGCGCCGCTGCGGCCGGCCGCCCAGGCGGTGTCTTTCCACGCCATGCGCCAACTGGGGCTGGCCCGCGCGGTCAAGCAGGCGCTGATTCCCCGCAAGCCGGCCGATCCGCTGCTCGACGCCCTGCTGCTGACGGCGTTCGCGCTGCTGGTGGCGGACGAGCGCGAAGCCGCCGCGGCTGGCGTCAGTTATGCGCCCCACACGGTAGTGGACCAGGCCGTGCGCGCCGCCGCGGGCCAGCGTTCGCTCGCGCCGTTCAAGGGACTGGTCAACGGCAGCCTGCGGCGTTTCCTGCGCGAGCGCGACAGCCTGATGGAGACCGCCGCCCGCCGCCCCGAAGCCGTCTGGAACCATCCCGACTGGTGGGTGCGGCGCCTGCGCATCGAATATCCTGACCATTGGCAGTCGCTGCTGCGCGCCGCCAACCGGCCGCCGGCGATGGTCCTGCGCGTCAACCGCCGCCGCACCAGCCGCGAGGCGCTGATCGAGGCCTTCCGCGCCGCCGGGGTAGAGGCCCTGCCGGTGGGCGAGGCGGGCGTCGCGCTGTCCCAGCCCCGGCCCGTGCAGCAGTTGCCGGGCTTCGCCGAGGGTTGGTGGTCGGTCCAGGATGCCGCTGCGCAACTGGCGGCGCCGCTGCTCCAGGTGAAGGACGGCATGCGTGTGCTGGACGCCTGCGCCGCGCCGGGCGGCAAGACGGCGCATCTGCTGGAACTGGCGGATCTCGACCTGCTGGCGCTGGACATCGACGCCGGCAGGCTGGAGCGGGTGGATGCCAACCTGGCGCGGCTGGGCCTGTCTGCGCGCACGCAGGCCGCCGACGTGGCCGACCTGGAGACCTGGTGGGACGGGCGGCCCTTCGACGCGGTGCTGGCCGACGTGCCGTGCACGGCGTCGGGCATCGTCCGGCGCCATCCGGACATCCGCTGGCTGCGGCGCGAGGGGGATGTCGCCAATACCGCCGCGCTCCAGGCGCGGATTGCCGATGCCTTGTGGCAGGTGGTGGCGCCCGGTGGTAAATTGCTCTATGCAACCTGCTCGATTTTTCCCGCGGAGGGGGCCAGGCAAGCCGAGGCTTTCCAGCTCAGGCACCCCGATGCGGCGCGGCTGCCTGCGCCGGGGCAATTGCTCACGCAGGCGGAGCCTGATCGGCCGGCCGAGCAGCACGATGGTTTTTTCTACGCGTTGTTTGCCAAGGTTTGATCATTCTCCGACTCCGCCGCGTCCTGATCCTGCCGGTCGTCGCCCTGATGTTGCTGTGGGGCGGCCAAGCCCCGGCATCCGAGCCCGCCGTCCAGTCCGTGACGGTGACCGAACGCGGCCGCGACCTGCTCCTGAGCGCCGATGTTCTGCTTGACCTGAACAACCAGCTCGAGGATGCCGTCGCGCGCGGATTGCCGCTCTACTTTTCGGTCGAGGTCGAGATCCGCCGCCCCCGCTGGTACTGGTTCGACGAGGTCGTGCTGTCCTCGAACCAGACCTGGCGCATCGTCTACAACCCGCTGACGCGCCAGTGGCGCGTGCATTCGGGCAACCTCGCGCTGCCCGTGGGATCCCTGGTCGAGGCCTTGTCGGTCGTGCGCCACGTACGCAACTGGCGCATCGGCGACCGCGACGCGCTGAATCCCGACACCCGCTACGAAGGCCGGCTGCGCGTGCGTTTCGACATCTCCCAGTTGTCCAAGCCGTTCCAGGTCAATGCCCTGAACAGCAGCGACTGGTCGCTCGCGACGCCCTGGACGGAATTCAACGTGCGCCTGGGCAAGGAGCCCGCGCCGCCGCCCAGCTCCGGTGCCGCGCCGCCCCCCGCCGCGCAGCCCGGCCTGCCGCCGCCGCCCGTGCCGCCGCCTTATGCCGTGCAGCCTCCCGCCGGTTCCGGCCCCGGTGCCGCGCCGTCCGTCCCCATGCAATCCGTTCCCGCCCAGTCGGCGCCCCCGTCGCCGTCCGCGCCCATCGTCCCCGCCAACGGCGCCTCCGCCGGCGGCAACGGCCTGGTCCCGCCAGGCGGATCGCCCCACGCGCATCCGGGGGGACTGGGCCTGACTCCTCCCACGGAGTCCCAATGATGCGAACCCGCCGCGTGCGTATCCTGAACCGCTTCCTGCGCGTCCTCCTGGGCATGGGCGGCGTGAGCGCCCTCTTGCTGCTGTTCCTGCTGGCCTGGTCCACCGGCAACTCCTCCCGCCTCGAGCAACAGTACGGCCTGCTGCTGGGGCTCAATGCCATCATCGCCCTGGCGCTGTTCGCCTGGGTGGTCGTGCTGACCGTCAGGCTGATGGGGCAACTGCGGCGTGGACAGTTCGGCGCCCGGCTCACCTCCCGTTTCGCGCTGGCGTTCGCGCTGGTGGGGGTGGTGCCCGGCGTCCTGATCTACATGCTGTCGGTGCAGTTCCTGTCGCGCTCCATCGAGTCGTGGTTCAACGTGCGGGTGGACACCGCGCTCGAGTCCGGCCTGAATCTCGGCCGGGCGGCGCTGGACTCGCAGCTCCAGGAGATGAATGCCAAGGCGCGCACCATGTCGATCGAACTGGGCGACAACCAGGAATCGAACGTGGGGCTGTCGCTGACGCGGCTGCGCGAGCAGGTCGGGGTGCAGGACGCGATGGTGTTCACCTCCAGCGGGCGGGTCATCGCCTGGTCCACCAATTCCTACGGCTCGCTGGTGCCGGAGACGCCCACGCCGCAGGTGCTGCGGCAACTGAAGATCGCGCGTTCCTATGCCGCCGCCGAGGCCAACAGCACTGCCAGCCCGACCACCGTGGAGGGCGTGCAGGGGCCGTTGGGCACGACCCGCGACACGTCCAATGGCGGCGCCCTGCGCCTGCGCGTGATCGTGCCCATCGCGCCCGTCGGCGGCTTCGAGCTGCCCGGGGTGCTGCCCGCCGAGTCGCGCTACCTGCAATTGTTGCAGGGCGTGCCCGAACAGATCGCCAGCAACGCCGAGGAAGTCCAGAGCGGCTACCGCGACTACCAGGAGCTGTCGCTGTCGCGGGTGGGCCTGCGCAAGCTGTACGGCATCACGCTGACCCTGGCGCTGCTGCTGGCGGTGTTCGCGGCGATCGCGGCGGCCTTTTCGCTGTCGTCGCGGATGGTGCGGCCGCTGCTGCGCCTGGCCGAGGGCACGCAGGCGGTGGGCGTGGGCGACTACCGGCCCATTCCCGAACCGCCCCAGAGCGACGAACTGGGCCAGCTGACCCGCTCGTTCAACGCCATGACACGCCAGTTGGACGAGGCGCGCCGGATGGTCGAGAGCAACCGGCGCCAGCTCGAACGCAGCAACGTCTATCTGGAAAGCATCCTGTCGAACCTGTCGTCGGGAGTGCTGGTGTTCGACGAGGCCTTCCGCGTGGCCACCGTGAACCGCGGCGCCCAGCAGATCCTGCGGGTGGACCTGCGCGCGGTCACCGGGCGGCCGCTGGAGACCATAGACGGGCTGACCGCCTTCGCGCAGACTATACGCACGGCGTTCGCCGAGCACGCGGCGGCGGGCACCGGGCGCCAATACTGGCAGCAACAGTTCGAGATCGTCCGGCCGCAGCCGGCCGCCGAGGCGGACGGCGCGCGCGAAGGTAACAATTCCGATCCCACCGGCGACGACAATACGATTACCCTGCTCGCGCGAGGATCACACCTGCCGGTGGCGGGAGCGAGTGGGGGCTACGTGGTGGTGTTCGACGACATTACCGAGGTCATCTCTGCCAACCGCGCGGTCGCGTGGGGCGAAGTCGCGCGGCGGTTGGCGCACGAGATCAAGAACCCGCTGACGCCCATCCAGCTCTCGGCCGAGCGGATCGCCATCAAGCTGGCCGACAAGCTCGCGCAGCCCGACGCCGACATGCTCAAGCGCTCGACCACTACCATCATCAACCAGGTCAGTTCCATGCAGCGCATGGTGGATGATTTCCGCGAATACGCCAGGACGCCGCCGGCCCAGCACCAGCTGCTGGACCTGAACGAGCTGGTGGCCGAGGTCCTGACCCTGTACGGATGGGACACGGCGGGCGGCGTGCTGAAGGCCGGCACGGGCAACATCGCGCTGTCGGTGGACCTGGCATCGGTGCTGCCGCGCGTGCGCGGCGACGCCACCCAGCTGCGCCAGGTCATCCACAACCTGATCGCCAACGCCCGCGACTCCATCGAAGAGAAGGCCAAGGAGGCGGCCCGCCAGGCGGGGGAAGGCGCGCCGGCCGGACCCACGTCCAGCGACCGCATCTCGGTCAGCACGCGCCTGATCCAGACGCGGCTGCCCGACGGCCGCGAGCACGCGTCCATCAAATTCATGGTGACCGATACGGGTACCGGCTTCGCCGCCCGCATCCTGCAGCGCGCCTTCGAGCCCTACATCACGACCAAGGCGCGGGGGACGGGGCTGGGGCTGGCCATCGTCAAGAAGATCGTCGAGGAGCACGGAGGCAGAATTGATCTTGCCAACCGGCCCGAAGGAGGGGCAATGGTCTCTATACTATTCACTCGGCTTGCCGGGGGTACGGACGTTGCACACGATGCGTCGCGTTTTTCCGAGACTGCGGGGGCGCAGTCCGCGTAACAGAGGTTTCTAAAGATATGGCCAGAATTTTGGTGGTTGACGACGAGGTCGGCATCCGCGAACTCCTGTCGGAAATTCTTTACGACGAAGGGCATACGGTCGATCTGGCCGAGAATGCCGCGGCCGCGCGCGCGCTGCGCGCCGCCAATCGTCCCGACGTGGTCCTGCTCGATATCTGGATGCCCGACACCGATGGCGTGACGCTGCTCAAGGAATGGGCGGCCCAGGACCTGCTCGACATGCCCGTCATCATGATGAGCGGCCACGCGACCATCGATACGGCGGTCGAGGCGACCCGCATCGGCGCGATCGATTTTCTCGAGAAGCCGATCACGATGACGCGCCTGCTCAAGACCATCGCCGGCGCGCTGGAACGGGGCCGGGCCGGCGCCAAGCCGGCCGCGCCGCAAGCCCCCGCGCGGCCCGCCATGCCGGGTTACGCGCCCGCGCCGCCCACGACCGGCGACGGCATGCGTGCGCCCGCCCCCGGGCTCGCGCCGGCCGTCGACCGCTCGGCGGGCGCGGTGGCCATGCACGACAACCAGCCGCGCTCGCCCCTGCTGAGCCTGTCGCTCGACCTGCCGCTGCGCGAGGCGCGCGACGCGTTCGAGCGGGTCTATTTCGAGCACCACCTGGCGCGCGAGGGCGGCAGCATGACCCGCGTGGCCGACAAGACCGGACTGGAGCGCACCCACCTGTACCGCAAGCTCAAGCAACTGGGAATCGAACTCTCGCGTAAACGAGGCGTATGAAAATCCTGATACTCGGCGCTGGCCAGGTGGGGACCAGCGTGGCCGAGAACCTGGTATCCGAGCACAACGACATTACCGTCATCGACACCGACGGCGCCCGTCTGTCCGTGCTGCAGGATCGCCTGGACCTGCGGGGGTTGATGGGCAACGGCACCCACGTGTCCACCCTGCAAGAGGCCGGGGCGGCCGACGCCGATCTCTTCATTTCCTGCGTGACGGCCGACGAAAGCAACCTGGTCGCCTGCAAGATCGCCAAGAAGGTGTTCAACGTGCCGCGCTGCATCGCGCGCGTGCGCTCGTCCGAGTTCCTCGACCACGAGGAGTTGATGGCCGAGGACGGTTTCGACGTCGATCACCTGATCTGTCCCGAGCGCAGCGTGACCAGCTACATCGAGAAGCTGGTCGACATTCCCGAGGCGCTGCAGGTGGTGGACTTCGCCGGCGGCCGCGTCTGCGCCGTGACGGTGCGCGCCGCCGCCGGCAGCCCGCTGGCGGACCAGCCCATCCAGACCCTGCGCGAGCGCCTGCCGGGCGCCGATGTCCGCATCATCGCGATCTTCCGCAACAACCGGCTGGTGCCGCCCGAGGGCGACACGCGCATCGAGCCGGGCGACGAGGTGCTGTTCCTGGCCAACACCCGGCACGTGCGCCAGATCATCCGCGAGCTGCGCGAGAGCGACAAGCGCGTCAAGCGGGTCATGATCGCCGGCGGCGGCAACATCGGCCTGCGGCTGGCCCGCGGCATCAGCGATCACTGCGACGTCAAGGTCATCGAGCGCAACCGCAAGCGCTGCGAATTCCTGGCCACCCAGCTTCCCAGCCGGTCCCTGATCCTGAACGGCGATGCCACCGACGAGAACCTGCTGGAGGACGAGAACGTCGCCGAGATGGACCTGTTCCTGGCGCTGACCAGCGACGACGAGGACAACATCATGTCGTCGCTGCTGGCCAAGCGCATGGGCGCCCGGCGGGTGATCGCGCTGATCGGGCGCAAGAGCTATGGCGAGCTGATGGAGGGGGGGCGCATCGACATCGCCATCTCGCCGTCCGAGGCCACCATCGGCGAATTGCTGCGCTACGTGCGGCGCGGCGACGTGGTGTCCGTCCATCGCCTGCGGCACGGCGTGACCGAGGCCCTGGAGGCCATCGCCCACGGCGACGCCAAATCCTCGAAGGTCGTGGGCCGCCGGATCGAGGACATCGACCTGCCGCAGGGCGCCACCATCGGCGCCGTGGTGCGCCAGGATGAAGTGCTGATGGCGCACCACGACACCGTCATCGAATCGGACGACCATGTCATCGTCTTCGTGGCGCACCAGCGGCTGATCGCGCAAGTGGAAAAGCTGTTCCAGGTCTCGGCGACTTTCTTCTGATCCTTCCGGACCCGCCGCATGCGCAAATTGATTCCGGTCCTGCACGTCCTCGGACTCGTCATCGCCCTGTTCTCGATGACGATGGCGATACCGCTGGCGACGTCCTTCATTTTTTCCGATGGGGCGCGGGACGCGTTCATCCGCGCCATGGTCGTCGGCCTGATCGCCGGACTGCTGCTGAGCCTGGCGACGCGCAGCCAGCGGCGCGAGCTGACCCCGCGCGACGGCTTCCTGCTGGTGTCCCTGGTCTGGAGCGTGCTGGCGCTGATCGCCACCCTGCCGCTGCTGTTCTACTACCACCAGATCGGCGCGCCGCTGTCGATGACCGACGCCTATTTCGAGGCCATGTCCGGCATCACGACCACCGGTGCCACGGTGCTTTCCGGGCTGGACAACCTGCCGCCGTCGATCAACGTCTGGCGCTGCACCCTGGTCTGGATAGGCGGCATGGGCATCCTGGTGCTGGCGGTGGCCATCCTGCCCATGCTGGGCGCGGGCGGCAGCCAATTGTTCCGGGCCGAGACGCCGGGCCCGATGAAGGACGAGAAGCTCACGCCGCGCATCACCGGCACGGCCAAGGGCCTGTATGCCATCTACATGCTGATCTCGGTCCTGTGCCTGCTGGCCTACCGGATGGCGGGCATGAACTGGTACGAGGCCTATTGCCACATGGCCTCGACTATCGGCCTGGGCGGATTCTCGACCCGCGACGCGAGCTTCGCCGCCTTCGACTCGCCGGCCATCGAACTGGTGGCCGTGGTGTTCATGACCATCGCCGGCATCAGTTTCACCCTGCACTTCCAGGCCTTCCGGCGCCGCAGCCTGGGGCCCTACTGGCGCAGCACCGAGGCCAAGGCCTACCTGGCCGTCCTGGCGATCTCGGTGGCGGCCATCACCGCGCTGCTGCTCGAGCGCGGCAACTATGACTCGGTCTGGACGGCCCTGCGCTTCGCGCTGTTCAACACGGTGTCGGTGGCGACCACCACCGGCTTCGTCAGCGCCGACTATTCGACCTGGCCCATCTTCGCCCCGGTCTGGATGCTGGTGCTGTCCTGCTTCGCCACTTGCGCAGGTTCCACCGGCGGCGGCATTAAGATGATCCGCGTGGTGATCCTGGTCAAGCAGGCGCGCCGGGAACTCATCCACATCCTGCACCCGCGCGCCATCAACCCGGTGCACATCGGTGGCCTGCCGGTGCCCAACCGGGTCGTGTTCTCGGTGATGGCCTTCATGCTGTTGTACTGGGCCTCGCTGATGGCGCTGACCATGGCCATGCTGTACACGGGGCTGGATCCGGTCACCGCCTTCACGGCCGTCCTGGCCAGCCTCAGCAACACCGGCCCGGGCCTGGCGGATGTCGGTCCGGCAGGCACGTTCGCCGTGCTGAGCGACGCCCAGACCTGGATCTGCACCTTCGCCATGCTGATCGGCCGCTTGGAATTGTTTGCTGTACTGGTCCTCTTCACCCGGGCATTCTGGCGGAAATGAAGCCGGTCCCAGTCGTGATATTAGTTGGTGCTTACTTACGTGAGGCGCGCAGTCTGGCACTGGAAGAGGCGCGGGCTCATGTAAGCGAAGGGTTACAGGCGGTGATTGTGGAGGGCGGGCCGGGAACTTTGTCCGCCCCACCGGGGGTCGAACTGGTACAGCTGGCGCCCGGGTGCGTTTGTTGCGTAGGGCAGCTGCCGCTGCGGGTGACCGTGGCGAGGCTGCTCCGGCAATCCCGGCCGGCCCGGCTGTGGATAGAGGTCAGCGCGGCCCAGCATGTCGCCGAGCTGCGCAGGCAATTGAATGGACCAGGTTTTGCAGGAGCGGTGAAGCTGTACGAGGGTTAGGGCCCTAAGCCGGTATCGAGCATGGTGTAGCCGATAGGCGGTATCAATCCGGTTGGCCCTCTTGATTTCCAAACGCAGGCACCAACTTAATGAACAGGTGGTCGGTCAGACCCCTGTCTCCAGGAGCCAGACCATGGAAATGATCTATAACAGTCCCAACTATGTCGTAGTGGAGTTCGCCCAGCTCGATGGCGCCTCCGCGGGGGGATTCGAAATCGTCGACAAGCAGGCGCGCCGCGAGATCTACATCGCGGGCGAATCGGCCGAGCAATTCCGCTCCCAGGTGCGGGAATTGATCGCCACCGAACCTTCGATGGAAGACGTGGACGAATTCCTGAGCCAGTTCGACGTCTACATGCACCATCCCGTAACCCTGCACTGATTCCGCCGGGCCAGCGCTCCGCGCCGGCCGGACGGTAAGCACATACTCTTCCTCCATGGGGCTATAATGGCCCCTGTCATCGCGCCGGCAGGCGCGGCATACGCACGAATACCTTCCAATCCGCCTGCCTCGCTCTTGCGCCCATCCCTTGGCCGGCTGGGCGTCTCCGGCGGGTTTCTCCCGCACTCCCGCGTTTTTGCTGATTTGTCAGTGGATGCTTACTCCTGGGCCCCGGTTTTTCGGGTGTCAGCCTAGGGGAAACACTTAAGATCGGTCAATTTTACGGAATCTGTCATCAACCAGCGGCTAAACTCGCCCAACGATTCTTTCACGTGATGCTGCCCCGACGCTCCGCGCGTCCGGCGTCGCCCCCCGGGTAGATGACTCACCCCGGCCACCTTTCCAAAGGAGACCCCGATGCAGTCCATCGCATTCACGGCATCCGCGCCCAACACCCTGGGCATCGAGCTAGAACTGCAGATCGTCGATCCGCAGACCTTCGACCTGCGGGGAGCGGCCGAAGAGCTGCTTGCCCAGATCGCCAACCACCCCTATGCGGACCGGGTCAAACCCGAGATCACCCGGTCCATGATCGAACTGAACTCGTCGGTGCACACCGATCCCGCCCGCCTGCTGGAAGAAATGCGCGAGATGCGCGACCTGCTGGTCGAGGCCGCGGACGCCGTCGGCGTGCGCGTGGCCGGCGGCGGCACGCATCCGTTCATGCGCTGGCATGACCGGACCATCTACGATTCGCCCCGCTTCCAGTACCTGTCCGAGATGTACGGCTACCTGGCCCGCCAGTTCACCGTGTTCGGCCAGCACATCCACCTGGGCGTGCCCAGCGGCGATGCCGCGATCGCCATGACCCAGAAGCTGTCGCCCTACGTGCCGCACTTCATCGCGATGTCGGCCTCGTCGCCCTACTTCGAGGGCGTCGACACGCAGTTCGCGTGCAGCCGCCTGAACGCGCTGAACGCGTTCCCCATGTGCGGGCACCTGCCCCCCGAGGTGGTGGACTGGCACGGCTTCGAGGCCTATTTCGCCCAGTTGCAGACCTCGGGCCTGATCGAGAGCATCAAGGACCTGTACTGGGACGTGCGGCCCAAGCCCGAGTTCGGCACCGTCGAGATCCGCGTCTGCGACACCCCGCTTACCGTCGAGAAGGCCTGCCAACTGGCGGCCTTCGCGCAGGCGCTGGGCATCGTCCTGGCCGACGAACCCGCGCCCGGCGCCGAGGCCTGGATGGCCTACCGGACCAACCGCTTCCAGGCCACCCGCTTCGGGCTGCACGGCAACTACGTCGATCCCGTCCACGGCCGCATCCGCCTGAGCGAGCACCTGCGCATGACCTTCGACCGGCTGATGCCGGTGGCGCGCCGCCTGGGCACGGCGGACCTGCTGGAAGCCCTGCGCGAGGAAATCTTCACCCACGGCGGCGACTGCAAGTGGCTGCGTGCCCAATACAACCGCGGCCAGGAAATCGCCGAGGTGGTCGAGGCGGCGGTGGGCGCCTGGCGCGGCGAAGCCCCGGCCGACGTCGAGCAGCGCTTGCCCGAACTGCCGGCGCGCCGGCGGGTGCGGGCCAGTTCCGAGCCCATCCTGAACCTGGACGGCATGAAACCGTTCGCGTTCAAGCGGCTGGGCGGCCGGCTGCACTAAGGCGGGGCGCATCCTGGAATGGATGCCGGGCCGTTTCTCGTCTAGAATGAAATCTATTTCATTCAATAAAATGACGAAACATGCCCGCCTTGCCCGAGTCCCGGCTGGCCCGCCGCGTGTCCAGCCTACGCGAAGCCCCGCTGGACGTGCCCACCCGCGAGCGGCTGGCCCAGGCATTGCTCGACTGGTTCACCGCGGGCTGGTCGGCGGCGCCGATGCCGCTGGCCGGATGCTTCAGGACACTGGCGGCGGATTGCTACCCCGGTACGGGCGAAACCCCCGTCTTCGGAGGCGCCATGCTGCCGCTTCCGGCAGCCGCCTTTGCCAATGCCGCCATCGCCCATATCCGCGAGATCGATGATGCCCACCGGGCTGCCATGCTGCATCCTGGGGTGGTAGCCGTGTCGCCGGTGATGGCGTTTGCTTCGGGCGGCCAGCTCACGCGCCGCCGCATGGCCGACGCCATCCTTGCCGGTTACGAGGTGGCCCTGCGTGTCGGGGAAGCCTTGGGCACGCGCCACGCCGCGAACTTTCACGCCACGGCCACGGCCGGCACGCTCGGCGCCGCCGCGGCCTCGTCCATGGCGCTGGGCTTGCCGGAGGCCGTGCTGCACCACGCCCTGGGCCTGGGAGCGACACAGGCCCAGGGACTCTGGCAACTGATGGAAGACGATGCCCAGGAGTCCAAATCCCTGCATCCGGCATTTGCCGTGCGCAACGGCATGACGGCCGCCCTGGCGGCGCGTGCGGGCTTGCCGGGGGCCCGGTCTTTCGTCACGGGCAAACGGGCGCTGTACGCCAATTTGGCCGGCGACGGGCCGCTGGATGCGCTGGATGCGGGGCTCGACGGCCCGTTGCGCCTGCACACCGCTACCATCAAGGCGTGGCCATGCTGCGCGCAATTGTTCACGCCCTTGGATGCGGCGCAGGAACTGCTGGCGGCGCATCGTCCCGACATCGGCGCGATCCGCGAAATCGAGGTCGCAATCTTTCCCCACGCACTGAAGATTGCCGGGGTCGATTGGCCCGCCCGGCCGGCCGAGACCTGCTTCAGCCTGCGCTATGTGCTCGCGGTATTGCTGCTCAGGGGCCGGCTGACCATCGAGGACATGGAGGCTCCCCGGTTGGACGATCCGGCGTTGCGCGACCTGGCCGACCGCATCCGCATCAGGACGGACGAAGCCTTCCAGCGCGAATTCCCCCATCGACGTCCCAGTACGGTGACGCTGGTCATGGCCGACGGTAATCGGTTATACGCCCGGCGCGACCTGCGCCGCGGCGATCCCGAGGATCCGTTCGACTGGAACCAGATGTTGGCCCGCATGCGGGCGTTCGCGCCCGCGATGAGCGACGAGGCGGCCAGCTCGATCGCCGCCTGGTGCGAAGCGTTTGTCGATCCCGCGTGCGATGGCGAGCCGGCGCTGCCGCCACCGTGTTTGTTCGGCACCGCGGAATTGCGCGCAGGAGTGGCCGCCTAGCGCCTGCGGCGCGATGCCGGCTCCAGCGCGGCGTCAGTCGCCGGGAGGCTGCCACCCTTCCGGAGGGCGACAGGCGAATTCCTGCAGGGCCAGCTCGCGCCTGACCGCCTCCACCGCCGCAGCCTGCGCCTTGGGGTTGAAGCGGGAGGCCAGGCCCAGTACGACGACGGCGCCGATAAAGCTGCTGTCCGCGTCGAAAACGGGCAGCGCCACCGAGGTCATCTCGGGAACGCGTTCGGCCCGGGTCATGGCATAGCCCTGGGCGCGGATTTCGTCCGCCAGCGGTGTCGTCCCGCCGGTATAGGCGCGCAGGACATGCGAGGACGACCCCCCCTGGTCCAGGGGCAGCCGGGTGCCGACTTCGACATGGTGGCGCACCTCCCGCGATGAATTTTCGCGGTACAGGCAGATACGGTCGTCGCCGACGCGCACGTAGAGGGCGACTGTCTCGCCGGTTTCCTGCATGACGTTGCGCAGCACGGGCTGGATGCGCGCCCCCAGGTCGAAGGTGCTGCGATAGAGCATGCCCATGTGCAGCAGGGCCGGGCCGAGCGCGTAGTCGCCGTTGTCGAACCGGTGCAGCAGGCGGGATTTGGTCAGGACGCCCGCCAGCCGGAGCAGCGTGGCCTTGTCCAGTCCCGTGTGTTCGGCCAGCTCGCGCAGCGACAGCCGCAGCCGGTCGGCGTCGAAGCTTTCCAGGATGGTGATGCCGCGTTCCAGGACGCCGGCGGGGGGAGTAGGGGAAGACTGGCTTGACACGTGCTTCGAAGCCTCTTAGAGTTTTGTTCAATAAAATTTATTTTATTCAATAAAACGAAAGACGGCTCGACTCATTCCTCTCCGTCCATCCGGACGTCCCGTCTTCGTGGTTTCGGACCTTGATCCTTTGGCAGCTTTCATGTCCCTGCATTCCGATTCCTTGGCCGCCGCGCTCGCGGCCATTGTAGGCGAGCCCTATGTGCTGACCGCCGCCGGGGACGTCGCCCGCTATTGCGGCGACTGGCGGGGCCGGTACCCTGGCGCCGCGCGCGCCGTCGTGCGGCCGGCCGATACCCGGGAAGTCGCACGGGTAGTGGCCGCCTGCGCCGCGCACGGCGCGGCAGTGGTGCCCCAGGGCGGAAACACCGGCTTGGTGGGGGGATCGACGCCCGACGACTCGGGAACCGAGGTCGTGCTCAGCCTCGACCGCATGAACCGGGTGCGCCGGGTCGACCCGCTGGACAACAGCATGACGCTGGAGGCCGGTTGCACGGTACAGGCCGCCCAGGAAGCCGCCGCCGCCCAGGGAAGGCTGTTCCCGCTGGCGCTGGCCTCGCAGGGAACGGCCACTATCGGCGGCGTGGTGTCGACCAACGCGGGTGGGGAGCAGGTCGTGCGCTACGGCAATACGCGCGATCTCACCCTTGGCCTGGAAGTCGTGCTGGCGGACGGTTCCGTGCTGGACCTGCTGACGCCCCTGCGCAAGGACAATACCGGCTACGACCTCAAGCAGTTGTTCATCGGCGCAGAGGGCACGCTGGGTATCGTCACGGCGGCCACGTTCAAGCTCTTTTCCCCGCCGCGCAAGGTGGTCACCGCATGGGCCAGCGTGCCGGATCCCCAGGCGGCCGTCGGCCTGCTGGCGAGCCTGACCGGCGCGGTCGGGGAACGCGTGACCGCGTTTGAATTGATCAACCGCGAGGCGTTGGACCAGGTGCTGGCCCACCCGCTGGATAGGATGCGGGATCCGTTGGCGGGCGGGTATCCATGGGCGGTCCTGATGGAAATCTCGGAGACGTCCAGCGCCATGGATCCGACTTCCGCGGTCGAGGCGGCCCTGGAGGCGGCGATGGAAGGCGGTCTCGTGACCGACGCCGTCCTGGCGGCATCCGGCCGGCAGGCAGAGGAGCTGTGGGCGCTGCGGGACCACGTGCCGGAAGCGCAGCGCCTGCAGGGGTACTCGATCAAGCACGACATCTCGGTATCCGTCTCCCGCATTCCCGACTTCATCGCCCGGGCCGACGCGGCGCTCGCCGCGGCGGTGCCGGGCATACGCCTCGTGTGCTTCGGGCACGTGGGGGACGGCAACCTGCACTACAACCAGAGCCGGCCGGCCGGCATGAGCGACGAGGCTTTCCGCGCCGTCGAGGAAGAAGTGCACGCCCGTGTGCATGCCATCGTCGCAAAGCTGCAGGGTTCGATCTCCGCCGAGCACGGCATAGGGCGGCTCAAGCAGGCCGCCTTCCTGCAATACAAACCGGCCTTGGCCGTGTCGCTGATGCAGCGTATCAAGCATGCGCTGGATCCGGCTTCCCTCTTCAATCCAGGGCGCCTCCTGCCGCGCTCCACCTCTTCCAACTGACGCCAGGACAACAGCAATGCCGTCATCCGTATTCGATATTCAATCGCTCCAGCACCTGTGGAGCACCGATGAAATGCGCGAGATCTTCTCGGAAGAGAATCGCGTGCAGAAATGGCTGGATTTCGAGGTTGCCCTGGCCCGGTCGCAGGCCGAACTGGGCATTATTCCCGCCGCGGCCGCCGAGGAGATTGCCCGCCATGCCCATGTGTCGGGCCTGGACCTGCCGGCCATGTCCGCGGAGATCCGCCGCATCAAGCATTCGCTGGTCCCGGCGCTCAAGCAGGTCCAGGCGCGCTGCAAGGAGCACGGGGAATGGCTGCACTATGGCGCCACCACGCAGGACGTGCTGGACACCGGCATGGCGCTGCAGGTCAAGCAGGCTCACGCCGTGATCCTGCGCGACGTGCTGGCCGTGATCGGCGAGTTGAAACGCCTGGCTGTCGAGCACAGGGACACCATCATGGTCGCGCGCACCCATGGAGTGCAGGCGCTGCCCATCACCTTCGGCCACAAATGCGCGATCTGGCTGGACGAGATGACGCGCCATTTCGAGCGCCTCAAGGCGTGCGAGCCGCGCGTGATGGTCGGCATGCTGGCCGGCGCGGTGGGCAGTCAGGCGTCGCTCGGGGAGCAGGCGCCCGAACTGGAGCGCCGTGTGCTGGACCGGCTCGGGCTGGGCGCGCCCGCGATCAGCTGGGCCCCGGCACGCGATCGCTTCGCCGAATACGCCTGCCTGCTCGCCATGATCGGCGCCACGCTGTCGAAAGTCGGCAACGAGTTGTTCAACATGCAGCGCAACGAATTTGCCGAAGTGGAAGAGGCATTCTCCGACGGCAAGCTCGGGTCCTCGACCATGCCCCACAAGCGCAACCCCACCTCGGCCGAGAACCTGGCGGGGTTGGCGCGGCCGCTGCGCTACAACGCCGCGCTCATGATCGAGGGGATGGTCAGCGAGGGCGAACGCGACGGTATCGCCTGGAAGGTCGAGTGGAAGGCGCTTCCCGAGTGTTTCCTGATCGCGGGCGCGATGCTGTTGCAAGGCAAAAACCTTCTGGCCGGGCTGCGCGTGGACGCCGATGGCATGGCGCGCAACCTCGACATGATGCGCGGCTATCTGCTGTCCGAACGCGTGATGCTGGCGCTGAGCGAACGGGTAGGCAAGGCGACGGCGCACGAATGGATCTATGAAGCGTCCATGCACGGCATCACGCACAAGCTCGACTTCGCGCAGGCGCTGCGCCAGCACGCGGGCCTGGCGGGGCTGCTCGGCGACGAGGAGATCGCCAGATTGACCGACCCCGCCGGCTACCTGGGCCAATGCGCCGCCTCCGTGGATCGCGTGGTGGAGCAGTCCGATCGGGCGATCGGCCGGCTGTCCTGATGGCGGCCGGATAGGGGCGGCACGCGCGAGACGGCGCGGACCGGCCGGAGGAGGAAGAGCCGCCCGCGCTATTACATACAAAAGAACCAAAGGAGATCATCGATGGCGTTCACCAAGACTGTTTCGCGCCGCGCCGCCTTGGCGGCGGGCGCCTTCGCATGCGCCTGCGCCGCGCTTGCCATGCCGCAGGCGGCGCAGGCCGCCTATCCCGAACGGCCGATCACGCTGCTGGTCGGATTTCCCCCTGGCGGCGGGGGCGACCTGTATGGCCGGTTGATCGCTTCGGCCCTGAGCAAGACGCTGGGCCAGACCGTGGTGGTGGAAAACCGTCCCGGCGCCGGCGGCAACATTGCCGCCGAGCAGGTGGCGCGCGCCAATCCCGACGGATACACCCTGATCCTGGCCATGAGCGGCAACTTCGCGGCGTCGCCGGCCTTCAAGCCGCAACAACTGCGTTACAAGGTCCCGGACGACTTCGCCATGATCGGCCTCATCCTGGAAGCGCCGCATGGCATGTTCGTGTCCCACAACTCGTCATACAAGAGCGCGGCCGAGGTGCTGAAGACCGCCAGGCAGAAGGAGCTGACCTTCGCGTCCACCGGTACCGGCGGCGCGGCCCACATCGGCATGGAACGCATCAAGTCGCTGGCCGGGCTCAATCTGCTGCACGTGCCGTACAAGGGCTCGGGGCCCGCCATCGCCGATCTCATCGGCGGGCAGGTGGACCTGTTCTTCGCGACGGCTTCGCCCCTGATCGGCCAGGTGAGGCAGGGGCAACTGCGCGTGCTGGCCCTGACCGGCGAAGAACGCAGCCCGGCGCTGCCCGACGTGCCCACCTTCAAGGAGCTGGGCGTGAACATGACGATGACGCAATGGTACGGACTGGCGGCGCCTGCCGGCACGCCCAAGGCCGTGGTGGAAAAGCTGTCGCATCATCTCGGCATGGCCTTGAAGGATCCCGCCGTGCGGGAGGCCATCCGGAAGGATGCGGCAGTCGAAAAGGACGTGCCCATGGACAAGTTCCGCGAGTACGTGCTCCGTGACATCGAGCAATACCGCGAAGCGGTCACGCCCGAGCTGATGAAGATGATGGGGTTGTGATCCCCGTCCGACTAAGGAAGCAAGCATGCAGTACGAAACCCTGGTAGGTGTCGACGAACTGGCGCAGGCACTGTCCGCGGATCGCTCCAAGGTGCTGGTGGTCGATTGCAGTTTCGACCTTGCCGACCGTCGGGCCGGCCGGCGCCTCTACGAGGGCGGCCACATTCCCGGCGCCCGCCATGCCGACCTGGAAGAGGTGCTGAGCGGCGCCAAGACCGGCACCAATGGCCGCCATCCGCTGCCCGAGCGGGAATCTTTCGCCCGGGCCATGCGCGCGCTCGGCGCCCACGACGACACCCAGGTCGTGGCGTATGACAACGCCGGCGGCATGTTCGCGGCCCGCTTGTGGTGGCTGCTGCGCTGGGCGGGCCATCGCGCGGCGGCCGTGCTCGACGGCGGCATGGCCGCCTGGCGCGCCGCCGGCCTTCCCGTCGAGACCGACGAACCGGCGCCCGCGGCCAGCGGCACGTTCTCGCTGCGCGATTCGCTGACGCGCACCGCCTCCCTCGATACCTTGCGGGCCAGCCTGGGGAGCGGTGAATACCTGATCATGGATGCCCGTGCCGCCGACCGCTTCCGGGGCGAGAACGAGACCCTGGATCCGATAGGCGGCCACATCCCCGGCGCGCGCAATCGCTTCTTCCGCGACAACCTCACCGACGCCGGCCTGTTCCGTTCCGCGGAGGAACTTCGCCGCGACTTCGACGCGCTGGCGGGCGGCGTGCCGGTGCGGCAGTGGGTCAACCAATGCGGCTCCGGCGTCACGGCCTGCCACAACTTGCTGGCCCAGGCGGTGGCGGGCCTCCCCGGCGCGGCGCTGTATCCCGGTTCATGGAGCGAATGGTCGGCGCAGCCCGACGCCCCCGTGGCCACCGGCCCGCAGGACTGAGGCGCGCCATGGCCGACATCGACACCGCATTTCCGTCACCGGGCATGCTGCCGCACAGCGCGCACTGGGGCGTCTTCCAGGCGCGGCTCGACCGGAGCGGGCTGATCGTGCAGCCGCATCCGGACGATCCCGATCCGAATCCCATCATCGAGAATTTCCCCGGGGCATTGGACCATCCCGCGCGCGTCACGCAGCCCATGGTGCGCCGGGGCTGGCTGGAAAACGGACCGGGGCCCGACGCCAGGCGCGGCCGCGACGAATTCGTGGCCATGTCCTGGGACGACGTGCTCGACCGCCTGGCCGCGGAGCTTTCCCGCGTCAAGCAAAGCCATGGTCCCGAGGCAATATTCGGCGGCTCGTACGGCTGGTCCAGCGCCGGGCGTTTCCACCATGCCCAGAGCCAGGTCCACCGTTTCCTGAATACCTCGCTGGGCGGCTACGTCCGCTCGGTCAACAGCTACAGCGCGGGCGCCTCGGGCGTCATCCTGCCCCACATCCTGGGCAGCATGGACGAAGTCGCCCGGCGCAACGTCACCTGGGAACAGATCGTCGCCCATACCGACGTGGTGCTGGCTTTCGGCGGCATGGCGCTGAAGAACTCGCGCGTGGCCAGCGGCGGCATCAGCCGCCACGTCGAGCGCGGCGCCATGCACGATGCGGCGCGCCGCGGTTGCCGGTTCTTCTGCATCAGTCCCCTGCGCAGCGATATGCCGGCAGAGGCGGATGCCCGCTGGCTGGCGATCCGGCCGGGCGCCGATACGGCGCTCATGCTCGGCCTGATGCATACGCTGGTGGCCGAGGGCATGCACGACCGCGCCTTCCTCGACCGGTATTGCGACGGCTGGGACCGCTTCGAGGACTACCTGATGGGGCGGAGCGACGGGCAGCCCAAGTCCCCAGCGTGGGCCGCGCCGAAATGCGACCTCGCGGCCGCCGAAATCGCCGAGCTGGCACGCAGCCTGCCCGGCAAGCGGGTATTGGTAACGGTGTCGCATTCGCTCCAGCGCGCCGAGCATGGGGAACAGCCGGTATGGGCCGGCGCGGTGCTGGCCGCGGTGCTCGGCCAGCTCGGCCTGCCTGGCGGAGGCTATGCCTATGCACTGGGGACGCTGGCGCACTACGGCAAGCGCAGCAACGCCGTGCCGGTGGCCGCGCTGCCCCAGGGCACCAATGGCGTGAAGGATTTCATCCCCGTGGCGCGCGTCGCGGACATGCTGCTGCATCCGGGGCAGTCCTATGCCTACAACGGCCAGACCCGCACTTACCCCCGCATCCGCCTGGCGTACTGGGCGGGCGGCAACCCCTTCCACCATCACCAGGACCTGGCCCGGCTGGCGAGGGCTTTCCGCCAGCTCGATACCTTCGTCGTGCATGAGATCGCCTGGACCGCCACGGCTCGCCATGCCGACATCGTTCTGCCCAGCACCATGACCCTGGAGCGCGAAGACATCGGCGCCACGCCCACCGATCCGTTGGTCGTCGCCATGCATCGCATTGCGCCCCCCAACGGGCAGGCGCGCGACGACTACGACATCTTCGCCGCGCTGGCCGGGCGGCTGGGCACGCACGAGGCGTTCACCGAGGGACGCACCAGCCGCCAGTGGCTGGAACATCTGTACGAGCGGACCCGTGCCGCCCTGCGCGAACTCGGCGGCGAGGCCCCGGACTTCGAGACATTCTGGCGGCAGGGAAGCCTGGTACTGCCACAGCGCGAAGACGATGGCGGCATCCTGCGCGCGTTCCGCAAGGATCCCGCCGGCGCGCCGCTGCCCACTCCCAGCGGCAAGGTGCAAGTGAGTTCACCCGTGGTGGCAGGCTTCGGCTATGCCGATTGCCCCGGGCACCCCGCATGGCTGGAGCCGCAGGACGCGCCTACCGATGCTCATCCGCTGTATCTCGTCGCCAACCAGCCGGCGACCAAGCTGCACAGCCAGCTGGACTTCGGCCGCCACAGCGCGGGAGCCAAGCGAGATGGCCGGGAGGTATGCACCATGCATCCGGACGACGCATCGGCGCGCGGCATTCGCGAGGGCGACATCGTGCGCCTGTCCAACGGCCGCGGGGCTTGCCTGGCAAGCGCTGCCTTGAGCACCGACATTCGGCCTGGCGTAGTGCAATTGCCTACCGGGGCCTGGTATGACCCCGCGGACAGGCAGGACGACGGCCCGCCCCTGTGCGTACACGGCAATCCCAACGTGCTGACGCGCGACGCGGGCACGTCCTCGCTGGCCCAGGGCTGCACGGGACAGCTCACCGCGGTCCAGGCCGAACGCTACGATGGCCCGCTTCCGGCCATCCGCGTTTTCGAGCCCCCGGTTCCCGGTGCCCGCTGAATTCGACGCCAGTATGGGGCACCTTCGTTGCCCTTGGTAAAATAGCGGGTTAGCCAGTCCACCCCCTGGCTGGCCGTGCCTCCCAGGGGCCTGTGCCAGGGATCCTGCGAGGCCCCGTGTCGTCCATGTCTTTCCCCGCCCTTCCCTATCCCCCTTCGTCCTACACGCGCGGCGCCGAGTTCGCGCGCCTCCTGACCGAGCGCATCCTGATCCTGGACGGCGCGATGGGCACCATGATCCAGCGCTACAAGCTGGACGAGGCGGCGTTCCGGGGCGAGCGCTTCGCCGGCCACGGCAAGGACGTGAAGGGCAACAACGAGCTGCTCAGCCTGACCCGGCCCGAGGTCATCCTGGAAATCCACCGCGGCTATCTGGCCGCGGGCGCGGACATCATCGAGACCAATACCTTCGGCGCTACCTCCATCGCCCAGGGCGACTACGAGCTGCCCGAACTGGCCTACGAGCTGAACCTGGCCTCGGCCAGGCTGGCGCGCCAGGCCTGCGACGAGTTCGGCACGCCGGAGCGGCCCCGTTTCGTGGCGGGCGCGCTGGGGCCCCAGCCCAAGACCGCCTCCATCTCGCCCGACGTGAACGATCCGGCGGCGCGCAACGTCACCTTCGACGAGCTGCGCGCGGCCTATACCGAGCAGTTGAACGGACTGCTCGACGGCGGCATCGACCTCGTCCTGATCGAGACCATCTTCGACACGCTGAACGCCAAGGCGGCCATCTTCGCCGTCGAGGAAGTGTTCGAGGCGCGCGGCGAGCGCCTGCCCGTCATGGTCTCGGGCACGGTCACCGACGCCTCCGGGCGCATCCTGTCGGGGCAGACGGTCGAAGCGTTCTGGAACTCGGTACGCCACGCCCGCCCCATCACCATCGGCCTGAACTGCGCGCTGGGCGCGGCGCTGATGCGGCCCTACATCGCCGAGCTGTCGAAGATCAGCGACACCTTCGTCTGTGTCTATCCGAACGCCGGCCTGCCCAATCCGCTCAGCGACACGGGCTTTGACGAAACGCCGGAAGACACCTCGCGTCTGCTGGAAGAGTTCGCCCGCGCCGGCTTCGTCAACGTCGTGGGCGGCTGCTGCGGCACCACGCCTGACCACATACGCGCCATCGCCGACAAGGTGGCGGGGCTGCCGCTGCGCCAGCCCCCGGTGATCGAGGCGAAGATGCGCCTGTCCGGCCTGGAGGCGCTGAACATCGACGAAGAGACCCTGTTCGTCAACGTGGGCGAGCGCACGAACGTCACCGGCAGCAAGATGTTCGCCCGCCTGATCCGCGAGGAGAAATTCGACGAGGCGCTGGCCGTGGCCCGCCAGCAGGTCGAGAACGGCGCGCAGATCATCGACATCAACATGGACGAGGCCATGCTGGATTCGCAGGCCAGCATGACGCGCTTCCTGAACCTGATCGCCTCCGAACCCGACATCTCGCGCGTGCCGGTCATGATAGACAGCTCCAAGTGGAGCGTGATCGAGGCCGGCCTGAAGTGCGTGCAGGGCAAGTCCGTCGTCAACTCGATCTCGATGAAGGAAGGCATCGAGCCCTTCCTTCACCAGGCCCGGCTGTGCCGGCGCTACGGCGCGGCGGTGGTGGTCATGGCCTTCGACGAGCAGGGCCAGGCCGATACGCTCCAGCGCCGCATCGACATCTGCGGACGCGCCTACAAGCTGCTGGTGGAAGAGGTGGGCTTCCCGCCCGAGGACATCATCTTCGACCCGAACGTGTTCGCCATCGCCACCGGCATCGACGAGCACAACCACTACGCCGTGGACTTCATCGAGGGCACGCGCTGGATCCGGCAGAACCTGCCGCACGCCAAGGTGTCGGGCGGCATCTCCAACGTCAGCTTCTCGTTCCGCGGCAACGAGCCGATGCGGGAGGCCATCCACACGGTCTTCCTGTACCACGCCATCCGCGAAGGGCTGACGATGGGCATCGTGAACGCCGGCCAGCTGGGTGTGTACGCCGACCTGGACCCGGTGCTGCGCGACCTGGTGGAAGACGTGGTGCTGGACCGCGCCGAACCGCTCGGCCGCAAGGACCCGGGCGACGAACGCACGTCCACCGAGCGGCTGGTGCAGTTCGCCGACACGATCAAGGGTTCGGGCGCCAAGAAGGAAGAAGACCTGGCCTGGCGCAGCCTGCCCTACGGCGAGCGGCTGACGCACTCGCTGGTGCACGGCATCAATACCTACATCGTCGAGGACACCGAGGAAGCCCGCCAGGCCGTGGACGCACGCGGCGGCCGCCCCATCGAGGTGATCGAGGGGCCGCTGATGGACGGCATGAACGTCGTGGGCGACCTGTTCGGCTCGGGCAAGATGTTCCTGCCGCAGGTGGTGAAGTCCGCGCGCGTGATGAAGCAGGCCGTGGCCCACCTCATTCCCTTCATCGAGGAAGAAAAGCGCCAGATCGAGGCCGCCGGCGGCGACGTCCGCTCCAAGGGCAAGATCGTCATCGCCACGGTCAAGGGCGACGTGCACGACATCGGCAAGAACATCGTCAGCGTCGTGCTCCAGTGCAACAACTTCGAAGTCGTCAACATGGGCGTCATGGTGCCGGCCGCGGAAATCCTGGCCAAGGCCAAGGAAGAAAAGGCCGACATCGTCGGCCTCTCGGGCCTGATCACGCCCAGCCTGGAGGAAATGGCCTACGTCGCCGCCGAGATGCAGCGCGACGACTACTTCCGCGAACGCAACCTGCCGCTCTTGATCGGCGGCGCCACCACCAGCCGCGTGCACACGGCCGTGAAGATCGCGCCGCACTACGAAGGCCCGGTCATCTACGTGACCGACGCCAGCCGCTCGGTGGGCGTGGCGCAGAACCTGGTGTCGGACCAGGCCGCGCAGTATATCGCCGAGATCAAGACCGAGTACGAGCGCGTGCGCGAGCAATACGCCAACCGCAAGGCCACGCCGCTGATCCCGCTGGCCGAGGCGCGCGCCAACAAGCCGCCCATCGCGTGGGACGGCTACCAGCCGCCGCGGCCCAAGTTCATCGGCCGCCGCACGTTCAAGAACTTCGACTTGGCCGAGATCGCGCGCTATATCGACTGGCAGCCCTTCTTCCAGACCTGGGACCTGCACGGCGGCTTCCCCGCCATCCTGGACGACGCGGTCGTGGGCGACTCCGCCCGCAAGGTCTACGCCGATGGCCAGGCCCTGCTCAAGCGCGTGATCGAAGGCCGCTGGCTGACCGCCAACGGCGTCGTGGCCTTCTACCCCGCCAACAGCGTCAACGACGACGACATCGAGATCTACGCCGACGAGTCGCGCCAGAAGGTGCTGTTCACCTGGCGCAACCTGCGCCAGCAGACCGCCAAGCGCGAAGGCGTGGACAACAAATGCCTGGCCGACTTCATCGCGCCCAAGTCCAGCGGGATTGCCGACTATATCGGCATGTTCGCCGTCACCGGCGGCCTGGGCATCGAGAAGTGGGAAGCCGAGTTCCAGAAGCAGCTCGACGACTACTCCAGCATCATGCTCAAGGCCATCGCCGACCGGCTGGCCGAGGCCTTCGCCGAAGCCATGCACGAGCGCGTGCGCAAGGACCTGTGGGGCTACGCGCCGGACGAGGCCCTGGACAACGAGGCGCTGATCAAGGAGGCCTATCGCGGCATCCGTCCCGCGCCCGGCTACCCGGCCTGCCCCGAGCACACGGTCAAGCGCGACATGTTCGAGGTCATGGCCTGCCAGGACATCGGCATGGAACTGACCGACAGCCTGGCCATGTACCCCGCCGCGGCCGTATCCGGCTTCTACTTCAGCCATCCCGAGTCGCAGTATTTCAACGTCGGGAAGATCGGCGAGGACCAGCTGGCGGATTACGCGTCGCGCAGCGGACGCAGCGAGGACGAACTGCGGCGGGCGTTGATGAGCAGTTTGTGACCTCCTAGCGCGGCTGGAAAATGATGATCCCCATGCCGGCCAGCGCCACCGCCGCGCCCGCCACGTCCCACGAGGTGGGCCGTATGCCGTCCACGGCCCACAGCCACACGATGGCGGCGCCGATGTAGACGCCGCCGTAGGCGGCATAGACCCGGCCGGCGGCGGTGGGGTGCAGGGTCAGCAGCCAGGCGAACAACGCCAGGCTGGCCGCCGCGGGAACCAGCAGCCAAACCGAGCGCCCTTCCCGCAGCCATAAGTAGGGAAGGTAGCAGCCGACGATCTCCGCCAAGGCGGTGGCGACGTAGAGAAGAAAGGTGCGCATGCCGGTATTTTGGCACTTCACCGAGTCGGCCGGCCGACCGGCTGGCCGTCGCGCGCGCCGGCGAACTCCCTTTCGATCCAGGCCAGGAAGGCGCGCGCGGGAGGGTGGCGTTCGCGGCCGGGAGCGCACAACACGGTATAGCGGTCGCCCGGCACGCGTATTCGCGGTTTGAACGGCTTCAGCAGCCCGGCGCCGACGGCATCCGAGACCATGACCGAGCTCGCCAGCACCAGCCCCTGGCCCGCGATCGCGGCCTGCAAGGCGTAGTGCTCTTCCTCGTAATGCCGCATGGACGGCCGTCCGTCCAGCCAGCGCAGGCCCGCCGCCGCGCACCACTGCCGCCAGCCCTGCTCGTACAGGGTGGAGTCGCGCCATTGCACCGAGATCAGTGTCGGCCTGGCCTTGGCGGCCGCGCGGACGGCCGCCGGCGTGCCATAGACGCCGAAGGACTCGGCCAGCGCCGCCGGTGCCAGCAGGCCCGGCGGCTCGTTCCCGCCGTAGCGGATGGCCACGTCCACGCTGGCGTCCTGCAACAGGTCGACCACGCGCTCGGTGGCGTCCAGCCGCACTTCGCAACCGGGATGTTCCTGGTAGAAGCGGCCCAGCCGGGGCACGAGCCATAGGGCGGCGAAGGAATGCGTGGTGGTGACGGTGACCACGCCCGTGCCGGGCCGCGGCCGCAGGGCGTCCATGGCCTGGCCGATGTCCAGGAGCGCGCCGTGCACGGTTTCCAGTAGCCGTACCCCCGGCGCGGTCAGCGTCACGCCGCGCGCCTCGCGCTGAAACAGGGCCACCCCCAGGTGGTGCTCCAGCGTCCGGATCTGGTGGGACACCGCGGTGGGCGTGACGTGCAGTTCCTGCGCGGCCAGCTTGAAGCTGCGCAGCCGCGCGGCGGCTTCGAACGTGCGCAGGGCGCTCAGAGGCAGTCGGGCGAACACTGGATGAGTGGCCTGGAGATGAATTCAATTCATCTTATTGGAAAGAAGCTCATTCGCCAATAACCGCGGCATGCCCCTACATTCTTTCCATCCCCGGCGAGTCCGGGAAACTTCTTTCTACGGGAATGCATGACATGGACTCATCTTCTTCGATACTCATCCTGATCGGCAGCCCCCGCCGGGACGGCAACAGTGCACTGCTGGCCCGCGCGGTCGAGACCGGCGCGCAGGAGGCGGGACTTGCCCCACGCCTGCGTTTCCTGGACGACTACATCAGCGGATTCCTGGGCGACCGTACGCCTGCGTCCGGGCTGCCGGCCGATCGCTACGGCGAACTCTTCCTGGAAGAGTTCCTGCCCGCCGCCGGCGTGGTGTTCTGCACGCCCATCTACTGGTACGGAATGTCGGCGCAGACCAAGGCTTTCTTCGACCGGTCGTTCGCCTATTACTCGGCCGCCTACCCGCATCATGCCGAGGTGATGACGCGCATGCAGGGCAAGCGGCTGGCGCTGACGCTGGCCTCGGAAGAAAGCTATCCCGGAGCGGGATTGGGCATCGTGCACCAGGTGCAGGAATTCGCCCGGTACAGCCATTCGGCCTTCGTCGGGTATGTGCACGGTTCGGGCAATCGCCGGGGCGAAGTCGCGCGCGACCCCCGCGACCCGGTCGGCGCGGCCAGGCGGCTGGGAGCCGAACTGCTGCAGCGGCCCTATACGGACTATCGCATCGATACGCCGCGCAGCCACGACGTGTGGGATGCAGCGGCGTAAGGAAGAAGGGCGGAGCGTTGCCGCTCCGCCGTGCCGTCAGGCGGCGTTGGCCAGCGCGGGTTGCTCGCGCGGCGCGGGGGCGGCGCTGCCGATCTCGATGCGCCGGGGCTTGGCCGCCTCGGGCACTTCCCGGACCAGGTCGATGTTCAACAGGCCGTTCTCGAGATGCGCTCCGCGCACTTCGATATGGTCGGCCAAGCGGAACGACAGCTTGAACGCGCGTTGCGCGATGCCCTGGTGCAGGTAGGTGACGGCCTCTTCGCTTTTTTCACGGCGGCCGCCGGTAACGGTCAGCACGCCGCTCTCGACCTGCAGGTCCAGGTCTTCGTTGCGTAGCCCGGCCGCCGCGATCACGATGCGGTAGTCGTCGTCGCCGCGCTTCTCGACGTTGTAGGGCGGATAGGTGCTGCCCGTGTCGTTGCGCAAGACGGACTCGAAAAGGTCATTGAAGCGGTCGAATCCGACCGATTGGCGGAACAAGGGCGCCAGCGAAAAAGTAGCGTTCATGGCTCGAATCTCCTGATAGTCAGCAAGTTTCACCGGGGACCCGATTGCGGCATCCCCTGAACCCAATCTCTGGACGATCGCGCGCATTTCAAGTCCCTGCCATTCATCTTCCGGACTGTCGCAGTCCCAGGGCCACGGCCAGCGCCAGCACGCCCGCCACGCCGGCGATGCCCGCCGCGGCGGGCCAGCCGTATGACTGGATCAGGCCGCCGACCGCGGCCGGACCCACGACCTGGCCCAGGTTGTTGCCTTGCATCATCAGCCCGACCACCAGCGGCACCCGGGCCGGACTGGGCGCCGCGCGCGGAGCCGTCGCCAGCAGCGTGGCGGGGATCAGTCCGCCGGCGGCCGAGAAAAGCATGCACAGCGCGAAGCTGCCGGCGTCGGGCAGCACGGACAGGAAGACCCCGCTTCCCGCCAGGCCCATGACGACGCTGCCGCAGGCCACCAGCGCCCATCTGGCCACCCCGCGCTCCATCAGGATGCCGGCGCAGAGATTGCCGGCGATGTTGGCCGCCGTGGCCGCGGCGGCCAGGAGCCCGGCGGTCTGTAGCGGCATCCCCATCCGTTCGGTCAGCAGGATGGGCAGGAAATTGAACAGCGCGAAGAACTGCAGGCTGTACAGTCCGAATCCCGCGGCCAGCAGCAAGGGGTCCCGGCCACGCAGCGTCGCCAGCGCGTCGCGGCCCGTGTCGCGCCATCCCCGCCAAGCGCCGCGCGCCGAAGGAGGAAGCAGCAGGACGGAGGCCGCAGCGGCCAACGATAGCGCCGCGCTGCTCCACCACAAGATCCGCCAGGACGAGAACAGGGGACCGAGCAACATCGCCAGCGCGATGCCGGTGGGCATGAAGCAGCTCCACAGCGCGAAGGCCAGATCGCGCTGTGCGGCGGCGACCACGCGTTGCAGCAGCGCCGGCCCGGCGACGACCACCAGCAGGAACCCCAGGCCTTCGAGCAGACGGGAAGCCAGCAGCCAGGCATAGCCGGGCGCGCCCGCGCCCAGTGCCGCGCCCAGCGCGCTGGTGCCCAGGCCGGCAAGAAAGACGCGGCGGTCGCCACGGGCCGCCACCAGCGATCCGGCGGGCATGCCGCCCAGCATGCCGAGCACGGCGATGACGGCCGTGAGCCAGCCGATGGCGGCCAGGTCCAGTCCCATGTCGGCGCGCAGCAGCGGCGCGGCGATCGAGGCCTTGCCGACCTGCAGCGCCAGCACCACGCCGCCGCCGACGATGACCGCGACACTCGCCCAGCTGTTCTTTTCCCGTACCGCGATGTCTTGATGGCTTGCCCGCATCGTGCATTCCTGTTCGTCAGGCTGCCAGCATAGGGTTGGCCGTCGATCGACAAAAGTGACATTATTTAGATGTTTTCTATCCAAATAATCGATCATGATCGACGCCCTGACCCTGGACCAGATGCGTGTGTTCGCCGCCGTGGCGGAAACGGGAAGCTTCCGGGCGGGGGCCGGCCGGCTGCGGCGCGCGCAGTCGGCCGTCAGCCATGCCATCGCCAGGATGGAAGGAGAACTGGGCGTCGCGCTGTTCGATCGCGGCGGACATCGCCCTGTCCTGACTCACGAGGGGCAGGCGCTCTTGAGCAACGTGCGGGACATCCTGCTGCGCGTGGACGCCATGCGGGCTCGGGCGCGGGGCATGGGCGAGGGCGTCGAACTCGAGCTTGCGCTGGTGGTGGACACGCTGTTTCCGATAGCGTGGGTGGCGCAGGCCCTGAATGCCATGCGGTCCCGCTACCCGGCCGTGGCGGTGCGGCTGGCGGTCGAGCCGCTGGGCGGGCCGCTGTCGGGTCTGCTCGATCGGCGCTATGGCGTGGGCATCACGGTGGGCGAGCACTTCCGCAGTCCGAAGATCGCCATGCAAGCCCTGGCGGCGGTCGAGGTGGTGGCGGTGGCCGGCGCATCCCACCCGCTGGCGGCAACGGCCCCGCCCTTGCAGATGGCGGACCTGGCTGGCCATCTGCAGATCGTGCTGGCCGATCCTTCCTCGTTGACGCCGGGACAGGACTTCGGCGTGCTTTCGCCGCAGACCTGTCGCGTCAACACGCAGGACACCAAGCACCAGCTCATCCTTGCGGGCGTGGGCTGGGGGCGCCTGCCGGCATGGCAGGTGGAGCGGGACCTGGCCGAGGGCCGGCTGGTGCGGTTGGCCGTGTCGGCGCTGGGCCGCGACAGCTCGCTGGCGTCGGAGGCCTATCTGGCGCATCGGGTGGACGCGCCGCCGGGGCCCGCGGCGCGGGCCTTCTGCCAGGCGCTGGCCGCGGCCGCCAAGCGCTAGGCCGGCGGAAACATCGCCTCTTTCAACTGCTGCAACGCGCCGGCGTCCTCGATGGTGGTGAGGTCGCCGGGGTCGCGCCCTTCGGCAATGGCCTGGATGGCCCGCCGCAGCAGCTTGCCCGAGCGTGTCTTGGGCAGCGCGTTCACGAAGAACACCCGCGCCGGGCGGGCCACCGCGCCCAGCCGGCGTTCGACCGTCTGCATGACCTCGCCTTCCAGCCGCATGCGACCTTCGGGTGTCGCGGCACGCTCGACGCTGCGCGCGATGGCGAAGGCCATCGCGACCTGGCCCTTCAGGGCGTCCTGCACGCCCACCACGGCGACCTCGGCGATGTCCGGATGGCTGGAGACGCTTTCCTCGATTTCGCGCGTGCCCAGCCGATGTCCCGCGACGTTGATGACGTCGTCGGTGCGGCCCAGGATGGTGACATAGCCGTCCTCGTCCTGGATGCCCCAGTCGAAGCTGGAATACAGCAGCTTGCCGGGAAAGCCCGACCAGTAGGTGGACACGTAGCGTTCGTCGTCGCCCCAGATCGTGGACATGCAGCCCGGCGGCAGCGGCGCTTCCAGCGCCACCACGCCCTTGCGCCCGGGCGGGCACGGCTCGCCCGTCTGTTCGTCCACGATCTTCAGCCGATAGCCGTACACCGGCAGGCCGGGCGAGCCGAACTTGGTGGGCAGGTCCTCCACTCCGCGCGGCAGCGCCAGCATGGGCCAGCCGGTCTCGGTCTGCCAGTAGTTGTCGACCACCGGCTTGCCGATGGCCTCGTGTATCCAGCGCGCGGTGGGCTCGTCCAGCGGCTCGCCGGCCAGGAACAAGGTGCGCAGTGTGGAAAGATCATGGCGGCGCAGCGTTTCCGGATCCTGCTTCTTCAGCACCCGTATCGCGGTGGGCGCGCTGAACATGTGGGTGACGCGGTACTGCTCCACCAGCTTCCACCAGATCGCGCCATCGGGGCGCACCGGCGTGCCTTCGTACATCAGCGTCGTCATGCCTGCGATCAGCGGCCCGTAGACGATGTAGCTGTGGCCCACCACCCAGCCGACGTCGGAGGTGGTGAACATCACGTCGCCCGCTTGCGCGCAGAAGATGTGGCGCATCGACGCGGCCAGTGCCACGGCGTAGCCGCCGGTGTCGCGCTGTACGCCCTTGGGCCTGCCCGTGGTGCCGGAGGTGTAGAGGATGTAGGAGGGCTCGTTCGACTCCAGCCAGACGCAGGGAACGCGGGCATGCGCATGCCGCTCGCGCAGCGCCGTGTAGTCGTGGTCCCGCCCTTCCTGCAAGGACATGGGCGCCAGGCCCCGGTCCACCAGCAGCACGCTGGCCGGCGCATGCGAGGCCAGGCGCAGCGCCTCGTCCAGCAGGGGCTTGTAGGGGATCACCTTGCCCGCGCGCGATCCGGCATCGGCCGACACCACCAGCGTCGGCCGGGCATCGTCGATGCGCGTGGCCAGGCTGGCCGAGGCGAAGCCGCCGAACACCACCGAGTGGATGGCGCCGATCCGCACGCAGGCCAGCATCGCGAACGCGGCCTCGGGGATCATGGGCATGTAGATCAGCACCCGATCGCCGCGCCGCACGCCCAGGGCCTGCATCACCGCGGCCATCCGGTTCACTTCGTCGTGCAACTGCGCGTAGGTGTAGGCGGACTCGGTGCCGGTCTCGGTCGAGACGTGGATCAGCGCGGGCTGGCCGCCGCGTTCGGCCAGGTGCCGGTCGACCGCGTTATGGCAGAGATTGGTCAGTCCGCCGACGAACCAGCGCGAGAAGGGAGGATGCGACAGGTCCAGGGGCTGGGCGGCCGGCGCGTGCCAGTCGACGAGCCGGGCCTGCTCGCTCCAGAATGGCCCGGGTTCGTCCACCGAGTGGGCATGGAAGGCCTGGTAGCTTGCCACGGCAGTCTCCTTCTGGTTGTCGGATGATGGTGAACCGGCGTTGGGCAGGGGGGTATCCCGGGTTTACCCCGGACTTAGATAGGGCGTGATTCCTTGATATGATCAAGTAAGGAAGTAAGAATTATTGGTTTGTGGAGTTTCCTATGCTTGCCAAGTTGACATCGAAAAACCAGATCACCTTGCCCAAGGCCGCGGTCTCCAGCGTGGACGAGACGGACTATTTCGACGTAACGGTCGAGAACGGACGCATCGTATTGACCCCGGTCAGGGTCCATCAGGCTCAAGCCGTCCGTGACAAGCTGGAGCAACTGGGCATCACCGAGCAGGATATCGAAGAGGCCCTTGCTTGGGCACGGCGATGACGCGTCGCGTCGTGCTCGACACCAACATCGTGCTGTCGGCGCTGATGTTCACCTCAGGCCGGCTGGCTTGGATGCGTCGGGCCTGGCAGGATGGCAGGCTTGCGCCTCTGGTCTGCCGGGCTACCGCCAATGAATTGCTGCGTGTCCTGGCTTATCCCAAGTTCCGGTTGTCAGCGAGTGACCAGAACGACCTGCTCGCGGATTTTCTTCCGTATGCCGAGGTTGTCACGTTGCCCGCCGTCTGGCCGATCCTGCCCGAATGCCGTGATAAGAAGGACCAGGTCTTCGTCGTGCTCGCCCATGTCGCCGGGGCCGAGGCCCTGGTGACTGGCGCTGCGGACCTGCTGGCCTTGCGGGCGCAGGCTCCGTTCCTCATATGGACGGCCGACCATCTCGCCGACATCGCCGGTGCCTGATGGCGTCGTAGTTTTTGCCCAGGCGGCTTGCCAGCGATCCGAATTTGTGGTTGACTATCACATCTATCCGCATTTTTCCCCAAGCACGATCGCAACCATGGCCACCTCCGCCATCCGCTCCGCCGCCTCCCTGCGCCAAGCCGCGCCGGGTGCCGACGTGCGCGCGATCGTCGCCCTCATCGCCTCCTCGCTACTACTACCGATCGGTTGCCGGGCCTAGCGTCCCCGTGGCAGTTCGGCAGCCCCCTCTCGGCCACTCACACGGTCCATCCGTCCATTCCGAGTCCGCAGTAGCAGGAGCAGTCCATCATGTTGAAGAATCCCGAGGCGAAATACCGCCCCTTTCCCGCCTACGACTTTTCCGAGCGTAGCTGGCCCAACCGCCGCATGACCAAGGCGCCGATCTGGATGAGCACCGATCTGCGCGACGGCAACCAGGCCCTGATCGAGCCCATGAACGGCGAGCGCAAGACGCGCATGTTCGAGAAGCTGGTCGAGATCGGCTTCAAGGAAATCGAGGTCGGCTTTCCCTCGGCCTCGCAGACGGATTTCGACTTCATCCGCGGCTTGATCGACCAGAACCGGGTGCCCGAGGACGTCACCATCGAGGTGCTGACGCAATCGCGCGAAGAACTGATCCGCCGCACCATCGAGTCGGTCGAGGGCGGCCGCCGGGTGATCGTGCACATGTACAACGCCATTGCGCCGGCCTTCCGCCGCATCGTGTTCGGCATGTCGCGCGAAGAAGTCAAGCAGATCGCGCTGGAAGGCACCCGTCTCATCAAGGAGTTGACCGACGCGCGTCCTGACACCGAATGGGTCTACCAGTATTCGCCCGAGGTGTTCAGTTCGTCCGAGCTCGATTTCGCCAAGGAAGTGTGCGATGCGGTGGTCGAGGCCTGGGGCGCGACGCCCAACCGCAAGATCATCCTGAACCTGCCCGCCACGGTCGAGTGCGCGATGCCCAACATCTACGCCGACCAGATCGAGTGGATGCACCGCAACCTGGCCAATCGCGACAGCATCATCCTCAGCGTCCACCCGCACAACGACCGCGGCACCGCGGTGGCGGCGGCCGAGATGGCCGTGCTGGCCGGCGCCGAGCGCATCGAGGGCTGCCTGTTCGGCCACGGCGAACGCACCGGCAACGTCGACCTGGTCACCCTGGCCTTGAACTGCTACAGCCAGGGCATCTCGCCCGGGCTCGACTTCTCCGACATCGACGACGTGCGCCGCTGCGTCGAATACTGCACCCAATTGCCGGTGCACCCGCGCCATCCCTACGTGGGCGACCTCGTCTTCACCGCGTTCTCGGGTTCGCACCAGGATGCGATCAAGAAGGGGTTCGCGCAGCGCCAGCCGGATGCCGTCTGGGACGTTCCCTACCTGCCCATCGACCCGGCCGACCTGGGCCGCAGCTATGACGCGGTCATTCGCGTGAACAGCCAGTCCGGCAAGGGCGGGGTGTCCTACCTGTTGCAGCAGGAATATGGTTTCGACTTGCCGCGCCGCCTGCAGATCGAGTTCAGCCGCGCCATCCAGCGCGTGACCGACGAAACCGGCAAGGAGGTCGTCGCCGCCGATGTCTACTCCATCTTCAGCAGTGAATACCTGGAGCAGCACGAGCCTTATCGCTTCGTCCGCCATCGCATGGCCAGCATCGACGGCGGCGTGCGGGTCGAGGTGGACGTGCAGGTCGCCGGCGAGGCGCGCACCCTGGTGGGCACCGGCAACGGCCCGATCGACGCCTTCGTGCAGGCGCTGGACATGCCGATGCGGATGATGGACTACCACGAGCACTCGATAGGCGTGGGCGCCGACGCGACCGCCGCCTGCTATGTGGAAGTGCGGGTGGGCGATGCCCCGACCGGCTTCGGCGTGGGCGTGGACAGTGACATCGTCACGGCTTCGTTCAAGGCCGTGCTGAGCGCGGTCAACCGGCATGTGCGCGACAGCGGGCAGCCGGCCGCGACGGCGGGGACCAAGCTTGCCGAAGTGAGCGTGTGATCAGGTCAGGCACGGGGCCGGGTGCCCCTTGCCCAAGCCGCTACAGTTGCTTGAAGCGGGTGGAGACGCGCCAGGGGACCTCGACCGCGGCGCGTTCTACCGTGTTGGCCTGATCGACGATTCGGGGCCACCATAGGACCAGCTGCGACAGCTTGTCCCAGTACTTCCGGCTGGACCAGCTCGATTGCAGTACGAAGACCGAGAGGCCGTACTGGCGAATGACCTGCCGCTCCGCGCCATTCTTTTTCCGGAAGGCATCCACGGACAGGATGGCCCAATCCCGCTCCTCACCGAGAGTCCGCAGCCAAACGATGTCGTCTGTGTTCTTGGGAAAGCGGCTGCGCAGGTGGCAGACTTCACCGATGCGGCCGGCCAGGACTCCCTGGCTCGCTTCGGCAAGCGCGGGAGCCCACTGTGGCGGGAGATTGTTGTCCAGGAGGAAGTTCAATGGACTCGTTGCCTCAGGCTTTCCTCAAACCTGACGGCAGATCTGACAAGACGCGGTTGAATGTCGTAGATCGCAGCCGTTGCCTTGATCGCTTCTTCGTTTCCGCCTTCGGCCATGTATGACGCGTGCAGGATGTCGGTTGGCGTACCTGCCGCTTCCACGATGGGGCTTCCGAACTGGCGGGAAGGGTCCAGGACAATGCCTTCCCGCTTAAGCAATGGATACCACCTGGACGCCTGGTCCTGGTGATACTCGATACCAGCGTACAGCGACGGGCTGATGATTTCCCGGAATACATGCTGTCTGTTCCGCAGATCCACCAACGCTTCGTCCATTCCAGCTTGCCGAATCGCTTCGCCAAATATCGTTCGGCCATCCGTTTTGAATTTCAGCGTGGTGAATGGATATTTGACGCCCCAGATCTGCTGGGCGGACTCCAGGCATTTGCGAACGACGAGCAGCGGTACGCCGTACTGGACGAATGCGTGGACGAAGCGAACTTCCAGCAAGTCGTGAAAGCCGATGACCTTTTCGTCGAATTCTTGCGTGGATAGCGCCGGTGTCCACAGCGGGGGAGACCAGGAGCGCGAGCGCGTGTCGCCCTGGCTTTTCTGGTAGTGGTACCCGAAAAGCCACCGATTCAATTGCCGCGAAGGGACGTCAATCAAACGAGCCGCTTCGCTCAGGCTGTACATACCGGTTCCTGCGTACATGGTCAGCTTTGGAGGAGAGCGACGAGGCCAGTTTAGCACCGGGGTCGTGCGGATCCAGCGTCGTCCTAGGCTCGTCTGGTCCTAGTCAAAACCCCGACCCGGGCTGTTTCAGGAACTCCAGTTCCTGCCCCGTGCTGGCCCGCCCCAGGATGGCGTTGCGGTGGGGAAAGCGGCCGAAGCGCTCCACGATGTCGCGGTGGCGGATGGCGAAGTCCAGCGAGTTCTGGGAGGCGGGATGTTCCTGTGCCAGCGTCGTGTACAGGGCCACGCATCGTTCCTGGATGCCGGGGTTCTCGCTGTGCATCAGCGGCAGGTAGACGAATTCCCGTTGCACCGGCGGCAGTTGCAGGTAGCGGCCCGAGTCGATCAGTTCCAGCGCGTCGGCCAGCGCCTGCGGGTCGCCGGCGAAGGCGCGCGGCGTGCCGCGCCAGACGTTGCGGGGAAACTGGTCCAGCAGCACGATGCGCGCGAGCGCCCCGCCCAGTTCGCGCTTCCACTCGCGCAGGCCTCCGGCCACCGCCTGCTCGATCCGCGGCAGGAAGCGCCGTTCGATCTCGGCATCGAAGTCGGGGTTTTTCTGGAACCAGACGTGGCGCGGCTTCAGGTAGCCGGGATCGTCGGGAGGCAGGAACCAGAAGTCCAGGACGTCCTGCCAGGGTGGTCGGGTCATGCGGCGGCTCCTCAGCTTTCCCAGGTCACGTTGACGTCCTGCGCCTGCGCCTTGCGCAGCATGTCCAGCAGCGGGAAGGCGCGCTGTCTCAGGCCGACGTGGCTGGCGGCCTTTTCTTTTTCCTCGGGGTTGTCCTCGTCGTAGCGAGGCTCCTTCTCGACGCCTATCGCGGCCTCGATGCGGCGGATGGCCTCGGGCAATTGTTCGGGCGTGAAGACGCCGCGCGTGCCCGCGGCGATCTCGGGCATCTTGCCGGCCAGTTCCAGCAGCGGTCTGGCGTGCTCGCCCAGCATGATGACTTCGCCGGCGGCCTTGGATCTGAAGGTGACGATCATGGCGTTGCTTTTCCCGTGTCGTTGACCGGTATCCATTATGGCGGAAGTCCGAGCGGGCAACCCGATGGCCGCCACCTCTCTCCATTCGACCGGAGCCATTCGGTATCCATAAGCATCATGTGTCACCTTCGATGACAGAGCGGCGTCAGGAGAGAACGCCGGGGTCCGTGGCTTTTCCCCTCTCCGGCCCGCGGCTGTTAACATTCCGCTCTTGGTTTTTCATTCAGCGCGATCATTCCAGCCATGCTCCCCGAGCAACAGGAACAACTTCTGGGCCTCCTGGGCGCCGCCGTCAAGGCCGTCGCCCCCGAAGCCACGCCCACCTTGCTGCTCGAGCGGCCCAAGGTGGCCTCTCACGGCGACGCCGCCACCAACGTGGCGATGCAGATCGCCAAGCCCCTCAAGCGCAATCCCCGCGAGCTGGCGCAGGCCATCGTCGATGCGCTGCTGGCGCTGCCGGGCGCGGACGCGCTCGTCCAGAGTGCCGAGATCGCCGGGCCCGGTTTCATCAACCTGCGCATCGCGCCCGCCGCCAAGCAGGCGGTGATCGACGCCATCCGCGTGCGTGGCGCCGAGTTCGGCCGCGCGCCGGCCAACGGCCGCAAGGTGATGGTCGAATTCGTGTCGGCCAACCCCACCGGGCCGCTGCACGTCGGCCATGCCCGCCAGGCCGCGCTGGGCGATGCTATTTGCCGGCTGTTCGACGCCAGCGGCTGGAACGTCACGCGCGAGTTCTATTACAACGACGCCGGCAACCAGATCCAGAACCTGGCCATCAGCGTCCAGGCGCGCGCGCGTGGCTTCGGCCCCGAGCATCCGGATTTCCCGGCCGACGGCTATCGCGGTGAATACATCTCGGAAATCGCGACGGACTTCCTGGCTCGCAAGACGGTGCAGGCGGCCGATGCCGAGCCGGTCACCGCCTCGGGCGATCCCGAGAACCTCGACGATATCCGCAAGTTCGCCGTGGCCTACCTGCGCCGCGAGCAGGACCTGGACCTGCAGGCCTTCGACCTGAAGTTCGACAACTATTACCTGGAAAGCTCCCTGTACACGTCGGGCCGGGTCGAGCAGACCGTGCAGCGCCTGGTCGCCAGCGGCCATACCTACGAGCAGGACGGCGCGCTGTGGCTGCGCACGACCGAACTGGGCGAAGGCGACGACAAGGACCGCGTCATGCGCAAGTCCGAGGGCGGCTATACGTACTTCGTGCCGGACGTGGCCTATCACGTCACCAAGTGGGAGCGCGGCTACACCAAGGCCATCAACATCCAGGGCTCGGACCACCACGGCACCGTGGCGCGCGTGCGCTCGGGCCTGCAGGCGCTGGACGTCGGTATCCCCAAGGGCTATCCCGACTACGTGCTGCACAAGATGGTCAAGGTCATGCGCGGCGGCGAAGAGGTCAAGATCTCCAAGCGCGCCGGCAGCTACGTGACCATGCGCGACCTGATCGACTGGGTGGGCCGCGATGCGGTGCGGTATTTCCTGATCCAGCGCCGCGCCGATACCGAGTTCGTGTTCGACGTCGATCTCGCCCTCAAGCAGACCGACGAGAATCCCGTCTACTACATCCAGTACGCCCACGCGCGCATCTGTTCCGTGCTGGCGCAATGGGGCGGCGACGAGGCCGATCTGGCGCGCGCCGACACGTCGCTGCTGACGGCTGAACGGGAGTTCCTGCTGCTGCAGCGGCTGGCCGAGTTTCCGTCCATGGTGGGGCTCGCGGCCAACGATCTGTCGCCGCATCATGTCGCTTTCTGGCTCAAGGACTGCGCCGCCGATTTCCACGCCTACTACAATGCCGAGCGCGTGCTGGTGGACGACGAGGCGCTGAAGGTGGCGCGCCTGGCGCTGCTGGCGGCGACCCGGCAGGTGCTGGCCAACGGACTGGCGTTGCTGGGCGTTTCCGCTCCGCAACGGATGTAACGATTCATGGCCTCCACAGCGAAGACGAAGTCCGCCCGCGGCGGCAAACCGGCCGGCACGGCCCAGCGCCAGGCCGCGCCCAAGCGCGCGGTGGGCGGCACCATGTTCGGCCTGATGGCCGGATTGCTGGTCGGCCTGCTGGTGGCCGTGCTGGTGGCGTTCTACATCACCAAGGCGCCGGTGCCCTTCGTCAGCAAGGGAACCCGGCCGCCGGCCTCGCCCGCGCAGCCGCCCGATCCGGCCAACGCTCCCGATCCGAACCGCAGCCTTTACGGCAAGGATGGTCCCGCCGGCGCGCCGTCGGCCTCGGGCCCCTCGGCCACGCAGCCGGCGCCCGCGCCGGTGCCGCAGGCCACCCGCGATCCGCTGGGCGATTTCCTGGCCAGCCAGAACGTCGACAAGAGCAAGAAGGGCGCGCAACCTTCCGCGCCGCAGGCGGCCGCGCCTTCCCAGCCACCCGCCCCGGCGGCGGGGGCGTCGGGCACCTATTTCCTCCAGGTCGGTGCCTATCGCGTGATCGAGGACGCCGAGGCGCTCAAGGCCAAGCTGGCTTTCATGGGGTTCGAGGCGCGCCTGGAGACGGCCGACGTGGCCGCCGGCACGGTGCACCGCGTACGCGTGGGGCCGTTCACCCGGCTCGACGACATGAACCGCACGCGCGCGCGCCTGGCCGAGAACGGCATCGAGGCCGCCGTCGTGAAGAAATGACCCCGGTGGAACTTCGCGCGGCCTGCCGCGGTCCGAGTTTCCACCGCGTCCGGCCGGCCTGCCGCCCGGGCCACGTTACCAAAGGAATTCTATGATCGGTCGCTACGCTTTCCGCCACATGTTCGCCGGCCTGGCCCTGGCCGCCGGTTTCGTCGCCGCCCTGCCGGGCACCGCCCAGGCGCAGCAGCCGCGCGAAGGCACGGAATACATCCGCCTGCAGCAGCCCCAGGCCACCGATTCGCCGGGCAAGGTCGAGGTCACCGAGTTCTTCTGGTATAGCTGCCCGCACTGCAACGCGCTGGAGCCCAGCCTGGAAGCCTGGATCAAGAAGCTGCCGCCCGACGTCGTGGTACGCCGCGTGCCGGTGCGCTTCAATGCCGGCATGGAGCCGCAGCAGCGCCTGTACTACACCCTGGAAGCCCTGGGCAAGGTCGACCAGCTGCATCGCATGGTCTTCACCGCCATCCATGAACAGCGCCAGCCGCTGAACACGGCCAACCGCATCTTCGACTGGGCCGAGAAGCAGGGCCTGGACCGCGCCCAGTTCACGGCCGCCTACAACTCCTTCGGCGTCCAGAGCAAGGTGCAGCGCGCCACCAAGCTGGCCGAGGCCTACAAGATCGACGGCGTGCCCACCCTGGCCATCAACGGCCGCTACCTGACCTCGCCGTCGCTGACCGGCAGCAATCTCGGCGCGCTCCAGGTCGCGGACTTCCTGATCGGTAGGGAAAGGACCCCCCCTACGCGCTGACGCGCGCCCCCCAGGGGGCGGCACTGGCGGACCGGCGGAGCCGGATCCGCTGTGCCCTGGGTCTGGATCGTGGATACGAGAACGGCCTTGCATTTAACCGTGCAAGGCCGTTTTTGGTTTTCTGGAGAAAGTCAGGATTGGGGAGAGGGGCCGAAGTGAACTTGGCCTAGGGCGTGACTCGGGTCGATCGCATGCTGGATCTTGCCGGACAGCGCTTGCGCCTCGGGCGAGGCATAGCGGTGGTAGAAGCGTTCGTTGTAGGGGCCGACGCCGTGTTCGGCGCTGAAGCTGCCGCCGAACTGGCGGACGACCAGGTCGTAGATCGCCAGCCGGAGTTTTTCGACGGTGTCCGTGTCGTAGGCGGGCGTGGCGTCGTGGGGCCAGACGATGTTGAAGTGGGTGCCGCCGTCCGCCCAGTGGCCGAAGTCGAACAGGCGCAGCCAGGGGAAGTCGGCTTCCAGCATCCGCCGCGCGGTGGTCTGGAAGTCGACCATCGAGGAGCGAGGCACGGCGATGTCGAAGGCGATCAGCTTGCCCTGGTGACGGATGGATTCGCTGATGGAGTGGCGGATCTTCCAGAGATCGGGGCCGCCATCCAGCACGGCGTTGGCCACGAGTACGTCGAATTGCCGTTCCAGGAAGTCGTTCAGCGCCGATTGCAGGTCCACGCCCAGCACTTCGCGCGACGAGGTGGCGGCCAGTTCCACCAGCAGGCAGTAGTCCGGGATGGGTTCGGGCGCGAAGGGGTTGGCGACGCCGGGCACGTGGTCGATGACCGACTGCACGGTGGAGCTGGACATGCCTTCGTAGGCGGTCAGGAAATCGCCGAACTCGCTTTCCAGCGCGATCAGCAGTTCCAGCACGGCTTCCTGGCTGGTGGGCACGATCAGCGCGGTGGCGGTCTGGCGCGGCAGGGGATGGACCTGCACGACGGCGCGGGTGATGATGCCGCCCGCGCCGCTCACGCCGACGAAGAGCTGCTTGAGGTCGTAGCCGGTATTGTTCTTGCGCAGTCCGCTCATCAGGTCGAGCACCTGCCCGGGCGGATCGGCCAGCACCACTTCGATGCCCAGCAGGTTGTGGCGCACGTCGCCGTAGCGGATCAGCCGCGAGCCGCCGGTGTTGGTGGCGATCATGCCGCCCAGCGAGGGGTTGGCGCCCAGGTCGATGGGAAAGCACAGGCCATGTTCGGCCAGCTTGTCGTTCAGTTCCTGCAGCGTGACGCCGGCGCCCACGGTGGCGGTGCGGTTGGCGCGGTCGATCACGATCTCGCCGCGCAGCCGCTCCAGGCTCAGCACGACCTGGGTGCCGCTGGCGTCAGGCGTGCTGGCGGCCACCAGGCCGGTGTTGGCGCCCTGCGCGATCAGCGGCGTGCCGGTGTCCACGCAGTAGCGCACCACCGCGGCCACCTCGGTGGCCGAACCCGGCCGCACCACCAGGGCGGCCTTGCCGTCGCCGTAGCGGGCGCCGGTTTCGTAGCGGGCCTTGTCCGCGGGGTCGGCATAGACATTCGCCTGGCCGACCAGTCCGGCCAGCGCGGCTTGCACATCGGAAACGGGAAGTGACGTCATCTTGCTCTCTGTTGCCGCGGACGCGGTTCTTTTCGCAGTATCGCAGATTCGTCCACGGCTGGCCGGCGCTGTCCCGCCGCGACAATGGAGCGGCGCGATGACGGTTTCTTAATGATTTTCGGTAAGAACTACATGATTAAAGGAGATAATGATGACGTTACGAGAGGGGAGCATGAACGTCTTCATCACCGGCGCGAGCAGCGGCATCGGGCAGGCGCTGGCACGCCGCTATGCGGCCCTGGGCGCCACGCTGGGCCTGGTGGGCCGGCGGCAGGAGGCCTTGCAGGCGCTGGCCGCGTCGCTGCCGGGCAAGCATCGCTGCTATGCGCTGGACGTGCGTGACCGCGATGCCCTGCATGCGGCGGCCCGGGATTTCCAGGCCTTGGGCGATACCGGCCTGGTGATCGCCAATGCCGGTATCAGCACCGGCACGTTGACCGAGGAAATGGGGGATTTCGACGCTTTCCGCGCCGTGATCGACACCAACCTGATCGCCATGGTGGCGACGTTCGAGCCCTTCATTCCCGCCATGAAGCAGGCCGGCCGGGGCCACCTGGCGGGTATCGCCAGCGTGGCCGGCATACGCGGGCTGCCCGGCGCGGGAGCGTACAGCGCTTCCAAGGCGGCGGTCATCGCCTACTGCGAAAGCCTGCGCAACGAATTGTCGCCGCAGGGCATACGGGTCACGACCATCGCGCCCGGCTATATCCGCACGCCCATGACCGCGCGCAATCCGTATTCGATGCCGTTCCTGATGGATGCCGACGTGTTCGCCGAGAAAGCCTCGCGGGCCCTGGACCGCGGCGTCCGCTACACCGTCATTCCCTGGCAGATGGGCATCGTCGCCAGGCTGATGCGCCTGCTGCCCGATGCCGTCTACGACCACTTCGCCGTGCGCGCGCCGCGCAAGCCGCGCCACCTCTGACCCCGCCGATCCCGATCCGGCGCATTTCCATGTCCGCTCTGCTCGCCCGCTATCTTCCCTTCCTGAACTGGCCTCGGCCCAACGCCGCCGACCTGGCCGCCGATGCCCGGGCCGGTTTCACGCTCGGCCTGATCCTGGTGCCGCAGGCCGTGGCCTACGCCATGCTGGCCGGCATGCCGCCCATCACCGGCTTGTACGCCGCGCTGATTCCGCCGGTCATCAGCGTGCTGTGGGGATCGTGCCAATTGCTGGGCGCGGGGCCCGTCGCGCTGACCAGCATGCTGGTGGCGGGATCGCTGTCGGGCATGGCGGCAGCCGAGTCGGCGCGCTGGGTCGAGCTGGCGATCTGGCTGGCGCTGATGGCGGGCGCGATACAGATGCTGATCGGCGCGACCCGGCTGGGCATGGTGGTGAACTTCCTGCCGGGCTCCGTCGTGGGCGCGTTCACCCAGGCCGCCGCGCTGTTGATCATGCTGTCGCAACTGCCCGCCATGCTGGGGCTGGACTGGAGCCAGGCGCGGGGCGCGCTGGCCGCGGCCGATCCGCGCGGCCTGCTGGGCAGCGTGGACTGGACCGCGTTCGCCTTTGGCGTGGGTACGCTGGTCTTCCTGTCCGCGCTGAAGAAGCACAGCAAGCGCCTGCCCATCGTGCTGGCTGCCGCGCTGGTGACGGGCCTGGCCAGTTGGGCCATCGGCTACGGCGCGCGGGGCGGCGCCGTGGTCGGGACGCTGCCGGCGGGCCTGCCGCAGTTCACCGTGCCCAAGCTGCTGGACTGGGAGGACTACCGCAGCCTGCTGCCTGCGGCGGCGGTGATCGCGCTGGTCAGCTTCGTCGAAGCGCTCTCCAGTGCCAAGACCATCTCGCGCAGCACGCGCCGGCGCTGGGACGAGGACCAGGAGTTCATCGGCCAGGGGCTGGCCAAGATCGCCAGCGGCCTGAGCGGCGCCTTTCCGGTCAGCGCCTCGTTCTCGCGCTCGGCGCTGAACCTGTTCGTGGGTGCGCGCTCGGGCTGGTCCGCGCTGTTCGCCTTCGTCTGCGTGCTGGCGAGCCTGCTGTTCCTGACCCCGGCCATCGCCCACCTGCCGCGGGCCTTCCTGGCGGCCGTCATCATCGTGCCGGTCTCCAACCTGATCACCCCGCGCTTCTTTGTCCGGCTATGGGCCACGTCGCGCGCCGAGGCCGTCATCGCCGCGTCCACGGCCGTGGCCACCCTGATCGCCGCGCCGCAGTTGCAATGGGGCATCCTGGCGGGCTTCATCCTGTCCCTGGGCTACTTCCTGTATCAGCGCTCGCACCCCCGCATCGTCGAGGTCGCGGTCCATGCCGACGGTACCCTGCGGGACCGCCAGCGCTTCGGCCTGCCGCCGCTGGCGCCGGACCTGCTGGCGGTGCGCATGGACGCGGGGCTGAGCTTCGTCACGGCCAACCCGCTGGAGCATTTCGTGATCGAGCGCTGCCGGGCCGATCCCGGCATCAAACGGGTGCTGATCTACGCGGGGCCGATCAACAGCATCGACGTGACCGGGGTCGACACGCTCATCTACCTGATCGGCACGCTGCGCGACCAGGGCGTGGACCTGTACCTGGCGGGCGTGAAGAAGCAGGTGGAAGACGTGTTCGACACCTCCGGCGTCACGGCCATGCTGCCGCCCCATCACGTGTTCCGCACCGAGCGCGAGGCCATCGCCGAATTGACCGCGCATCCGGTCAGGCCTTGAGCAGTTCCTCCAGCATCCAGGCACCGACGGGGCCCAGCGGCCGCTGGTTGGACCAGACCACGTCCACGGGCAGCAGGCGTTCCTGGCCGGGCACCTGCAATTCCACCAGCCTGCCGGCGGCGAAATGGGTCACCAGCCAGCGCGGCATCCTGGCCCAGCCGAAGTTCATCACCGCCATCTCCAGCAGCATCAGGTAATAGGGGGCCGACCAGGTGCGGCCTCGCGCGATGCGGCGGCCGTCGTCCTCGTAGGGCGCGATGCGCAGCTCCCGAGCCGCGCGCAGGTCGGCCTCGGTGACCGCGCCCAGCCTGGCCAGCGGATGGTCCTTGCCGGTGACCACCACCATCTCCGACAGGTCGGGTAGCGTGCGGTGCTCCACGTCGGGCGGATATTGCTCCTGCGCGCGCACCAGCCCCAGGTTGGCACGGCCGCGCTGCACGGTAGCCACCGTGTCCCAGTCCTCGGACATCATGCATTCGAACTCGATGTCGGGATACGTGCGATCGAGCGCGGCCAGGATGGCTTCGAAGCGCTCGGACTGGTAGGTATCGGACAGCGCCAGGGTCAGCCGCGACTCGTGCCCCTGGGCATAACGGCCGGCGGCGCGGCCCAGTTGCTCGGCGCTGGCCAGGACCTGAGCCGCCTCCACCAGCAGCGCCCGGCCCGCCGGTGTCAGCGTGGGCTGGCGGGTGGAGCGGTCGAACAACTGCACGCCCAGGTCGATTTCCAGGTTGGCGATGCTTTCGCTGATGCTCGATTGCCGCTTGCCCAGCTTGCGCGCGGCGGCCGAGAACGAACCCAGCGCGGCTGCCTGGGTGAAGGCCGCCAGCGCTTCCAGGGAATAGGCCATGGCTGGCTTCCTATCGGAAAAACCGATGGTAATTACATTTTATTTAACGGAAGTATGGCAGAAAATGCCGATACGACATCAACGGAACGAGGTTGAAACGTGTTGCAGGACAAGAAATCGCTGCGTGAACGCCTGGCGCACGCCCTGTGCTTCGAGATCATCGCGGTGGCGCTGTGCGCGCCCGCGCTGGCCTGGATCATGGGCAAGCCGCTGCTGCACATGGGCGCGCTGACGGCGGTGATCTCGCTCATCGCCATGCTGTGGAACATGGTCTACAACGCCGGGTTCGAGCGCGTGGAGCGCCGCCTGGGCTGGGTACGCGACACCCGGGTGCGGATGGTCCACGCGGTGGGGTTCGAGTCCGGCCTGATCCTGATCGTGGTCCCGCTGGCGGCGTGGTGGCTGAGCATCTCGCTGTGGGAAGCGCTGGTGCTGGATATCGGGTTGCTGCTGTTCTTCCTGCCGTATACCTACGTGTATAACCTGGCGTATGACCGGCTGCGTGTGTATTGGGCAGGGGAAACGTGTCCCGGCGCTTAAGCCAGGATTAAGCCCCGGCTGTCATCCTCCGCAGCAATGCGCCGGCCTTCGGCCGGCATACCGGGAGAACCGCTCATGACGCCGCAAGAACGCGCCCTGCTCGACAATTTCCTGGACCGCCTGGCTGGCGTCCGGGGCATGGACAAGGACCCCGAGGCCGATGCCTTGATCCGGCAACGCGCCGCCGGCCAGCCGGATGCGCTCTACCTGAGCATCCAGCGCGCGCTGTTGCTGGAACATGCGCTGGAGGGCGCGCAGGCGCGCATCGCCGCCCTGGAGCAGCAAGTGGGTGAACTCCAGGCCGCCTCGCGGCAGCAGCAGGAAGCCCGGCCCGCGCGCAGTTTTCTGGGCGGGCTGCTGGGCGGCGATGGATGGGGCAAGGCGCCGGCGCGCCCGGCACCCGCCGGCGGTTCCATGATCGGCAGCGATATCGGCCAGCGCCCCGAATACCGGCCCGCGGCTCCCTATGCCGGCGCGCCGGCCGCTGGCGGTGCCATGGGCAGCTTCCTGGGCAATGCCGCGGCCACGGCGGCCGGCGTGGCGGGCGGGATGTTCCTGTTCAACGGCATCGAGCACTTGTTGGGCGGCGGCGCGGGCCAGGCGGCGCATCTGGCCGGCAACGCCCCGGCTTCGGAGACGATCACGCAGAACGTCACCAACAACTACTACGGCAGCGGGAACGACGACCGCCCGGATACGGACGGCGGCGCGCAGGCCTATGACACGTCGGCCGACGATTCCTTCACCGACGATACATTCTCGGACGATACGTTCTCGGACGACGACTTCGTCTGACGCCGCCCGCCAGGGCGCCTCAGGCCTGGTCCAGCGCGCGCACGTCGGCCCGCCGCCACCACAGCAGGACCATGCCGGGCAGGGCGATGGCCACGGTGACCAGGAAGAAGGTGGCCCAGCCGTAGTTTTCCACCATGGGCGGGGCCAGCGGCCCGGCCAGGTAGGTGCGCCCCACGGCCGACAGGGCGGACAGCAGCGCGAACTGGGTGGCCGAGAAGCGGTGGTCGCACAGGCCCATGAGCAGGGCCACGAAGGCCGCCGTGCCCATGCCGCCGCACAGGTTTTCTATGCCGACGGCGGCGGCCATCAGCAGGACGCTCTTGGGGCTGACGGCGAGCAGCCAGAATCCCAGGTTGGAGACGGCCTGCAGCAGGCCGAACAGCATCAGCGACCGGAACAATCCCAGCTTCGCCAGCAGCGAACCGCCCGCCAGTGCGCCGATGATGGTGGCGCCCAGGCCGAGCACCTTGTTGATGGTGCCGACCTCGGTGGCGGAGAAGCCCGCGCCGCGGATCAGGAAGGCGGTGGACAGGCTGCCGGCGAAGGCATCGCCCAGCTTGTAGAGCACGATCAGCACCAGCAGCACGATGGCGCCGGGGCGGCGGAAGAATTCGACCAGCGGCCCGGTCACGGCCTCGGCCAGCGTGCGGGGCGCGGCCGCGGGCGTTTCGGGTTCGGGTGCCCACAGCGTGGCCAGGACGGCCAGCCCCATCAAGCCGCCCATCAGCACGTACATGTTGCCCCAGCCCAGCCAGCTGTCGGCGATGACGAGGGCGAGGCCGCCCGACACCAGCATGGCCAGCCGGTAGCCCAGCACCGACACCGCGGCGCCGGCGCCGCGTTCTTCCTTGCGCAGCACGTCGGTCCGGTAGGCGTCGAAGGCGATGTCCTGCGAGGACGAGCAGAAGGCGACGAACACGGCGATCAGCGCCAGCGGCAGCAGGGCTTCGCTGGGCGAGAGCAGGCCCATGGCCATGATGGCGAGCGCCAGCAGCAATTGCGTGACCACCATCCAGCCGCGCCGGCGGCCCAGCAGCGGCGGCGTATAGCGGTCCATCAGCGGCGCCCACAGGAATTTCAGCGTGTAGGCCGAGCCGACCAGGGTCAGGAAGCCGATGGCCTGCAGCGACACGCCATCCACGGTGGCCCAGGCTTGCAGCGTGCCGCTGGTCAGGGCCAGGGGCAGGCCGCTGGCGAACCCCAGGGCCAGCAGCGGCGCGACGCGCCGGTTCGTGTACAGCGACGAGGCGGCCGCGGGCGCCTCCGGGCGGGCGCTCAAAATATCTTTCCGCTGCGGCCGTAGTCCAGAACGATCCAGTTCAGGGCGGCGACGAGATCCTGCGCCGTGCCGGACCTGAACGCTTCGTCGAGCCGGTTCATGTAGGAAAGGAGCTGGGTCTTCGCGGTTTCGGCGAAGGCGGGCGCGATGCCCTGGTCTTCATACAGCAGCACGTAGGAGCGGGCGAAACCGTAGATCAGGAAGTAGGCGGCGGCGTGTTCGGAATCGCTGGAGACCAGCGCCAGCGAACCTTCCTTGACCTTGAGAAAACTGTCGGTACCGGGGGCCTGGGCGGCGAAACGTTGGATCAGATCGGTGAAGTTCATAACACGAGGTTAGCGATAAAAGTCACGGAAGGCGGGAGATGCCGCCGTGGGCCTTGGACCATTCGGAAGTATGGAGCAGGAATCCTTCTACTTTTTCGATGTCGGCGGCGGTCAGGACCGTGCCCGTCCTGGCCTGCGCGATGATGTCCTGCCAGGTGGCCAGCGCATGCATCGTGACACCGATTTCTTCCATGGTACGCCGGCTTTCGACAAACGTATCGTAATAGAAGATGCTCAGGACGTGGGCCAGCTCCAGGCCCGAATCGCGCACCGCCTTGCAGAAGTTGCGCTTGCTCTGGCCGTCGGTGGTCAGGTCATCCACCAGTAGTACCCGCGCGCCGGCCTGCGCCATGCCCTCGATCTGCGCGTTGCGGCCGAAGCCCAGCGGCTTCTTGCGCACGATCAGCAGCGGCAGCGACAGCCGGTCGGCCAGCCATGCGGCATACGGCACGCCGGCCGTTTCGGCGCCGGCGATGGCATCGATGTCCTGCACGCCGATGCGGTGCCGTACCACCGCCTGCGCCGCGTCCACCAGCACCTTGCGTCCGGCCACCGACGAGATCAGCCGCCGCACGTCCACGTACACCGGACTGGCCCAGCCCGAGCGCAGGATGAACGGCTTGCCCGAGCTGACGTGCACCGCCCCCGATTCCAGCAGCAACTGCGCCACCGTCGAGCCGATAGAGGTTTCTTCCATTTCACTGTTCCATGTGTGGGGGCGAACGACGCGGGGTCAGACCACCTTCAGCATGCTGCTCAGAAGTTCCGCCGCCTGTTGCCCTTTGTAGGCGCGTTCCCATAGGTTTTCCACCATTTTCGTATAAAGCTCGACCGCTTCGGGCGCCGAGGTGACCTGGGCGATGCCGGTGGCGACGTTGGGCAGCTCGCCGAAGCGGAACGGGCTGACCGCCACGAACGAGGCGCTGGGCCGCTCGAATACCTGGAAGGTGGCGTTGGGCATGCTGTCGTCGACGATGCCGATCTGCATGTCCATCGGGTGCTCGCGCAATAGATCGATGATCCGCTCGACCTCGCGCCGCGCCGCCAGCGACCGCTCCATGCGCACCGAGGGCGGCAGGTCGATGCGGCCCACCAGCCCGAAGTGGACGAAGCGTTCGATCTCGCGCAGCCCGATCAGGCTGATGATGGGCGGGCGGCGCCGGGCGTAGGCCCGTTTGCGCTCGCCCAGGATCTTCATCAGGGCCTGCATGCGCTCGGATTCGATGCCGGGATGGGCCTCGTGCAGCATCTGTTCCAGGTAGCCGCCGTATTCGTCGGAGGTCAGCAGGAAGGAGATGGGCTCGAAATGGGCCATGATGCGCGTGGCGTCGGTCTCGAGCTGGCGCATGCGTTCGATGTACGCCACCGGGGAGGTGTAGTACTCCGCCCCCACGCCCAGCAGCGACGCCAGCGACGTGTCCAGGATGTGGGCCAGCCGCTCCAGCGTCTCGATCTTGACGATCTCGCCCTTCTCCATGCGGTACACCGCCGCCCGCGACACCCCCAGCTGGGCCGCGATGTCCTCGGCCCGCAGGGAGGCGCCTATCCGGTAGGCGCGCAGCCTTTCCCCGATGGCGTGGAAATCGACGGCGCGCGTTCTGGAAGTAGTGTTCATCGAAGCAAGTCTAAAAAATGAGAATCCTGAATGTCGAACCACGCTTGAGCTCCGCCCCGAAATCGAGCGGTACACCCTCCGATGCCCAGTATCAGTGCGGGTTTGCACTAATATCGTGCGCGCCGGGCAACATCGGGATTTACCTTATCAGCTTAGTGAAATTTCGCTTGAAAGGTAAGAAAAAGTGTCTTAGTCTAAAAAAAAAGACTTTCGGCGTAAATGGTTTTTGCCTGCTCCATGCCACAAGCATGTCCGACACGGGCCGTCTCCTCCAGGGGGCGGCGTCGGCGGGAGGCAGCGTCGCCGCCTGGCAGCACTTTTTGATCGATTGATACCTCTTCCTTTCGGAGATAGGAAATGGCAGACAAATACGCCGCGAGCCCCGGGGATATCCCCGCAGGCAAGGCGAACGAGGGCGAAGACTACGCCCGCAAGGCCGTCATCGCGTCGACGGTGGGCTATGCCCTCGACGGATTCGACCTTCTCATCCTGGGCTTCATCCTGGCGGCGATCTCGTCCGACCTGGGGCTGACCAGCACCCAGGCGGGGTCCCTGGTGACCTGGACGCTGGTGGGTGCCGTGGTCGGCGGCATCGTGTTCGGCTGGCTCAGCGACAAGTACGGCCGCGTGCGCGTGCTGAACTGGACCATCCTGCTGTTCGCGGTCTTCACCGGCCTGTGCGCGCTGGCCCAGGGCTACTGGGACCTGCTGGCGTACCGCACCATCGCCGGCCTGGGCCTGGGCGGTGAATTCGGCATCGGCATGGCGCTGGCCGCCGAGGCCTGCCGTCCCGAGCAGCGCGCCCGCATGAGCTCCTACGTCGGCCTGGGCTGGCAGGCGGGCGTGCTGGCCGCGGCGCTGGTCACGCCCATCCTGCTGCCCCTCGTCGGCTGGCGCGGCATGTTCGCCATCGGCGTGCTGCCGGCGGTCGTGGCCTTCGTCATCCGCCACTTCATCGGCGAACCGAAGATCTTCATCGAGAGCCAGAAATCCACGGCGCCGAAGGAGAACTCGTTCAAGCTGCTCGTGGCGGATGCCAAGACCACGCGGGCCAGCCTGGGCGTGGTCATCCTGACCTCGGTGCAGAACTTCGGGTACTACGGCGTGATGATCTGGATGCCGTCGTACCTCAGCAAGCAGTTCGGCTACTCGCTGACCAAGTCGGCGGGCTGGACGGCCATCACCATCATCGGCATGGCCTTCGGCATCTGGCTGTTCGGCCAGCTTGCCGACCGCATCGGCCGCCGCCCCATCTTCCTGCTCTACCAGGTGGGCGCGGTCTTGTCGGTACTGGCCTATTCGCAGCTCGAGTCGCAGTATGCCCTGCTGATCGGCGGCGCCATCATGGGCATGTTCGTCAATGGCATGCTGGGTGGCTACGGCGCCCTGATCTCGGAGCTGTATCCGACGCAGGCGCGGGCGACGGCACAGAACGTGCTGTTCAACATCGGCCGTGCGGTGGGCGGCTTCGGGCCGCTGGCCGTGGGCGCGGTGGCCGCGAAGTACTCGTTCAGCCATGCGATCGCGCTGTTGGCGTCGATCTATGTGCTGGACATCATCGCCACGCTGTTCCTGATCCCGGAACGCAAGGGCGCTGCACTGGAGTAAAGCCCCCCCCTACGCGCTGACGCGCGCCCCCCAGGGGGCGGCACCAGCGGACCGGCGGAGCCGGATCCGCGGTGCCCAAGGTTGGTAGTTATCGAGCGCTGGGGAGTTTGCAGCGCAGAGGAATCAGAATGGAAGTTTTGTCGTCCGAATCGCATGTCGGGTGTTGCGCCGGACCTGCCGCGCCGGATACGCAGGGCGTGGTGATCAGCAATGCATGGATCAACCGGGACTACAAACACCTGGTGCTGGATGCCGGGTTGCCGGCGGCCGGGGCGAAGGCGGGGCAGTTCTTTCATCTGCTGTGTCCTTCCACCGAGCAGGATTCGCCGTTCTTTCGCCGGCCCATGAGCACCTACCGGGCCGATCCGGCCACGGGGCGGGTGGAGTTCCTGTACAAGGTCACCGGCGCGGGCACGCGCGGGCTGGCCACGCTCGAGGCGGGCGACAAGCTGCCGATGCTGGGGCCGCTGGGCGTGGGGTTCACGCTGCCCGCGGGCGCCCGCAACATCGTCGTGCTGGGCCGCGGCGTCGGGCTCGCGACACTGGCGCCCCTGGCCGAGCTGGCGGCTGCCGCGGGCGTGGGCGTGACGGCCATCCTCAGTGCGCGCGATGCGGCCAGCCTGATGTCGCAGGACCGCTTCGCGGCCATCGGGGCGACCATCGTCGAAGTCACCGACGAAGCCGGCACCAGCTCGGTCGAGAACGTCGAGCGCCTGCTGCGCGAGCTGCATGCCGCCGGCCGCGCCGATGCGTTCTATACCTGTGGTTCGTCGCGCCTGACCCTGCTGATGCAGCGCCTGGGCGCCGAGTTGTCCGTGCCGGGCGAAGTGGCGATGGAGCAGCAGATGGCCTGCGGCATCGGCATGTGCTATTGCTGCGTGCGCGCCTTCCGCGAAGGCGACAAGCTGGTCAGCAAGCGCGTCTGCTGGGACGGTCCCGTGTTTCCCCTGGCGGAGGTGGCGTGATGATAGACCTGTCCGTGGATGTAGGTGGACTGCGCCTCTCCAATCCCGTGATGCCGGCCTCGGGCACGTTCGCCGATGGCCTGGCCAACACCATCGATTTCAACCGCCTGGGCGCGTTCGTCACCAAGACCATCACGCACGAGAAGCGTACCGGCAATCCGGTCCCGCGCGTGGCGGAGGTGCACAGCGGCATGCTCAATGCCATCGGCATCCCCAGCAAGGGTTCCGACTATTTCATCCGCGAAAGCATCCCGTTCTACCGGAAGTTCTCGCCGCCGCTGGTGGTCAGCATCTCGGCGCCGTCGAACGACGGCTTCGCGCGGCTGGCGGCCGAACTGTCGCAGGTCGAGGGCGTGGCCGCCATCGAGGCCAACATCTCGTGTCCCAACATCGAAGAGGACGGCAAGGCTTTCGCGATGCATGCCCGCTCCACCGCCGCGGTGGTGAAGGCCCTGCGCGCCTCGACCTCGCTGCCGCTGTGGGTCAAGCTCACCCCCAATACCGGCGAGATCGCCAACGTGGCCCGGGCGGCGCAGGAAGAGGGCGCCGACGCCATCGTGGCGGCCAATACCATCCTGGGCATGGCGATCGACATAGACACGCGCCGGCCCAAGCTGGGCAACGTCATGGGCGGCATGTCGGGTCCGGCGATCAAGCCCATCGTCGTCCGCATGGTGTACCAGTGCCACCGCGCGGTCTCGATTCCCATCATCGGCTGCGGCGGCATCTCCACGGCCGAGGACGCGATCGAATACATGCTGGCCGGCGCGAAGGCCGTGCAGGTGGGAACCGCCACCTTCATCCATCCCACGGCCATGATCGACGTGATCGACGGCCTGGTGCAGTACTGCCGGCGCAAGGGCCTGCCCAGCCTGCAAGGACTGGTGGGGGCGGTGGAGGACACCGGCTTCGTGCCTTTCGAGGCGATGGCTTGAGGGCGACATGACAGCAGCAACCACGATGGCCGGTGCCAAGGCCGTTCCCGGGCGGCAGGACGCGATCGATCTGTTCGAGCGGATCCGCCTGCTCAGCTTCGATGGCGTCGGCGTCTCGCGCGAGAGCTACGGCCCCACCGAGACGGCCGCCCTGGACGCGCTGGTCGAGTGGGCGGGCAGGCATGGCATCGCCGCGCGGACCGATCCCGCCGCCAACGTGGTGTTCTCGCTGCCGGAAGCAGCCGGGCCGGCGCCCATCGTGTGCGGATCGCACGTGGACTCGGTGCCCCAGGGCGGCAACTATGATGGCCTGGCCGGCGTCGTCGCCGGCCTGCTGTGCCTGAAGCGGCTCAAGGACGAGGGCGTGCGGCTGGCTCACCCCCTGTGGGTCGCCGGCATGCGGGGCGAGGAAAGCGCGTGGTTCGGCAAGGCCTACATGGGGTCCAGCGCCATCCTGGGCAAGCTCAAGGCGGACGACCTGGCGCTGCGCAATAAGCGCAGCGGCCGCACGCTGTCCGAAGCCATGGCCGGCGTGGGCGCCGACGTGGACAGCATCGCCGCCGGCAAGCCGGTGCCCTGGGTGTCGGATGTCCGCGCCTACCTGGAGCTGCACATCGAGCAAGGACCGCTGATGGTGGCCCGCAAATGGCCCACGGCCATCGTCTCGGGCATACGCGGCAACATCCGCCACAACCTGGTGCGGTGCATAGGCGAGCCCGGCCATTCCGGCGCCGTGCCGCGCTGGCTGCGCAACGACGCGGTGTTCGCGGTGTCCGACCTGCTGATGCGGCTGGACGAGCACTGGCGCGTGCTGCTGGAACGGGGCAATGACCTGGTCGTGACCTCGGGCGTGATGGGCACCGACCCGGCCGAGCATGCCGTCTCGCGCATTCCCGGCCGCGTCGATTTCAGTTTCGAGGTGCGCAGCGAAAGCACCGAGACGCTGGAGGAGTTCTACCGCGTGATGCGGGGCGAATGCGACGAGGTGGCGCGCCAGCGCGGCGTGCGCTTCGAGTTCGACCGGCGCATCGAATCGGCTCCGGCCACCATGGATGCGCAACTGGTGCAACTGCTGCTGGATACCTCGGCGGAACTGGGCTTGCCGGCCGAGAAGATTCCCAGCGGCGCGGGGCACGACGCCGCCCTGTTCGCCAACGCCGGCATCCCCTCGGGCATGATCTTCATCCGCAACGAGAACGGCTCGCACAATCCGGCCGAGGCCATGGAGATCGACGACTTCATGGCGGGCGTGGACGTGCTGTACCGGTCGCTGCCGAAACTGGCTTAGCGGGAAGCCAGCGCCTCGGCGACGGCCTCCCGCAGCGCTTCCGAGGCCGCCGTGGGCGCCGCCGCGGCGCGCATCATCCAGTGCACCTCCCAGCGCGTGTCGCCGTGTTCGATGGCGCGCACGTCGTAGTGCGCCGCATCCAGATGGCGGGCGGCGAACGCAGGCAGCAGCGTCATGCCCAGGCCGCACCGGACCATTTCCAGCGCCGTCGAGTACAGCCTGACCTCCTGCACCGCGTTCAGCGCCACGCCGGCCCGCGACAACTGTAGAAAGACCTCGCGCCATTGGCCGCTGACCCGGTCCGTCAGGATTACCTCGGCGTGCTGCAAGGCCTGCCATTTCATCCTGCGTCCGCCCGCCGGGGCTGGCGGCGCCTTGCCGCGCGCATACACCGCGTGCATGCGGTCGCGCACCAGCGGTTCGGTGCGCAGCACGGTGGCCAGGGCCGGGCTGGCGCCGGGCGAGCCGATGGCGACGTCCACTTCGTCGGCCGCCAGCCGTTGCGAGGCCTGTTCCACCGGCACGTCCAGCACGTCGACCGCCACCAGCGGATGCCGCGCGCGGAACAGTGCCAGCGCGCGCGGGAAGAAAGTGGCCGCGGTCAGCGGCCCCACCGCGACGCGGATGCGGCCACCTTGCAGTTCCCCAACGCTGCGCAGCCCGGCCACCGTGCGATGAATGTCGGCCAGCACGCGGTTGGCGGTTTCGCACAAGGTCTTGCCCGCCGCCGTTAGGCGTACCGTGCGCCCCCGCTCCACCAGCTCCACGCCCACCTGTTGTTCGAGTTCCTTGATCGTCACGCTGACGGCGGACTGCGTCAGCGCCAGCGCATCGGCCGTCGCGGTGAAGCTGCCGGTGTTGGCCAGGGTCGCGAGCGCGTGGAGCTGACGGAGCGTGACCATGATTTTCATGAATCCATGGATGAGAAAAATGAATTTTATTAATTCCAAAGCTTGCTGGATACTGGCCTTTCGCTTTCATGGCCGACCCGCAACATGGCTTCTTCCCCTCTCTTTCGCTTCGCCGTCATCGCCGACAGCCACGTCAATCCTTCGGAACAGGACAACATCTCGCCGTTCGAGTCGCATCGGCTGACCAATGAGCGGCTGCGGCATACCGTGGCCATGCTCAACGCGCTGGCGCCGGCCTTCGTCGTGCACGTGGGGGACATGATCCATCCGGTGCCCGAGGCCGTCTCCTATCCGCAGGCCGTGCGGCAGTTCCGCGCCACCATGGCGGCGCTGGCCTGTCCGGTCCATCTGGTGCCCGGCAACCACGACGTGGGCGACAAGCAGGCCGACTACGTGCCGGCGGGCGCCATCCGTCCCGAGTACGTGGAGCTGTACAGCCGGCATTTCGGGGAACATTTCTACGGCTTCGACCGGCAGGGCTGCCACTTCGCCGTCATCAACACCTCGCTCATCAACTCGGGGCTGCCGCAGGAGCGCGAGCAGGCGGCGTGGCTGGAGGCAGACCTGGCGGCGCACGCGGGGCAGCGCATCTTTCTGTTCATGCACTATCCGCCCTTCGTCGCCACCCGCGACGAGAATGGGCATTACGACAACATCGACGAACCGGGACGAAGCTGGCTGCTGGACGTCGTCGAGCGCCACAAGGTGGCGGCGGCGTTCACGGGCCACGTCCACAACTTCTTCCTGAACCGCCACGCGGACACGAATTTCTACCTGATGCCGTCCACCGCCTTCGTGCGCGCCGATTATTCGGAAACGCTGCACGTGGGCCAGCCGCCCGAGAACGAGAACGGCCGTAACGACGTCGCCAAGCTGGGGGTCATGGTGGTCGACGTCCATGAAGAGCGGATCGTGACGCAGTTTCTCCGCAGCTTCGGCGGCGGATCGGATCGGTCGGCCGCGCAGCGCGACTGGCCGCGCCTGCCTCCCTCGGCCGGCGAACTGCCCGCGCCGGGCGTGGAACTGCGCCATGGCTGGACCGTGCTGTACGACATTCCGTACAGCAGCATGCTGGACGAGTTCCGGCGCAAGCGGGCGCGCAACGACTACCCCATCCTGGCGCTGTGGGAGATGGGCGTGCGCCGGCTGCGCGTGCCGCTGGACGATTTGCTCGACGCGGGCTCGCGCGCACGCGTGGAAGCGGTGGCCGAGCAGGGCTGCCGCTTCGCGGTGTTCCATTTCGGCTGGCCGGACGAGGCCGCGCTGGACGTCGTGAGCCGGCATCGCCACCTGTTGGACGGGCTGGAGCTGGTCCTGAGATGGCCGCCCGCGCCCGACCTGGAGGCGCGGCTTGCGGCGGCACGGGAGCGCGCGGGCGTGCCGCTCGTCCTGTCGCGCTTCTGGAACGCTTCGGGCGAGTCGCGCGACGGCAAGCAGATCAAGCTGCTGGTGGACCATGGCTTCACGGTCGACGACGACCTGCCCGCCACCGCGCAGGTGGACGGCCTGGTCTTTCGCATCGCCCGCGATACCTGCGCGCGCGAGGGCATCGCGCGCGCGGCCGCCGCGGCCGAGGGCAGGGGCCTGCGCGCCCAGGTGCACGTGCGGCTGGCCGACGACAGCCCCGCGCAAGCGCAGTACGACGAATGGCGCAATACCTGCCGCGTGCTGGAGACGGCGCTATGCAGCCACTTCCACCGCGACCATCGCGTTTTTCTGGACACCCTGGGTGACGTGGACCGCGGCTACTTTCCAAGGGCCGGACTGATCGACCGCCGGGGCAATCCGCGCCTGCCCGGCCGGACGCTGCGCAACCTGAACGGCGCCTTGTCGGAGCTGCCGCCGCTGCGGGTGCTGGACTGGCACGAGACCGCCGATGGCCTGCTGGGCGAGGCCCGCGCGGGCGACGCGGTATTGCTGCTGCCCCTGCCGGAAACGTCCGACCGGGCCTGGCAGGGACCGATGCCGAGCCTGCCGGACCACTACCGGGGCTATCGCGTGGACCTTGGCACCGGCGCTCAGACCGCGGTGGAAGGGGACACCGGCCGTCCCATCCGTTGCGAGGCCGGCGAGCCGGCCTTGTGGGTCCTGCACCCGGCGCCCTGAACGCATCGCCACCCAGAATGTCTCGATTCACGAGGGAGAATGCCATGATGTTCCGATTGTCCTGTCTGACCGCCATCGCCCTGCTGTCTGCCCTTCAGCCGGCGGCGGCCCAGTCCTATCCCGCGCGGCCCCTGAAGGCCGTGGTCCCCTTTCCCGCGGGCGGTGCCATCGACGTGGCCGCGCGGCTGGTGCTGGAAGGCATGGCTGCCTCGCTGGGCCAGCCCGTCGTGGTCGAGAACAAGCCCGGCGCCTCGGGCAACATCGGCACGCAGCAGGTCGCCCGCGCGCCGGCCGACGGCTACACCCTGCTGCTGGGCGCGGCGGTGAACACCGCCGTCAGCCCCGTCATGTATACGAAGCTCGACTACAGCGTGGACAAGGACCTGGCGCCGCTGGCCCAGTTCGGCAACGCCGCCAACCTGATCTATGTCCACCCTTCCTTCCCGGCCAGGACGCTGCCCGGCGTGCTGGAAGAACTCAAGCGCCATCCCGGCAAGTACGCCTACGCATCGCCCGGCAGCGGCACGACCGTCCACCTCACGATGGAGCTGCTCAGGGCGCGCCAGAACCTGGCCGTGCAGCACGTGCCGTTCAAGGGCAGCCCGGCGGCGATATCCGCGGTCGCGGGCGACCAGCTGAAACTGGGCATAGACGCCGCGGGCCCCACGCTGCCTTTCGTACAGGGCGAGCGCGTCGTCCCCGTGGCGGTGACGGCCTCGAAACGGCTGGCGGCCCTGCCCGATGTACCTACCTTCGCGGAAGCCGGCGTGAACGTCGCCCTGCCGTCGTCCTACCTGGGCTTCTACCTGCCCGCCGGCGTACCCGCGGGCATCGCCGAGCGCCTGGCGGCGGAGGCCGAGAAGGCCCTGGCGCGGCCCGAGGTTGCCGGCAAGCTGCGGCAACTGGGCGTCGAGCCCGAGTTCCTGGGCCCCCAGGCCTTCGCCGCCAAGGTCAAGCAGGAGCGGGCGATGTGGGCCGAGGCGGTCAAGTTGTCCGGGGCGACCATAGACTGAGGCTCAGGCCAGCTTCCAGTCGTAGTCGACCGTCAGCGGCGCGTGGTCGGAGAACCGCTCTTCCTTGTAGATGGCCGCCGCCTTCGCCGTGCCGGCGATGCCCGGCGTGGCGATCTGGTAGTCGATGCGCCACCCCACGTTCTTGGCCCAGGCCTGGCCCCGGTTGCTCCACCAGGTATAGGCCTCGCCGGTGGTCTCCGGATGCAGCCGGCGGTACACGTCCACCCAGCCGATCTCGTCGAACACCTTGGTCAGCCAGGCGCGTTCCTCGGGCAGGAAACCGCTGTTCTTCTGGTTGCTTTTCCAGTTCTTCAGGTCGATTTCCTGGTGCGCGATGTTCCAGTCGCCGCAGATGACGAACTCGCGGCCGGTGTCGCGGTGTTCGGCCATCAGGCCCGAGAGCCAGGGCGCGAAGCGGTCCAGGAAGCGGTATTTGGCCTGCTGGCGCTCGTCGCCGCTGCTGCCCGAGGGCAGGTAGGCGCTGACCACGGACAGGCCGGGCCAGTCGATGCGCAGGATGCGGCCTTCGGCGTCGAATTCTTCCTTGTCGAAGCCGCTGATGACCGATTCGCAGGCGCGTTTCACGTAGGCGCCCACGCCGCTGTAGCCCTTTTTCTGGGCCGGGAAGAAATGCCCTTCGTAGCCCGGCGGGTGGCGCATGTCGTCGGTCAGGTCGGCGTCCTGGGCCTTCAGTTCCTGCAGGCAGACGACGTCGGCGCCGGTTGCGCCGAGCCAGGGGAAGAAGCCCTTGCGGGAAGCCGAACGGATACCGTTGAGGTTGATGGAAACGATGCGCAGCAAGACCGGCTCCTGGAAAAAACGGATGACCGGCCGAATTCTACGCGGTGTGTCCGGGCGCCGCCGGGGTCAGTCCTGGTCGGGCGGGCCTTCCTCGTCATGGCAGGCGCGCCGCAGCTTGTGCAGCGTCCGGTACAGCACCTGCCGTTCTTCGTTGTCGAGCACGCGGATCATGGCGGCCTGGGCGCGCTGGGCGACCGGCATGGCGCGGTTGTACAGCGCCTGGCCATCGGCCGAAAGCCGGCAGGTCAGCCCCCGGCGCGGCGAGCCGGCCACCGGTTCGAGGATGACGAGGCCGCGCGTCTCCAGCAGGCGCATGGCGCGGCTGACCAGCGATTTGTCGGTTTCCGACCGTGTGACCAGTTCCGAGAAGGGCAGGCATTGCGCCTCGGCCACCACCGACAGCATGCGCCATTCGGCCATGGTCAATCCGAACTGGTCGGAATAGGGCAGGGTCACGACCCGGCGCAGCGAGTTGCCGGTGCGGACCACCAGCGTGGTGATGAAGTCGTCCACGGACAGGCCGGTGCCCTGTTCGTCGATGTCCGTCCAGGGGTCGCCGCCGGTGGACGGGGTACGCGGGGGGGACTTTTTTTTCGGGGGCATGGATGAGCTGGTTGGCGAGAGGGGGGCCGGCGTGGGACGGAGGATTATTTCATAGTGCCCTGGACGTTATGTCTGAATGAATATTTCGAAATCCAAGGGAATTTTGTTCCGGCTTGTCAATCGGTACAATCTTAGTGTTGATGCATCAACAAGAAAAGTGGATGATCGCGTTTCCTGGGTGAACAGATGTTTCACTAGTGAATCGGTGTTTATATCTATCCGTACCCGATCGTCCCTTTCGGAGCCAGTGATGAATCTCTATCGCCGCCAGATGCTTGCCGCCGCCATGGCGATCACCACCTGCTGTGCCGGCCTGGGCGTCGCCCAGGCGGCCGGCTATCCCGCCAAGCCGATCACCGTCATCGTGTCGTATCCGCCGGGCGGCGACACCGACGCCATCGCGCGCCTGTTCGCCGAAAAGCTGGGCGAGCGCCTGAAGCAGTCGGTCATCGTCGAGAACAAGGGCGGCGCCGGCGGCACGGTGGGCAACGGCTATGTCGGACGTGCCGCGCCCGACGGCTACACGCTGCTGTTCACGCCCAATCCGTTCACCACCGCGCCCATGGTGCTGGGCCTGTCGCCCGCCCAGAGCTACGACGTGCTGAACGGCTTCGAGCCCATCAACCAGACCGCCGTGCAGCCGCTGGTGCTGGTGGCCAATCCCAAGACCGGCTTCAAGACGGTGAAGGACATGATCGATGCCGCGAAATCCGGCAAGACGGTGTCCTACGCCACCCCGGGCGCGGGCTCGCCCATGCACGTGATCGCCGAATGGCTCAACCGCGAGGCCAAGGTATCCATCCAGCACGTGCCGTACCGCGGCGTGGGACCGTCGGTGACCGACGTCGTCGCCGGCCATGTCGATACCGCCTGGGTCACGCTGGGCCCGGTCTCGCAGTACTTCGCCACCGGCCGCCTGGTGCCGCTGGCCATCGGCGATGCCAAGCGGTCGCCGCTCGCGCCCAATATCCCGACCCTGGTCGAGTCCGGCTACAAGGACATCGTGGTGGGATCGTGGAACGGTTTCTTCGCGCCCAAGGGCACGCCCGCCGATGCCGTCAAGCTGCTGAACGGCCACCTGAACGAGATCCTGAAGCAGCAGGACGTGATCCAGAAGCTGGCCACCTACGGCGCATTTCCGCACGGCGGCGAACCCGCCGAACTCGGCCGCACCAATGCACGCGAGTATGAAGTGGTGGGCGGCATCATCAAGTCCCTGGGCATCAAGGCGCAGTAAGCCCGCCATGCAGGGACCGAGCAACAGGAGTTCAGGATGAACGCATCCACGCTGGGCAAGGCCATTCCCCAGGTCAATGCGCGTTCCAAGGTGTTGGGGCGCGCGCAATATGCCGGCGATGTGAAGGTCGCCGGGATGCTGCATGGCAAGGTGCTGCGCAGTCCCTATCCGCATGCGCGCATCGTTCGCATCGACACTTCGGCGGCGCTTGCGCTGCCGGGCGTCAAGGCGGTGCTGACGGGCGCGGATGCGCCGCGCGCCATGTGGGGGGTGCATCACAAGGAGCGGCGCATCCTGGCCGAGGGCGTCGTGCGCTTCGCCGGGGAAGAAGTGGCCGCGGTCGCGGCCACGACCGAGGAGATCGCGCGCGATGCCCTTGACCTGATCTTGGTCAAGTACGAGGAACTGCCGGCCATCCTGACGCCCGAGGAGGCGTTGGATGAAGAAGCGCCCGGCGTGCATCCCGGCCGCAACAATGTTTCGCACGAGATCAAGTTTCATCTTGGCGACGTGGATGCGGGGTTCGCCAAGGCGGATCTCGTCTACGAGGCGACATACGACTGCCATGCCCAGTACCCCGGGTATCTCGAACCCATGGCGACGGTGGCGACCATCGATCCGGATGGACGCCTCCAGGTATGGACCTCCACGCAATCCATATTCCAGGCGCGGATGCGCCTGGCGGCGGCGCTCGAGATGCCCGTCTCGGACATCCGTGTCATGCAGGCCACGACCGGGGGCGGCTTCGGCGGGAAGATGGTTGAGGATGCCAACAATCTGATCGCCGGCCTGCTGGCGGTCAAGACCGGCCGGCCCGTGCGGGTGGTGAATAACCGCCTGGAGGACTTCCTGGCCTGCTGTTCCAGCGTGCCCGAGCGCATCACGTTGAAGCTGGGCATGGCCAGGGACGGCCGCATCGTCGCCAAGGACGTGCGCATCGTTGCCGAATGCGGCGCATACAGCGGCCTGTCGGCCGAGGTGATGCACGTGACGGCCATGCGAAGCGACAATATGCATCGCCTGGAGAACGTGCGATCGCATGCGACGCTGGTCTATACCAACAACCCGCCGCATGGCGCGTTCCGAGGCTTCGGCGGCGCGCAGATGCAGTTCGCGCTCAACAGCCACATCCATATGATGGCTGAGCAACTGGGACTGGATCCGGTGGAGATCCACAAGCTCAACGCGCACGAGGCGGGGGACACCTCGATACATGGCTGGAAGATAGGCAGCACTGGTTTGCGAGAATGCATAGACCAGTGCATCGACGCCATCCAGTGGAAGGCCAAGCGCGCCGGCAAGGGTAATCAGGCCAGGGGCTCCAGGCCTCGCGGCGTCGGCATGGCCGCCGCGATGCACGTCAGCGGAAACCGCACCATCGGCAACTGGGACGGCTCGACGGTGATCGTCAAGATCAACGAGGACGGCCGCGCGGTGATCCACAGCGGCGAATGCGACATGGGGCAGGGCGCCATGACCATGCTGAGCCAGGTCGTCGCCCATGAGTTGAACATCCCCCTGGACCACGTGCACGTGGTCGCGCCGGATACCGACATTTCGCCGTACGCCATCGGCTCGCTGGCCTCGCGCGTGACGATCGCGGCGGGCAATGCGGCCATTCTGGCCGCACGCAAGGCACGCGAGGCGCTGATCGGGCTTGCCGCCACGAAGCTGGAGGTCCCGGCCGACGACCTGGAGATCGCGGACGGCTTCATCCTTTCCCGGAACGCGCCCGGCAAGCGCGCCTCCATCGCCGAAATCGCCAGGCTGCACATCTGGCGCCACGACGGCGAAGGCCTGCAGGTCAGCGCCACCTGGGATGCCAAGACCGTCATGCACGGCGACGTCCACGGCAACATCGCGCCGGCGCATTCGTACGCGGCGCAGGCCGTCGAGGTTGAGGTCGACACCGAGACCGGCCGGGTCACGGTGCTGGATTCCTATGTGTCGGACGACTGCGGCAAGGCCTTCAACCCGCTGGCCGTCCACGGCCAGAGCAACGGCGCGGCGGCGCAGGCCATGGGCTGGGCGCTGTACGAGCAATTGCAGCTGGAGAACGGCCGGCTGGCCAACGGCAATTTCGCCGACTACAACATGCCCACCGCCGATTCCATCCCGCTGCTGCGCTCGGGCATCGTGGAGTCCAACGATCCCAACGGACCCTACGGGGCCAAGGGCGCGAGCGAGACGGCCATCCTGCCGGGCGCGCCGGCCATCGCCAACGCGGTCTACGACGCCATCGGCGTGCGCATCACGGACCTGCCGATCACGCCCGAGAAGGTGCTGGCGGGCCTGCGCGCCCTGCGCCAGGCGCGCGAACAGGAACAAGGAGGCTCCCGCCATGCGTGATTTCGATTTCCTCGAGCCGGCATCGGTGGCCGAGGCCAGCCGCATGCTGGCGGACCTGGGCGAGGACTGCCGGGTCATGGCCGGCGGCACGGCGCTGATGCTGGCCATGCGCCAGCGCATGCTGGTGCCCTCGCACATCGTCTCGGTCGCGCGCATCGAGGCCTTGCGCGGGATCCGCTTCGATCCCGTGGATGGCCTGCGCATAGGCGCGCTGGTGCGCCACACGGACGTGGCCGATTCGGCCGTCGTGAAGCAGCACTATCCCATGCTGGCGGCCATGGCGGCCCAGGTCGCCAATCCCCAGGTGCGCAACCAGGGCACGCTGGGCGGCAACCTCTGCTATGCCGATCCGTCCACCGATCCGCCCACCTGCCTGATGTCGCTGGGTGCGCGCGTTGTCCTGGGCAGCGCGCGCGGCCAGCGGGAGCTGTCCATCGAGGAATTCCTGGTGGACTACTACGTCACCGCCATCGAACCCGACGAGATCGTCGTCGAGATCCGCGTGCCGGCGCCGCCCGCCGATTTCTCCGGCCTGTACACCCGCTTCCTGCGCACCGCCGCCGAGCACCGGCCGCTGATCGGCCTGTCGCTGGCCACGCGCCGCAGCGGCGGCGCCTGCCGCGAAGCCGTCCTGGCGGTGGGCGCGTCCACGCCCATTCCCTGCCGCGTGCCCCGGGCGGAGCACTTCCTGGCCGGCAAGACCATCACGCCCGAGGTGGCCGCCGAGGCCGCGGACATCGTCGCGGCCGACATCCAGCCCGTTTCCGACGCGCGCGGTTCGGACGAATTCCGCCGCGCCATGGTGCGGGTGGTCGCCAGGCGCACCATCGCCGCGCTGTATGGGCTGGCCACGGACTGAGGAAGAATCATGAGCAAGCACCTGATCGAAGTCACCGTCAACGGTGAAAAGCACAGTGCCGAAGTCCCCGCGCGCCGCATGCTGTCGGATTTCCTGCGGGACGACCTGAACCTGACCGGCACCAAGCGCGGCTGCGAGACCGGCATCTGCGGCGCCTGCTCGGTGCTGGTGGACGGCGAGGTGGTCAAGTCCTGCCTGTCGCTGGCGGTCCAGGCCAACGGGCGCAGCATCACGACGGTGGAGGGCCTGGCCAAGGGCGGCGAACTGCATCCCCTGCAGCAGAGCTTCATGGAATGCGGCGGCCTGCAATGCGGCTACTGCACGCCGGGCATGCTGATGACGGCCTGCCACCTGCTCGAGCGCAACCCCCGGCCCACGGCCGACGAGGTCCGCGAAGGGCTGAACGGCAACCTGTGCCGCTGCACGGGCTATGCCCAGATCGTCGAGTCCATCCTCGACGCTTCGGAGAAAATGCGTGGAAATTGAGAAAGTCTTAACGGTGGCGGCCCCGGCCGCCAAGGTCTGGGACATGCTGCTGGATCCCACGGTAATGGCCAGCTGCGTGCCCGGGATGAAATCCATCGAGGTGGTCAGCGACGTCGAGTACAACGCCGTCATCCACGTCAAGATCAGCTTCATCAGCGCCAAGTTCAAGCTCAGGACGCGCATCGTCGAGCAGCGCGCCCCCGAATACCTGCGCGCCGAAGGCACCGGCGAGGACTCCTCGGTGGCCAGTTCGCTGAAGCAGCAGAGCGAGATCTTCCTGACGGCGCTGCCCGATGGACAGACCGAGCTGCGCACCAAGGTCACGGTCGACGTCGTGGGCCGGCTGGGCACCTTCGGCCTGAGCGTCATGAAGACCAAGGCCGACCGGATGTGGGAAGAGTTCAGCCAGAACCTGGCGACCCGCCTGGCCGGCGGCGAGATTCCCGGCGCGGACCAGGTAACCATTACGCGCAGGGAGCCCCAGGCGCCGGGAGGCCCGGCTGAGGCGGCCGCGCAGGCGGCGCCCGCCCGCGCCCCCGTCCGTGCGGCCGCCGCGGCCAGTCCGGCCGCCCCCGTGGCCGCCCCGGAGCCGGCCTTTGCCGCCCCGGCCGCACGGGTCAACGGCCAGGAAGCCAGCCGCGCCTCGGTCTCCGATGGCGGCTGGTGGTCGCGCCTGCTGGGGGGCCGCGGCGGCTCCGGGCGCAGTATCCATATCGAGCTGCGCCGTGGCGATACCGCCCTGACCGTGGACTGGCCGGTGGAGGAGGCGGGCAAGTGCGCCGCCTGGCTACGGGACGTTTTGAAGTAGATTCGCCCGGGGGCCCCGAGCCGTTTTACAATCACGCTGGCCCATCGCGCCGCCGGGGGAAGGCCTTCCCCCGTGCCGTTGTGACTTCGTACCGTGACCGCCGTGCCCCAGACCGCTACCGCCCCCCGTCCCGCCGACACCGAGCCCTCGATCGACGAGAGCCGTTTCCGTACCGATTTCGTCCGCTTCGCCACCGAGCTGGGCGTGCTGCGATTCGGCGCGTTCACGACCAAGGCGGGCCGGCTGAGTCCCTACTTCTTCAACGCCGGACTGTTCAACAGCGGCGCGGCCGTGGGACGGTTGGCCGAGTTCTACGCCCAGGCGCTGCTGGCCTCGGACGTCGAGTTCGACATGTTGTACGGTCCGGCCTACAAGGGCATCCCGCTGGTCACCGCCACCGCGGTCGCGCTGGCCGCCCGCGGTCGCGACGTGCCCTTCGCGTTCAACCGCAAGGAAGCCAAGGACCACGGCGAAGGCGGCTCGCTGGTGGGCGCGCCGCTGGAAGGCCGCGTGGTCATCATCGACGACGTGATCTCGGCCGGCACCTCGGTGCGCGAATCGGTGCGCCTGATCCAGGCCGCCAAGGCCAAGCCGGCCGCCGTGCTGATCGCGCTGGACCGCATGGAGCGGGTCGGTCCCGACGACGCCCTGTCCGAGCACTCGGCGGTGCAGGACGTGGTGCGCACCAACGGCTGCCCGGTGGTCAGCATCGCCTCGCTGGACGACATCCTGGACATGATCCAGCAGGGCGGCGGGGGCGGGGAATTCGAACAGCACCGCGAGGCGGTGCTGGCGTACCGAGCGCGCTACGGGGTGATCTGAACCTGATCCACCGCTGGCGCGGTCATCAGCTCGGCTAGAGACATGACTTCGGCGTATTTCTGCCGCAGGTCGAACAGGCTTGCCTGATGAGGCCCCCAGGCGCGGTCTCCGACACAATCCGAAACGACAACCGGGACGAAACCCGCGCACATGGCGTCGAGGGCGCTGGCGCGGACGCAGCCGCTTGTCGTCGCTCCGGTCACGAGCAACGTCCGGACGCCACGCTGCGCCAGCCAGGGCGCCAGGTTCGTGGAGTGGAAAGCGGATGGCGTCGTCTTGCGCAGCACCAGTTCTCCCGCGATGGGGGCCAGTGCGTCGACCACGGCGCTTTCGGGCGCGTGTTCGGTCAGCCGCAGCAGCCCCGGAACCTTCTGGCTGAACAGGTTGGCATCCGCGCCGTCGTTCGCGTACACGACGCGGCTGTAGGCGACCGGCCACCGCCTGATTCGGGCTTCGCGTAGCAGCAGGACAGCGCGTGCTATCGCCTGTTGGATAGCGAGGCTGCCGAACAGGGCTGGATCGGCGAAGGCGTTGACGAAGTCGACCACCAGCAGCCCGATGGGGGGCTGGACGTCGAGGGTCGCGCCGAAACCCTGCCGGGTGTAGATGTCGTCCATGCCGGCCTACTGACTGTTCGCCGCGCCGGCGAACTCGATTAATTGTTTCGCGATTCGCGTTTCCCGTTCGAGGCGGTCCGCCAATTGCTGGCGGCTGCCCCCCAGCGGCTCGGCGCCTGCCTGACGGATGGACGAGGATACCGCCGCGTCGTCGAGCGCCTTTTGCGCGGCATCGTGCAGACGTTCAACGATGGCTTCCGGCGTACCCGTCGGAGCGAACAGCCCGAACCATCCGAGCGATTCGTAGTCCGGCAGCTGCAATGCCTCGGCCACGGTGGGAACGTCCGGCAGCATCTTAGACCGTTTCGACGATGTCACCGCCAGCGCGCGTATGCGCTGGTCCTTGATGAAAGGCAGGGCCACCGGAAGATTGACGAATCCGACTTGCAGGATGCCCGCGATATGGTCGGTCGCCGCCTGGGCATTGCCGCGATAGGTGACATGGGTGAGGCGGATGCCGGTTTTCTGTCCAAGCAGTTCGGCGGCAAGATGCCCCGAACTGCCCAGCCCGGTCGTACCGTAGTTGAAGTCGCCCGGCCGCGATCTGACCAGTTCGATGAGTTCGGGCAGCGATTTCGCCGGCACCTGCGGGTGGACGGTGATCACGTTCGCGATTTCTCCGACTTCGATGACGGGAGCCAGATCCGATGTCGGCTTGAACGGGAATTTCTTGAACAGCCAGGGATTGGCCGCCAGCGGCGCCCCGTTGATCAGCAGCGTATAGCCATCCGGTGGGGCCTTGGCGACATGATCGCTGCCGATGTTGGTGGCGGCCCCGGGGCGATTCTCGACGATGACGGGGCGCCCCAGCGTCTGAGGCAGGTGCTTGCCCAGAGCACGTGCCAGCATATCTATGCTGCCGGCGGCGGCGGTCGGAACGATGATGTGTATCGGCCTGGAGGGATAGTCGTCGCTGGATTGCGCGAAGGCGGGGGTGGCCAGCAAGGTGAGTCCGGCGACAAGTCGGCGGAATTTGTATGGGGTCATGACATTTCCTTGAGTGTCGGAACTCAGTGCTCCATCAACAAACTGCCGAAGCCGGCGACCTTGTCCTGGATACCGGCCGCTCGAAGCGCATGCCAGTAGGTCGCGGTATTGATGGCGATGACGGGCTTGCCGAGAAAGATCTCGGCGGCGCCGGCCAGTTTCACCATGGACAGGTTCGTGCCGACCTGGACGATTGCATCGACGTCGTCTCCGTCGAGTTCCTGGATGGCTTGGCGGCATTGCGCATCGGTGGTGTGGGCGATCCGTACCGGGCCGGGGCAGCGCAGGCAGATGTCGCGCACGACCTGGAAGCCGCAGTCATGGTAGAAACGACGCACGTGCTCATTGGCAACGGGGAAGTACGGTGACAGGAACGCGATTCTCCTGGCGCCGTATCGGTTGAGCGCGGCTTCGGTGGCGAAGGAGCCGCAGGAGACACCCACGCCGGCATGCGCCGTCATCCGGGAAAGATAGTCGGCGGCGGCCGATCGGCCGCCCCAGAATGTGGCGACCGACATCCCCATGGCGAGGTATTGCATGTCGCAGCTCTTCAGGGCGTCGATGGCGTCCAGCGTTCCTTGTTCGATGTTGCGGACCATGGCGACGAAATCGTCGTCGCTGGCGACGGGGTCGTTGGGAATGCGTATCCTGCTGTAATGGTTGGTGACGCCCGCAGGGCGCATGCCGTCGAAGTCGGGCTGCACGATGGTGTTGGTCGACGGCCCTATCGAGCCCATCTTCAGGCGATAGCCGAGGTGGTCCATGTCTCCCCTCCTTGTATTCAGTGGATTTCCGCCGCCTGCCGCAAAGCGTCGAGCATGGAGCTCTGCCGCAGATAGGTCCGGGCCAGGCCGGGATCCGCGGCGGTCCTGCGCAATTGGTCCAGATGCTGCCGGCGTGCGGCGGGGTCGCGCTCTTCCAGGTGTTTCTTGTTCTGCGCCGTGCCGGCATTGATGTATTCGATGGCAATGGAGCGGCGCTGGCGCTCGTAGCGGTCGAGCAGGGCTGGATCGCCGCCGCGCAGAACCTCGATGAGCTTGTCGCTCAGGTTGAACGCGTCGTGCAAGCCACCGTTCATCCCCATTCCGCCGAGCGGATTGTTGATGTGCGCGGCATCTCCCGCCAGCAGTATCCGGCCGTGCCGGAACCGTGCGGCCACCCGTTGATGGACGCGATAGATGGTCCGGTGGATCGTCCGGTAGGGCGCGGGCCTTGTCGCCAGCCGCTGCAGATGGCTTTCTATCGAGTCGTCGGCCAGCAGCGCCTTGTCGTCGATGTCGGTTGCGACGGGGAACAGTACCCGCCACATGCTGGGAACACGCAGCAGGACGCACCATTCGTCGGGGTCGGAAAAGTAATTGACATACGAGATGCCCGTGAACCGCTCCGCATATTCGAAGTCGGTGGAGATGAACAGAAACCGTTCGGGATAGGTGTATCCCTCGAAGGCGATACCGGCGCTTTGACGTACGGTGCTCCATGCGCCGTCGGCGCCCACGACATAGCTGCCGCGGTGGGAAACGGTTTCGCCGCCGCAGCGGCCACGCAGCGTGACGCCGTCCTCGTCCTGGTCGACATCGGTGACTTCCGTCCCGAGGCTGATCGTGGCCAGAGGATGTCCCGACAGTCTCTGCGCAAGCATGTCGGTCAGTTTCCACTGCTCGCACTGAAGGCGAAAGGGGTGGCGCGTTTCGCCGGCGAGCAGCGAGAGATCGAAGTCGGCGATCAAACCCTCTTGCCTGTCCCACTGCTGAGTGTGGGCCGCCACCAGACCGGCGCCGACCAACTCCTCGGTCACGCCCAGGCGGGTCAGCATGTCGAGCGTCGGCGGATGAAAGGTTGACGCCCTCATGTCCCTGGGTTGTTCCGGACTGCGTTCCAGAACATGGACCGGGATGCCTGCGTCGGCGAGCAGTAGGGCGCTGGCAAGTCCGACCGGGCCTGCTCCGACAATGAATACCGTGGACGCGGCCATGATTCTCCTTCTCGATGATGTGGCGGGTATTGATGGGGCGAGTATGTTGTCCGCGTGATATGCCGGTCAAATGAGAAAAAATGCGATTTCGCATAACATGGATGTTATGAAAAACACCAAGATCAGCCTTCAGTCGCTACGGGTCTTCTCGGAAGTGGCGGAATGCCTGAGCTTCACGCAGGCCGCCAATCGGCTATTCAGGACCCAGCCCGCGGTATCGCGGCAGGTCGCCGACATGGAGCTGGAGCTCGGGGTGGCCCTGTTTTTCCGCAAGGGCCGCAGCCTTGCGTTGACACCGGCAGGGCACGATCTGTTCGCCCGGGCGCGTGCCATCCTCGGCGACGTCGAGGCGTTCAGCGAGCGGGCGCGCGACATGGCCCACGGCGCGGTGGGGCTGCTGAGGGTGGGCGCCACGCCTATGTTGTTCGACACGATGATGCCCAACCTGTTGCGCGAATACTCGCAACGCTGGCCGCAGGTTCGGCTGAAGATCTTCGAGGTCGATTCGGCAAGCGTGATCGCGCAGGTGGAGACGCGCGAACTGGACGTGGGCTTGACCCGCTATGCCACCACCGACAGCGTGCAGGGAGAGCGGCTGTTTCCCATGCACCTGATCGCCATCGTCGATCGCCGCCATCCTTTGGCGCGCCGCCGTTCGCTGGAGCTGGCCGAGCTGCAGGACAAGCCTCTGTTGCTGATGATCAGAGGAATCGGAAGCCGGGTGTTGATCGATCAGGCATGCCGCCGGGGGGGCTACCGCTTGACCGATGTCCGGTTCGAAAGCGGCTCGTACAGCAGTCTGGTGGAGATGGCCATCGCGGGGCACGGAATCGCCCTGGTGTCGTCCGTGGTGACCCTGCGTCGGAGCGATGCCAGGATCATCCCCGTCCACTACAAGAGGGAGCGCCTTCAGTCCTGGGCCGCGGTCCACTGGCATGGCGAGGCCGAACAGACCGAATACATGCGGGCGTTCGTGGACCTCGCCCGCGATATGGGACAGAAGGACTATCCGGGCAAGCAATACGGCCTGTGATAGTCCGGAGGGTCAGCGCCGGGTCCCCGGCAGGATCAGCCGCCGCTCCAACTGGCGCGCGGCCAGCACGATCACCGACACCAGCGCCAGGTAGACCAGTCCGGCCAGCACATAGGCCTTGAAGAACTGGAAGTTGCGAATCGCCATGTCCTGGATCTGGGCGAAGAACTCGGTGTACTGGATCAGGAAGGCCACCGAGCTGTCCTTCAGGTTCAGGATCACCTGGTTGGACAGCGCGGGAATCGACAGCCGCAGCACCTGCGGCAACGTGATCAGGCGGAAGATCTGCGGCGCCGAGAATCCCTGCGCCCGCGCCGCTTCCAGTTCGTCCCGGTCCAGCCCGCGATACGCCGTGGCCAGATAGCGCGCGTTGTAGGCCGCCACGTTCATCGTGAAGCCGATGATCGCCACGGTTAGCGGCGAGGGGCGCAGCCCCCATTGCGGCAGGCCGTAGTACATCAGGAAGAGCAGGGCGATCAGCGGCGTGCCGATGAAGAACGAGATGTAGCCTTCGGTCAGGCGGCGGCACAGGCGGCTGGGGCTCAGCGTCAGGTAGAACACCAGGATGCCGCCCAGCAGGCCGGTCACCGTGATGATGCCGGCCAGCAACAGCGTGTGTTCCAGGCCGAGCAGGATCTGCGGCCCGAACTCCGCGACTTGCCCGAGGAAGGTCAGCAGGCCGTCCATTCAGTTGAAGAACGCGCGGATGCGGGGGTCGGCATGGTCGCCGAAAAGTTCCGACGCTTCGCCCTCGGCCAGGATCTGGCCCTGGTCCAGGAACAGCACGCGCCCCTGGACCGCACGCGCCAGCGCCAGGTCGTGGGTCACGCACAGCATCGACACCTTGTCCCGGCGCAACTGGTTGATGACGTTGATGATCTCGCGCGACATGACCGGATCCAGCGCCGAAGTGGGCTCGTCGAAGAACAGCACCGCCGGGTCCATCGCCAGCGCCCGCGCGATGGCCACCCGCTGCTTCTGCCCGCCCGAGAGCTGGGCCGGGTATTTCTGCGCGTGCTCGGCCAGGTTCATGCGGCCCAGCTCGTGCATGGCCCGTTCGTTGGCGGCGGCGGTCGCCATGCCGCGCAGCTTGCGCAGGCCCAGCGTCACGTTCTCGAGCGCGGTCAGGTGGCGGTACAGGGCGAAGTTCTGGAACACGAAGCCGATGCGCTGGCGCAGGGCCCGCACGTCGGTATCCGGCCGCGTGACGTCCTCGCCCCGGAAGATGATCTGTCCGGAAGTGGGCGTGACCAGCCGGTTCAGGCAGCGCAGCAGGGTCGACTTGCCGCAGCCCGAGGGGCCCATCACCACCTTGAGTTCGCCCTCCTCCAGGTCCAGGTCGATGCCGTTGAGCACCGTCCGGCCGTCGTAGGCCATCTTCAGATCACGGACTGTCAGTAGCGCCATGGCCGTTTCTCAATGCTCCGTCAGGCCCGGCACGCGGCAGCGCTTCTCCAGCGCCCAGATCGCCGTCACCAGTATCTTGTAGATCGCGAAGTACACCAGACCCACGGCGAAATAGATCTCCACGCCGCGCAGCGTGGCGGCCGACAGCGCCATGGCCTGTTTCATGACTTCGGGGATGCCCACCGTGTAGCCGAAGGGCGAGTACTTCAGCACGGTGGTGAATTCGTTGACCATGCCCGGCACCGAGAAACGCAGCATCTGCGGCAGCTCGATGTAGGCGAAGATCTGCACCCGGCTCATGCCCATCGCCTCGGCCGCCAGCACCTCGCTGGCCTCGACCGAATCCAGCGCGCCGCGGAACACCTCGCCCAGATAGGCGCCGGTGATCAGCCCCAGGCTCAGCATCATCGACACCAGCGGCGGCACGCCGACGCCGATGGTGGGCAGCCCGAAGAACACGATGAACAGCAGCACCAGCACCGGAATGCCGCGGAAGACGTAGGTGAATACCCCAAGCAGGACATCCACCCACCGCCACCCCAGCCTACCCAGGATCGCGATCGCCAGCCCGACGATCACGCCGGTGGCGCTGCAAGCCAGCGTCACCAGGACCGTATATCCAACCCCCGTCCCCAGCAGTCCGAATATCCGCGCGATATCCATCGCGCTATACCGTACCTATGGGGCAACGCTCCACCGCACCAACCCAAGACAGCGGCACTAGACCCAGGATGCGGTGGATCCGGCTCCGCCGGTCCACCCGCATCGCCCCCTGGGGGGCGCCCGAAGGGCGTACGGGGGGGACGACTACTGCATCCATTTGTTGATGATGGCCTGCACGCCTTCGGGCTTCAGTTCGTTCGCCATGTAGTTGTCGAAGTCCTCGCGCAGCTTGGAGCCTTTGGGGAAGGCGAAGCCGAAGCGGTCGAAGCCGGTGAAGACGTAGCTGTCCTGGATGGGCAGCTTCTTGCGGTAGACCGAGGCCACGGTGCCGTCCAGGAAGGCGAGGTCCAGGTTGCCGTTCTGCAGGTCGGACAGCACCTCGTTATAGGACGGGTACATCTTGACCTTGTCGAGCGTGTAGACCCCCTTGGGCGTCAGGTCGTTCTTGATGAAGTCGCTGTAGGCCATGCCGCGCGGATAGCCGACGCTGTACTTCTTCATCTCGGCCAGGTCGTCGAACTTGATGTTGCGGCTCTTCAGGCTGACCAGGTTCCAGGTGTTCTCCATGTAGGGCTTGGAGAAATCCATGACCTCTTCGCGCTGCTTGGTGATGGAGATGCCGGAGAACGCCACGTCGGCCTGCTTGCTGACCACCGCGCCCAGCATGCCCTGCCAGTCGTAGGCCGTGATCTTGAGCTTGCAGCCCCGGGCCTTGCAGTAGCTCTCGAAGATATCGAGGTCCAGGCCCTTGGTGGTGCCGTTCTCCTCGAACAGGTTGGGCGGGGAGGCTGGCGATACCGCTACCTTGATCTCCTTGTCGCCGCTTTTTTCGGAACATGCAGCCAACAGCAGGACGAGGCTCAACAGGCCGATGAGCTTACGCATGAGGGTTTCTCCGGTGGGTGGGAGGGTGGGGAGAGGCTTGCGACGGCGCGGGAAATATTATCAGACGGGCGGTCGGCTGGGGGGCTATTCGGCTTCCTAAACAGCCCTGACCTCGTCCAGCAACTCGGGATGGCGGTTCAGTACCTTGAGCAGTTTGATCAGCGCCAGCGGAGGTTTGGTCTTGCCGGTCTCGTAGCGCGAGAAAGCGTTGACGCCGCCGCCGAAAATCTCGGCTGCTTCGCGTTGGTCAAGCGCCAGCTTCTTGCGCACGTTGGCTATGAAATCGGGATCAACCCACTTTGCATTGACCTGGCGATTGAACGTCAGCATGGCTGCGCTCACGCGTTCCGATTCGACGGTATCAAGCACGCTCTCCCCGCAGGCTGGACAATAGTCGCCACTTACAGCCGGGATGGAAGTGGTTTCTCCCTTGTAGCTGTATGAAAGGTCGCGGGTGTCATGTACCAGCTTGGCCGCTGCGCAAATGGGGCATCGCATGATCACAGTTCCTTGAAGGACACAATGAGAACGTCCTGAATGATCGTCAATTTCAGGTAGACCTGACCAACCGCCGTCTTGGGCCGGTAAACGTCTTGCCAGATGCGATGGTTGGCATGTGTAGTCATGCTTTATGGAAATCCTGGGGCGTCAGTGCCGTGATTACATTGATTATTCCGTCGAAGTCCAGGCCCAGCGAGGCACCACCCGCGAGTGCCGAGGCTGTTGTCCGAACCTGCCCTGCTTGGATTAGCGCTCTGACCCAAGACAGCTTGCAATGAGGGGTTCTCTTTTCCACAAGAATTTTAACCTAGAAGGTTATTGATGGAGGCCGGGGTGATCGCCGGGCTCTGCCGCTTCGAGGCGCTGGCGTGGCTCGATAGGCTTTGCAGTCTCTACGGAAAAGAGAGAGGTATCTTGACGGCTGGACTCGTTCTTCCTATGCCAAGAATGTCATGTTGAATTTCACGTGCATGGCGCTTTCGCGACGAAAAAAAACCGCTGTCCCGTGGGACAGCGGTGAAGGTACAACCGCTCCAAAATTAATCAGTCAGCGGCTGGCTGGAGATCGTAGGCGAAGGTCCACGTCTGGGTGCTGTTGGCGTCCTGCGGATCGGCGTAGCTGATGCCGGTCAGGTGCAGGCGCGTGTAGCTGCTGCCTTCGCCGTTGCGGATCAAGGTGCCGTTGGCCGGGTTGGCGCTGATGATGTGGGCGACTTCCGGCAGCCCGGCGTTCTTGGCGGCGGCCGCGGTGGGGTAGTAGGTGTACCAGCCATAGCTCAGCGGATTGGGGTAGGAGCCTTGCACGGCGGGGTTCAGTGCCGACGAGTTGCTGTCCTTGACCCACGCGGAGGTCCGGGCCGGGGTGGCCAGGTCGGCGGCGGTCAGTTCGGCTTCGGTGTCCGAGATGCTGGTCGTGCTGGTGAACTTGGCGGCAATGGGCTTGCCGGTGGAGTCGTAGAAGCCGGCCGGGGTCTTGCCGAGGAAGCCGGCGACGGTGCCGGTGCCCGAGGATCCGCCGTTCAGCTTGACGTTGTAGCGGTTGAAGGCGATGTGCCATGCGCCGCTCTCGTCCACGGTACGTTTGTTGACCAGGTCGTAGTAGACCCAGCCGCTGGTGGCGTCGACCGTGGCGGTCTGGATGACGGGGGCGGCTGTCCGGGTGACCCAGCGGAACGAGATGTGGCCGGAGGTCGTGCCGCCCGGGCCGCCATAGTAGCCGGTGACCTGCAGGGCGAACACGCCATCGCCGGTGGTGACCGGCGTGGTGGTCGATCCGACCACCGCGGCGCTGTTGGCGGTGATCAGGAAGACGCGGAAGTTGGGGTAGAGACTGTGGTCGGTGGAGCTGCCGGTCACCCCGTATTCGAACGCGGCGGCGCGGATGTCGTTGGTGCCGGTGAACACGCTGGCCGCGGCATCCGCGGCGTAGACGGTGGCGGGAAGGGCCGCGCCGCTGGCGGGGTCCGTCGTGGCGCTTTGATAGGTCTTCAGTTCGGTCCAGGTGTGTTCGAACGGTCCGCCGAAGGCGCCGCCCGATCCGGTTCCGCTGGTGCCGCTGTTGGTCCACAGCGTGCCGGTCAGGCCGCTGCTGGTCAGTTTCAGGTCCCAGGTATTGCCGGAGCAGCTGGCGACGGCCGCCTTGGTGTCGAAGTCATAGCAGACCGAGGCGCCGGCCGCGGGCAGCGTGAATGTCCATTCGCCGCTTTGCGTGAACTTGTTGGTGGGCGTGGGCGTCGTGCCGCCGCCGTCCCCGCCGCCATTGTTGCCGCCGTCGCCACCGCCGCCGCAGCCCGCGAGCGCCAGGGCGGCGCACAGGGCGCCGAGCGTGAACAAGGATCTGGATTGCATGGTGGGTTCCCCCCTAGGAAAAGGTTATTGGGTCGAGCCGAAGGCGTAGCGCGCCCCGACGTAGACGAAGCGGCCTCGCAGCGGGCCGAAATCGGTTGGGTTGGAGAAGTCGCGCTGGCGGTCGAACAGGTTGTTGATGCCGGCGAACACCGTGAGCTGGCGGCCGATCTTCTGGTTGACCATCAGGTCCAGCGTGGTCCAGCCCGGCGAGCGGCCGCCGCCGCCCGAGCCGCCGTTGGACTGCGCGACGTCGTCGGACGAGATCAGTTCGCTGCTCTGGATGCGGGTGCGCACGGATACCGTGGTGTCGGGCAGGGCGCGCCAGTCGGCGCCGATACGGCCGATGTGGCGCGGCCGCCGGGTCAGTTCGCCGCCGGTGTCCAGGTTCTTGGCGTCGGTGAAGGTGTAGCCGACGTTCAGCGCCAGGGCGGGCGTGGCCTGCCAGCGCAGGCCGGTCTCGATGCCCTGGGTGCGGGCGCGCGCGATGTTGCGGTAGGTGTAGGCCGTGACGCCATCGATGATGGTGGTGTTGCTCATGTCCGTCTGGATCAGGTCCTTCACCCGGTTCATGAAGGCATTGACCTCGAACGTGACGTCCTGGCGGAAGGTCAGGGTGCCGCCCAGCTGGAAGCTGTTGGACGCCTCGGGCTTCAGGTCGGGATTGCCCAGCACCATGTAGCCCAGGGCGCTGTGGTCGAACAGGTAGTAGCGTTCCTTCAGGTTGGGCACGCGATAGCCCTGGCCGAAACTTGCCCGCAGCACGCCGCTCCAGTCCTGGGTGTTGAGCAGCTTGCCGCGCAGGCTGGCCTTGGGCGCGAAGTGGCCGCCGAAGTCGGAGTCGTCCTGGTAGCGGGCGCCCAGCAGCAGTTCCCAGGTGTCGTTGAAGATGATGTCGTTCTGGGCGAAGACTTCCTTGCTGGAACGGTCGACCGAGCCGCTGCGCACGAATTCGGAAACGCCGTTGTTGTCCTGCTTGAGGTCTTCGTAGTGGTAGTCGGCGCCGAATTGCCACAATTGGTTGCGCCAGGCCGGCAGGTCCACCTGCGCGGTCAGGTGCCCCATTTCCTGCCTGGCGGTGCGGCGCGTGGTCGCGAATTCGTTGGAGTAGGCCTGGGAAGTGCTGTCGTAGCGTTCGCCCACGCCCTTCAATTGCAGCCTGGTGCCGTTGCCCAGTTCCCACTGGCCGCCGCCGGTGAGGCGCTTGCGTTCGATGGTTTCGGTCTTGCGCTGCGGCAGCAGATTGGGCGGCACGAAGGTGGTGTAGCGCTGGGTGTCGTCCTCGCGGTAGATGCTGCCGTCCACGAAGTAGCGCTGGCGGGCACCGGGCAGCCAGTCCACGCGCGCCGAATACTGCTGGCGGCGGATCTCGTCGCCCTGGCGGCTCCAGGCGTCGGGGTTGATGCCGAAGCCGTCGTCGTCCAGCACGTCGGCCGCGATGCGGCCGCGCAGTTGTTCGTTGCCGCCCTGGATGGAGAACTGGCCGTGCCGGTTGGCCGGCCGCCACGAGCCGCCCTTGCTGTTCTGGCTGCCGTAGCTGCCGGCATCCAGCGTGGCCGTGCCCGACAGGCCGGGCTGCGCGGGGCGGGTGATGACGTTGATGACGCCGCCCATGGCCGAGCTGCCGTATTGCGCCGAGGTGGCGCCCTTGACCACCTCGATGTGGTCGACGTCGGTCAGCAGGTACTGGCTCAGGTCCACCGTGGAGCCGGTGCTGGCCGAGATCGGCAGGCCGTCGATCAGCACCAGCACCTGGTCGCTGCTCAGGCCCTGCAGCGACAACTCGTAGCCCGACTTGCCGTGGATCTCCCGCAACTGCAGGCCGGGGATGTTCTCCAGCGCCTGGGTCAGCGTACGGGCGTGGGTGCGCTCGATTTCCTCGCGGGTGACGACTTCGGTGCGGATGGGGGTGTCGTCCAGCGTCTTTTCGGTGCGGGTGCCGGTGACGACGACGGGGGCCAGGGTGTGGGCCTCCTGCGCCACGGCGACGGCGGCCGTGGCCAGGGGCGCGCTCAGCGCGAGATGGAGCGCCCGGCGCAGCCGGGACGGCGTGGAGCGTGGGGAGGACGGACGGGACATGAAACCAACCGGGCCGCTAGGGCGTAGACGAACGAAGCCGAGATTCTTGAGCAAATACAGATTTTAATCAAGATTAATTCTCACTATCATTTATGTTTTGATTTATAAAAGAGGGCAAAAAACGCCCGGAACCGGGCAAGCCGGTCGCGGGCGTCGGGGGGAAGCCGGGGGAGCTCAGTCGATCTTCAGGTTCTCTTCCTTGATCAGCCGGCCCCATTTCTCGGTGTCCTGCTTGGTGCGGGCGTCCAGTTCGGCAGGAGTGCTGGCGATCAGGTCCACGCTCTGTTCCCGCATGCGGGCGACCAGCGCGGGGTCGGTCAGCGTCTTGCGCAGTTCGGCATTGAGCTTGTCGATGACGGGCTGCGGCGTGCCCGTGGGCGCGTACAGGCCGTACCAGGTGGTGTATTCCATGCCGGGCAGCGTGGCCGAGATCAATGGCAGGCTGGCGGTGTCCGACGCCTTGCTGGGAGCCGTCAGCCCCAGCGCCCGGATCGAACCCTTGTCGATCAGCGCCTTCAGCGAAGGCATGCTGCTGAACAGGGCCTGGACCTCGCCCGAGGCCAGGTCCACCATGACCTGCGAGGTGCCCTTGTAGGGGATGTGCTCGATCTGGGTGCGGCTCAGCGCCTTGAAGAGTTCCATGCCCAGGTGCGCCACGCCCCCGGTGCCGGCCGAGCCGAAGTTCACCTTGCCGGGATGCCGGCGGGCGTAGTCGATCAGTTCCTGCACGTTGGTGACGGGAATCTTCGTCGTCGCCACCAGCACGTGGGGGCTGCTGGACACCATGCCGACCGGCACCAGGCGCTTCATCGCCTCGGCGCTGCTGCGCATGGTCAGGGGCTGGATGGTGACGTTGCCCGAGGCCGCCATCAGCAGCGTATAGCCGTCGGGGGCCGCGCGGCCGACGGCGTTCATGGCCGGGACGCCGTGGCCGCCGCCCATGTTTTCCACCACGATGGTCTGGCCCAGTTGCTGGCCGAGTCTGGTCGCGACTTCGCGCGCGACCACGTCGGCCGGGCCGCCCGCGGCGAACGGCACGACGAAGCGCAGGGACTTGGCGGGATAGGATTGCGCGCCGGCGGTGGGCGCGGCGCACAGGGCCAGGGCCGCGAGGGCGCCGGCCAGGAGGGGGCGTCGATACATGAGTCGTCTCCGGTTCGTTATGGGATAGGCGCGCGGCATGCGCGCTAACGGGGGCCCACCGCGATGGCGGCGCGGGCCAGGTCCGCGTCCAGCCAGGCGGGCTTGAGATCGCCGCGGGCGATGGCGGCCATGCGTTCCTGCTCGCGCAGGTACTTCGCGTGCGCGGCGGCCAGCAGTTCGTCCTTGCGTTCCAGCGGCACGACCACGACGCCGTCGCAGTCGCCGTGGATCCAGTCGCCGGCGCGCACGGGGGCGCCGGCGCAGACGATGGGGTGCAGCACGCTGCCGTCGCCCTTCTTCGAGGGGCCCGCCGGGTGCGTTCCCGCCGCGAAGACGGGCAGGCCCAGTCCGGCCAGTTCCAGGCTGTCGCGGATGGCGCCGTCGATGACGACGCCGGCCAGGCCGGCGGCCTTGGACTGGGTGGTCATGATGCCGCCCATGACGGCGCGTTCCAGATAGGCCTGGGCATCGATCACCAGCACCTCGCCGGCCCGGCAGAGGGTCAGCGCATGGTGGATGGCAAGGTTGTCGCCGGGAGGGACGGACACCGGCAGGGCCGGACCCCAGAGCCGCCAGGCCGAATCCAGCGGCTTGATGCGCGCGGACAGCGCGTAGGCGCCGACGTCGGCCAGCAGGGAGGAGGCCAGCCAGTCGGGATGGTCGAAGGCGGATGTCATGCGAACTCCTGGGAAGAACTGCGGCACGGGCCGGGCCGCTCGATGGGACTTTAATCCATACAATTTTGTTGTACGCTATACAACGATTGATCGGTACGATGCCGAACCTGCATCAAGGAAAGCCGCATGAGCAACGAAGGCGTGACCGCCGTGGAGCGGGCCATGGCCGTCCTGGACTGTTTCCGGCTGGACGCCGACCGTCTCAGCCTGGCCGATTTCGCCGCGCGCCTGCCGCTGCACAAGACCACCATCTATCGTCTGCTGAATTCGCTGGTGCGCACGCGCTACGTGGTGCGCCATGCCGACGGCCGCTATTCGCTGGGCCCGCGGGTGCTGTACCTGGGCAGGGTGTGCGAGCGCAGTTTCCGCCTGGCCGACATCGTCGTGCCGCAGTTGCGCGAGTTGTCGCGGGCAAGCGGGGAAACCGCGTCCTACTACGTGGCCAGCGAAGGCCAGCGCCTGTGCCTGTTCCGCATCCAGCCGAACGAGGGCATGCATGACCAGCTCACGGCCGGCAGCCTGCTGCCTTTCGACGACAGCGCGACCGGCCAGGTCTTCCATGTCTGGGTCGTGGGCGACCGGCGGATCGCGCTGCCCGACGACCTGCCCACGCATTCGAGCGGCCTCTACCACCAGTTCGTCACGTCATGGTCGGTGCCGGTGTTCGGCGACCAGGACGCGTTCGCGGGGGCGCTGACGCTGTCCGGCCTGGCGCAGCGGGTGGAACCGGAGGGCGCGGGGCATCGGGACCTGCTGATGGTCCATGGCCGCAGGCTGTCGGCGGCGCTGGGCGCATCGGCGTCCTGGTGCGACACCGTGTACGGGGAAGAGCCATGAACGCGCCCGCCGGGCCGCGCACGAGGGACGGGGGGAGCAACATGGACATCCGGCTGGACAACCGCGTGCGGGGCCGGTTGCGGCTGCGGCACCTGGAACTGCTCGACGTGCTGGACAACACGGGCAGCATCCACAAGGCCGCGGCGCGGCTCAGCATGACGCAGCCCGCCGCCAGCAAGCTGCTGCGCGATGCCGAGGACATCTACGGCACGCAGTTGTTCACCCGTTCGTCCAGCGGGTTGCGGCCCACGCCGGGTGGTGACGCGGCCATACGGTGGGCCCGCAGCATCCTGCGCAGCGTGGGCGATTCCTTGACCGAGGTCCAGCTGATACGCGAAGGCGCGCATGGCCGCGTGCGGGTGGGCGTGTTTCCGGCGGCGGTGTCGGTGCTGCTGGGCACGGCGCTGGACCGGCTGCACGAGCGCTGGCCGGACGTGGTGGTGCTGGCCACCGAAGGCAGCAACGAAGTGCTGCTGCCGGCGCTGGCGCGCCAGGAACTGGACGTGGTGCTGGGCCGCCTGACCGCGGCCACCCAGGATCCGGCGTTCCGAAGCGAGCTGTTGTATGACGAGCCCGTCTGCGTGGTCGTGCGCAGCGGCCATCCCTGGGCGCGCCGACGGCGCCTGGACCTGCCCGAGCTGGCCGCGTCGCAGTGGATACTGCCCACCGAGTTCGCGCCCATGCGGCCCCAGTTCGAGCAGATGTTCGTGAAGGCCGGCGTGCCCGTGCCCCGGCCGCGCGTGGAGACCGCGTCGCTGCTGCTCAGCCAGGCCGTGATCCAGAAGTCGGCCATGCTGGCCGTCGTGCCGGGGCGCGTGGCGGCCCACTACCGCGACCAGGGGCTGTTCGCCATCCTGCCCTTCGCGCTGCCGTTGACGATTCCGCCCGTGGGCGTCATCACCCATGCCCATCGTCCGGTCTCGCCGGCGGTCGGCCATTTCCTGGACGTGGTGCACGAGATCGCGGGGCTGGAGGCGCGGGCGCGGGAAGCCGCGGCCCGCCAGCGTCCCGTCAGGCAGGCGGCGGCTGGATCTCCACCCGCAGGGCGCCGAGGGACTCGATCCGGGCGCTGACCACGTCGCCCGCGGCAAGAAAGCTGCGGCGCGCGGCGCCCACGCCCGCCGGGGTGCCGGTCAGCACCACGTCGCCGGGTTCCAGCGTCATGATGCGCGACAGCGTCGCCAGTTGCTCGCCGATGTCGAAGATCATGCCCGAGGTGCGCGCATCCTGCCGGACGTCGCCGTTGACGTCCAGGCGCATGGCCAGGTCGTGCGGGTCGGCAACGAAGGCGGCCGGCACCAGCGGGCCGAGCGGGCAACTGGTGTCATGCGCCTTGCCCGCGACCCAGTCGAATTTGTAGAAGGTCTCGGGCGCGCGGTTCAGGTCGCGGGCGGAAAAATCGATCGCCACGCAATAGGCCGCGACGTGCTCGCGCCAGTCCCCGGCAGCGATCGCGCGGGCCTCGCGGCCGATCACCAGCGCCAGTTCGATCTCCCAGTCGAAGGACCGGCAGCCGCGCGGAATGCGCACGGTGGCGCCGGGACCCACCACCGCCTGCCGCGCCGGCTTGAAGAAAAAGAACAGCCGCTGCGCGGATTTGTCGTGCGCGTCCGGTACCTTCATCTCGGCCAGGTGGTCGTAGTAGTTGGCGCCGGCGCACAGGACCTTGCCGGGATATTGCAGCGGCGCCAGCTCGGGGGCGTCGGCCGGCACGGCCAGCGCGCGCAGCTCGCCTTCGGCGCCTGCGATGCGCGCCAGCCCCGGCTGGTGGGCGGCCCAGTCGCGGAACAGGCCGATGATGCTGTCCGGCATCGCGTCCATCCCAAGCGCCCGGGCCGATGCCGCGATCGGATAGCAGCCCCGGGCGGTCTGCAAACAGCCGGTCGGCGCGCCATGCACCAAGCGGGTAGTCAAAGAAAACATCGTTGCTTCCTCATTCCATCCATCCATGAGCGATCCGTCGCATGCGACAGACGCTACTCAACCCAGGATGCGGTGGATCCGGCTCCGCCGGTCCACCCGCATCGCCCCCTGGGGGGCGCGCGAAGCGCGTAGGGGGGAGCTCTATCCATAGCGATCCGTCGCATGCGGCAGACGCTACTCAACCCAGGATGCGGTGGATCCGGCTCCGCCGGTCCACCCGCATCGCCCCCTGGGGGGCGCGCGAAGCGCGTAGGGGGGAACCTCTAATCAGCACTGAAGCCCGAGGCCTGGACTGCCTGGCGCCATTGTTCGAGCTCGCGGCGGCCTTGTTCGTCCAGTTGGCGGGGCGTGCTGTCCACCGGGGTCATGCCCATCTGGGCCAGCTTCGCGCGCACGTCGGGCTCTTTCAAGGCGCGGACGATGGCCGCGTTGAGCCGGGCGATGCGGGCATCCGGCGTGCGCGCCGGCGCATAGATGCCGCCCCAGCCCTGGGCCGTATCCATCCGCAGGCCCAGTTCCGCCGCGGTGGGCACGTCTGGCAGCTCGGCCGCCCGCTGCGAGCCGAAGGTGGCCAGGATGCGGACCTTGCCGGCCTGCTGCAGGTTCAGCATCTCGCCGATGTTCAGAATCGCCGCCGGGATCTGCGCGCCGACCAGCGCGGTGATGACCTCGGCGGCGCCCTTGTATCCGATGTGTTCCATCCGCACGCCGGTGGTCTGCGACAGCGAGACGCCCAGGAAATGCTGGATGCTGCCGGCCGACGGCGTGCCGTAGAAGGCCGCCGTGGGATGGGCCTTGGCCCAGGCCAGGAAGTCCTGCAGGCTGCGCACCGGGGACGAGGCCGGCACGACCAGCCCCAGTTCCCAGGTCGGCAGCTTGGCCACCGGCGCGAGGTCGGTGAACGGGTCATAGCCCAGCTGCTTGAACCGTAGCCGCCACCGCGAACAGAAGAGCGAGCCAGGCTCGCCGGATAAGGGTCGGGATCATGATGCGCCTCGTGTGCCCGGATGGGCGTTGGCCTACGGCTTGCGCGCCGCGGTCACGGCGATCTCGACCTCGTATTCGGGAAAGGCCAGCTTGGCCTCGACGCAGGAGCGCACCGGCTTGTGGCCGGGAATCACCCACTGGTCCCAGATCTCGTTGAGCCTGGGCCATTTCTTGTAGTCGTCGATCCAGACCATGGCGCTCAGGATGTGCTTGCGGTCCAGGCCTATGCCTTCGAGCTGGGCGTCGAGCTTGGCCAGGATCTGGCGCAACTGGCCGTCGAAGTCCTGCGAGGGATCGTCCGCGACCTGCCCCGACATGTAGACGAGGTTGTCGTGGATCACGATCTTGCTCATGTGGGCGTTTTCGTTCAGGCGTTCGATGGTCATGCGCGGCTCCTTGGTGTGTGCCGGCACATTGTGGGCGCGATGCGCGCCGCCGCCATAATGAAAGAAACTTATCTCCCGAGAACCGGGAAGAATCTCCGGCGGCCTCAGGCGTCCAGGTGCGGCCGCATCAGGGCCTCGAACCATTCCACGAACATGGCCAGCCGGCGCGACCGCTGCCGGCGGTGGGGATACAGCAGGGAGACCGGCATGGGCGCGGGGCGCAGGCCGGGCATGACCTCGACCAGTTCGCCGGCATCGAGCAGATGCCGCACGTCGAAACGCGGGATCTGGATCAGCCCCAGGCCCATCCGGCAGCAGGCGATGTAGTTCTCGGCATTGTTCACCACCACCTGGCTGGGCACGTCCCGGCTCCGCGGTTCGCCGGCGGCGTCCAGGTATTCCCACGCCGTTTCGCGGCCCGTGGTGGCCGAGGCATAGCCCACGGCCCAATGGCCATCGGCCAGTTCGTCGGGATGGCGGGGTTCGCCGTGCTGGCGCAGGTATGCGGGGCTGGCGCAATTGATCAGCGCGATGTCGCCCAGCGGACGAACGACCAGGCTGCTGTCGTGCAGGGCGCCGATGCGCACCGCGCAGTCCACGCCTTCGCGCACGAGGTCGATGGCGCGGTCGCCCGAGCGCAGCAGCAGTTGCAGGCGGGGATGGCGCTGCAGCAGGCCGGGCAGCGCGGGCACGACCAGGCGGCGCGCGATGCGGCTGGGCACGTCCACGGTCAGCCGCCCGGCCACCTGTTTTTCGCGCGCGTGGAACAACTGGTCGATGTCCTCGACCTCGGCCAGCAGCGGCCGTATGCGTTCGATCAACTGCTGGCCGTCGGCGGTCAGCGACACGCGCCGGGTCGTGCGATGGAGCAGGCGCGCGCCGACCTGTGCCTCCAATTGCTGGACGGCCGCCGACACCGAGGCGCGCGGCAGCTCCAGCGCGTGGGCCGCCTTGATGAAGCTGCCCATCTCCGCTACCTGGACGAAAACGCGATACTGGTCGAAGCGATCCATGCCCCAAGCATAGAGCAGGATGCCGCTATTTGGTGGTGTAGCCGCCGTTGATGAGGATGGTCTGGCCCGTGATCCACCAGCCGTCGCTGACAAGGTGGCGGATGAACGGGACCACGTCCTGGATGTCGGTCAGCCCGGTCTTCGAGAATGGCGACAGGGCCGCCGCGGTCTTGTGGTAGGCCACCGCCTCGGCCTGCTCGGCGGGATAGAAGAAGGGCGTGTCCATCGGGCCCGGGCCGACCGCGGTCACCGAGATGCCGCGCTGGCCGAACTCCTTGGCCGCCGCGCGGGTGAAGTGCTCCACCGGCGCCTTGGTGCCTTCGTAGGCCGCGTAGAACGGCGTGAACGCGCCCAGCAGCGAGGTCACCAGCGTCACGATCTTGCCGTTGTCGTTCACATGGCGGCCAGCTTCCTTCAGGAAGAAGAACGCCGACTTGGCGTTGACCGCCGACATCTCGTCGTACTCGGCTTCGCTGATGTCGACGATGGGCTTCTTCAGCACCTTGCCCACGGTGTTGATGGCGATGTCCGGCCGTCCGGCCACGGCGATGGCATCGGCGAACAGTTTTTCCACCGCACCGGCCGTCGTCAGGTCGGCCTGCAGGGCCGCCGACTCGGCGCCCGCGGCGCGGACCGCGGCCACGGTGGCGTCCGCGTCCGCCTTGGACGCCGGGCTGTTGTAGTGGACGATGACGGCCTTGGCGCCCTGCGCGGCCAGGTCGCGCGCGATCAGTCCGCCGAGATTCTTCGCGCCGCCGGCGATCAGCGCGACCTTGCCGCGTATCGAATGGTCTGCCATGGAAAACTCCTGTGCGATGGAAACGAGGGTTCCAGCTTAGGAGCGTGGGCCGATCCGATCAGCCCCCGGGGACTGGATGGACTATCCAGGAAATCCGGCCAATCGCGGTACACCCGATCTCGGCCGCCATGGTGGCGCTACTTCCAAGGATTGATGACGGTCAGCCCCGCGGCTTCGAAGGGACTGGTGTCGCGGGTGGCAGGTCATCAAAATGGCGAGTGCGCTCTATCCTTCGAGTGCCCGGTCGGCGAGATCCACCCGCACGACCTGCCCATTCTCGATGGGCGACGCCAGGTCCGTCTCGCGGAAGCGCCGCATCCAGGGCGGCGTGGTTTCCAGCCCCAGCGCGAGCGCGAGCTGGTAAGCGTGGAAGAACTGGCCGTGGCCGACCGCGACGACGAAGCCGCGCAGCGTGCGCACGCGCTCGTCGAAGGCGCGCAGGCGGCCTGCGAACTCGGAAAACGATTCGGCGTCGTCGCCGTCGCGATAGTCGGGGTCGGCGCGCCGCCAGTAGGCGTCGGCCAGGGGCCGGCGCTCGTGCACGTTCAGCCCCGCGCACTTGAGGGCCGACAGGTAGGTGAATTCCTGGATGGGCCAGATCTCCATCGGGGTGGCGGGCCATTTTTCCAGGATGGGCGCGGCGGTTTCCTGCGCCCGCAGGAAGGGCGAGACGATCAGCAGATCGGGGCGCCGGTCGACCTGGCGGGCGGCAAGCAGGGCCTGTTCGCGGCCCAGCGCCGTCAGCGGGCTGGAGCCTACCTCGGAAGTGGCCGCCCCGGCGTTGGCCGTGCTTTGTCCGTGGCGGATCAGCCAGAGTTCGCGCAATGTCATGGAGCGGCAAGCGGGAAGGAAAGGGTCTTGTTGTACACCGGTTGCGAGAATTGCGCGCCCAGGGCCTCGCGAGCCTGGGCGACGAAGGCGCTCTCGCCCTGGCGTGGAGGCAGCAGGTGGAAGGTGGCGTCGGGCAGCGCGGGCAACCGCCGGCCGGGAGCCAGCCGCGCCATGCCGGGCCCCAGCGACGAGGCGTTCAGGCAGGCGATGCCCAGTCCCGCCGCCACGGCCTGCTGCATGCCGGCCACGCCCGATGCCACGTGCGCGAGCAGGTAGGGTACCTTGGCGCGATCCAGCAGGCCGACGGTGTATTGGTGCAGGGCGCAGGTGTCCGGCAGGGCCACCAGCGGCAGCGGGGCGGTACGGCTGAACGCCGGCGGTGCGCCGTCGGCCGCCGTCCAGCACAGCGGTTCGCGCCGCAGGCGCAGCCCGGCGGGCGGGCGGCGGCCACCTGCGCCCCGGGATTCGATGCGCATCGAGATCGCCACGTCGAACTCGCCGCGCGCATAGGCCTGTTCGATGACGCCGCTTTTCAGGATGGCCACGTGCAGGCGCACCCCGGGATGGTTCTGGCCCAGCCGGCGCAGCAGGGGCGCGATGTCTCCCGGGCGGAAGTAATCGGTGACGGCCAGGCGCAGTTCGCCCAGCAGGGGTACGCCGCGCAGGTCGCGGTAGGCTTCTTCGTTCAAGGCCAGCAGGCGCCGGGCATGGGCCAACAGGCGGTCGCCGGCGGGGGTCAGGGTGACGCCGCGCTTGGCGCGCACCAGCAGGCGCTGGCCGGCCTTGTCCTCGAGCTTGCGAATCTGTTCGCTGACGGCCGATTGCGACAGGAAGAGGCGCGGCGCGGCTGCCGTCAGGCTGCCGGCGTCGGCCACGGCGGCCAGGGTGCGCAATTGGTCGAACTCGAAGCCGTCCATGCCTATCCATCGGAAAGTTTGATGGATAAGATCCTAAAATCCCGTTTTTCAAATGTCAAAGGCCGCCCTAGACTGGCCTCGTCCATTGCACGAGGAGTCTGTCATGCCACACATCGTCATCCATCTTTCCGGCCAGCCCGAGGCGGCCCTGACCCGGGAAGCCGTCCAGGCGGCCACCCGGCTGACCCAATCCATCCTGGGCAAGGAAGAGCGGGTCATCGCCGTCGCGGTCCAGTACGTCCCGAAGGACCAGTGGTTCATCGGCGGCCGATCGCTGGAGGAGCAAGGGGCCAATGCCTTTCACCTGGACATCAGCGTGACCGACGAGACCAATACCAAGGCCGAGAAGGCGCGCTTCATCCGCGAGGTCTACGCGGCATTCAAGGAGCTGTTGGGAGGCGTGCACGAATGCTCGTACGTACACGTGATCGATGCGCGCGCCGCCGCCTACGGCTACGGCGGCGCGACGCAGGAGTACCGGCACCAGCGCGCCGGGTGACGCGCCGGGCGGAGGACGGGTCCTAGGCCAGCTTCTGTTTCAGCAGTTCGTTGACCTGCTGCGGGTTGGCCTTGCCCTTGGCGGCCTTCATCACCTGGCCGACCAGCGAGTTGAAGGCCTTTTCCTTGCCGGCGCGGTATTCGGCCACGATCGCGGGGTTGGCGGCCAGCACGTCGTCGATCATCTTGCCGATGGCGCCGGTATCGCTGATCTGCTTGAGGCCGCGCGCTTCGATGATGGCATCGGCGTCGCCGCCGTTCTCGCCCTGCCAGATGGCGGCGAACACGTCGCGGGCGATCTTGTTCGAGATCGTGCCGTCGGCGATGCGCGCCAGCAGCTTGCCCAGCTGGGCGCTGGAGACGGGGCTCCGGGCGATGTCCATTTCCTCGCGGTTCAGGGCGGCGGCCAGCTCGCCCATGATCCAGTTGGCGGCCAGCTTGGCCTGGCCGGCGGGCAGCGCCTTGGCGGTGGCCTCGAAGAAGTCGGCGGTATCGCGGCTGCCGGTGAGCTGGGCGGCGTCGTAGGCGGGCAGGCCGTAGTCGGCTTCGAAGCGGGCGCGCTTGGCGGCGGGCAGCTCGGGCATGTCGGCGCGCACGCGCTCGATCCAGTCCGGCGCGATGACCAGCGGCGGCAGGTCGGGATCCGGGAAATAGCGGTAGTCGTGCGCGTCTTCCTTGGACCGCATGCTGCGGGTCTCGTCGCGGTCGGGGTCGTACAGGCGGGTTTCCTGCACCACCTTGCCACCGTCCTCGATCAGTTCGATCTGGCGCCGCACTTCGTATTGGATGGCGCGTTCGAGGAAGCGGAACGAGTTGACGTTCTTGGTCTCGGTGCGGGTGCCGAATTCCTTCTGGCCCACGGGGCGCACGGACACGTTGGCGTCGATGCGGAACGAGCCTTCCTGCATGTTGCCGTCGCAGATGCCCAGCCAGACCACCAGCGCGTGCAGCGCCTTGGCGTAGGCCACGGCTTCCTCGGCAGAACGCATCTCGGGCTCGGACACGACTTCCAACAGCGGGGTGCCGGCGCGGTTCAGGTCGATGCCGGTGGACTTTTCGCCGTGGGGGCCGGCGAAGTCGTCGTGCAGCGACTTGCCCGCGTCTTCTTCCAGGTGGGCCCGGGTCAGGTTGATGGTCATTTCCCGCTCGCCCACGAAGAAGGTGAGCGAGCCGCCCTGCACGACCGGGATCTCGTACTGGCTGATCTGGTAGTTCTTGGGCAGGTCGGGATAGAAGTAGTTCTTGCGCGCGAAGATCGAGCGCGGCGCGATGTGCGAGCCCAGCGCCAGGCCCAGCTTGATGGCGCGTTCGACCGCGCCCCGGTTCATGACCGGCAGCGTGCCCGGCAGCGCCAGGTCCACGGCATTGGCTTGCATGTTGGCCGGGGCCCCGAAGCGGGTGCTGCTGCCCGAGAAGATCTTGGACGCCGTGGACAGTTGCACGTGCGTTTCGAGACCGATGACGACTTCCCAGTTCATACGTTCATTCCGCTTGAAGGATCACAGGCTGCCCGGGCGGCGATCATGCCAATCGGTGGCTTGTTGGAAGATGTCGGCGATGCCGAGCAACCGGCCCTCGTCGAAATAATTGCCGATGATCTGCAGGCCGACGGGGCGCTGGCCGTGCACCGGACCCAGGCCGAAGCCGCAGGGGATGGACACCCCGGGCAGGCCCGCCAGGTTCAGGCTGAGCGTGTAGATGTCGGCCAGGTACATGGCCACCGGATCGTCGGTCTTCTCGCCCAGGTTCCAGGCCACGGTGGGGGACACGGGGCCGACGATCACGTCGCACTGGTCCCGCAGCGCCTTCTGGAAATCGTCGGCCACCAGCCGGCGCACCTTCTGCGCCTGCAGGTAGTAGGCGTCGTAGTAGCCGTGCGACAGCACGTAGGTACCCGTCAGGATACGGCGCTGCACTTCCAGGCCGAAGCCCTCGGCGCGCGAGCGGCTGGTCATGTCGGCCAGGTCGCGGTATTGGGCCGCGCGGTGGCCGTAGCGCACGCCGTCGTAGCGCGAGAGGTTGCTCGAGGCCTCGGCCGGGGCGATGACGTAGTAGGCCGGGATGGACAGTTCCGTGCGCGGCAGCGAGATGTCCACCCGCCGGGCGCCCAGCGCCTCGAATTGCTGCAGCGCGGTCTCGATGGCCATGCGCACGTCGTCGGCCAGCCCGGCGCCGAAGAATTCGCGCGGGATGCCGATGCGCAGGCCGGCCAGCGGCTTGTCGCCCTGGGCCCGCGCCGCGAACGCGTCGAACGCCGCGCGCACGCGGCCGGGGGCGTTGGGCTCGGCGCCGCAGCGTTCCAGGCTGGTGGAGTCCCGTTCGTCGAAGCCGGTGATGGGGTCCAGCAGTTCCAGCAGGTCGCGCGCGTGGCGGGCGATTGGGCCGCCCTGGTCCAGGCTGGAGCCGTAGGCGATCATGCCGTAGCGGGACACGGTGCCGTAGGTGGGCTTGATGCCGCTGACGCCGCACAGCGAGGCCGGCTGCCGGATCGACCCGCCGGTGTCGGTGGCCGTGGCGCCCACGGCCAGGCCCGCGGCGACCGCGGCGGCCGAGCCGCCGGACGAACCGCCGGGCACGGCCGCGGTGTCCCAGGGGTTGAGGACCGGGCCGTAGGCCGAGTTCTCGTTGGACGAACCCATCGCGAACTCGTCGCAATTGAGCTTGCCCAGGGTGACCGCGCCCGCCGCGGCCAGTCGTTCGACCACGGTGGCGTCGAACGGGCTGACGTAGTCCTTCAGCATGGCGCTGGCCGCCGTGGTGCGCCAGCCGCGGGTGACGAAGACGTCCTTGTGGGCGATGGGGATGCCGGCCAGCGGACCGGCCTGGCCGTTCGCCAGCGCGGCGTCGGCGGCGCGGGCCTGGGCCAGCGTCAGTTCGGGGTCGACGTGCAGGAAGGCATTGAGTTCGTGGCGGGCGGCGATGGCCTCGAGCGCGCTTTGCGCCAGCTCGACGGCCGAGACGCGGCGCTCGTCCAGGGCCTTGCGCAGCTCGGTGATGCCGGAGAATTCGGTGTGCAGGGGTTGGGGCATGGGCTTACTCGATGACCTTGGGCACCAGGAACAGGCCGTCCTGGACGGCCGGGGCGTTGGCCAGCAGGGCGTCGCGCGATTCGGCGGTGGCCGGCTCGGTGGCGGCGTCCTCGCGCAGGCGCAGCGCCACGTCCTCGATGGCCGAGATGGGATGGGTGAGCGGTTCCACGCCCTGGGTGTCGACCGCCTGCAGTTGCTCGATCAGGCCGAAGATGCCGTTCAGGTCCTTCAGGACGCGGGCCTGGGTGTCGCCCGCAAGTTCGAGACGGGCCAGCCGCGCGATGCGCGTGACGTCGGTTTCGGTAAGCGCCATGACAGTGTGATGGAAAGGCTGCGAAACGGCGTCGGACGGGGCTTTGGCGCGCTTCGGGGCCGGGTGGGTCGTAGCACTGCTTCGAAGACCGCAGAATCGAGAATAATGCAGAACTTTGATGCAGTTTCAGGGTATTGAAGCAGGATTATAAGTTATCATTTCGCGTTTACCGGACCCGCCCACCCCGCATCCGTTCTTCATAAAAGATTCCCGATGTTCAGTTTCCTGCGCAGTTATTTTTCCAATGATCTGGCGATCGACCTTGGCACCGCCAACACGCTGATCTACGTCCGCAGCAAGGGCATCGTGCTGAACGAACCCTCGGTGGTGGCCATCCGCCAGGAAGGCGGGCCCAGCGGCAAGAAAACGATCCAGGCGGTGGGCAAGGAAGCCAAGCAGATGCTGGGCCGCGTGCCCGGCAACATCGAAGCCATCCGCCCCATGAAGGACGGCGTGATCGCCGACTTCACCGTGACCGAGCAGATGCTCAAGCAGTTCATCCGCATGGTCCACCCCAAGGGCCTGTTCGCCCCCAGCCCCCGCATCATCATCTGCGTTCCCTGCGGCTCCACGCAGGTCGAGCGCCGGGCGATCCGGGAATCGGCGCTGGGCGCCGGCGCCAGCCAGGTGTTCCTGATCGAGGAACCCATGGCCGCGGCCATCGGCGCCGGCCTGTCGGTTTCCGACGCCAGCGGCTCGATGGTGGTGGACATCGGCGGCGGCACCACCGAGGTCGCCGTGATCTCGCTGGGCGGCATGGTCTACAAGGGCTCGGTGCGCGTGGGCGGCGACAAGTTCGACGAGGCCATCGTCAACTACATCCGCCGCAACTACGGCATGCTGATCGGCGAACCCACGGCCGAACTCATCAAGAAGGCCATCGGATCGGCGTTCCCCGGCTCCGAGGTCAAGGAAATGGAAGTCAAGGGCCGCAACCTGTCCGAAGGCATCCCCCGCAGCTTCACCGTTTCCTCCAACGAAATCCTCGAGGCGCTGACCGATCCGCTGAACCAGATCGTCTCGGCCGTGAAGATCGCGCTGGAGCAGACCCCGCCCGAGCTCGGCGCCGACATCACCGAGAAGGGCATCATGCTGACTGGCGGCGGCGCGCTGCTGCGCGACCTGGACCGCCTGCTGCAGGAAGAAACCGGCCTACCCGTCATCGTGGCCGAGGATCCGCTGACCTGCGTGGTGCGCGGCTGCGGCCAGGCGCTCGAGCGCATGGACAAACTGGGCGCCATCTTCACGAACGAGTAATCTTTTCTCGTGGTTGTCATCGCGACGGGGCGAAGCGGCTGACAAGCGGTTCGCCCCGGTCTTTTTTCCTCGGGACCTGTCCCGGCATCGCCGGACGCTGGACATACTTCCATGCAATACAGTCCACCGTCGTTTTTCAAGCAAGGGCCGCCGGCCTTGGTCCGGCTGGCGTTCTTCGTGTTCCTGTCCCTGGTCATGCTGGTGGTCGATACCCGCATGCGGGCGCTCGATGCCTTGCGTGAAGCGGTCAGCGTCGTCCTGTATCCGTTCCAGCGCGTGATGCTGCTGCCTCGCGACGGCGTGCGCTACGTGGCCGATTTCTTCGAGGTCAACAGCAGCGTCCAGCAGGAAATCGAGCTGATGCGCCGCCAGCGCATCGAGATGGCGCAGTCCACCGCCCAGGCCGCGCAACTGGCTTCCGAGAACGCCCAGCTGCGCCGGTTGCTGGGCGCCAGCGAGCGCGTTCCGGCGCCCGCCGTCCTGGTGCAGGTGCTGTACGAGTCGCGCGACGCCTTCTCGCGCCGCCTCATCATCGACAAGGGCAGCCACTACGGCATCATCGCCGGCATGCCGGTCATCGACGACGGCGGCGTGGTGGGGCAGGTGGTGCGCACCTCGCCCATGACCTCCGAGGTCGCGCTGCTGACCGACCGGGTGCAGTCCATTCCCATCCAGGTGCTGCGCAACGGCCTGCGCGGCATCACCTCCGGCGGCGAGATCCCGGGCCGGCTGGGCCTGCGGTTCATGGCGTCCGACGCCGACATCCAGGTGGGCGACACCCTGGTCACGAGCGGGCTGGATGGCATCTATCCCGAGGGCCTGCCGGTGGCCACGGTCGAATCGGTCGAGCGCGACGCCAGTTCCGGCTTCGCGCGCATCCTGTGCAAGCCGGTGGCCGGCGTGGACCGCTACCGGCATTTCCTGGTGCTGCAGACCATCAAGCCGCAGGAACTTCCCGGCGCGCCGGGGGACGAATCCTCCAAAAGCGAACTGTCGGACAAGTCGTCCCCATCATCCATGGCGCCCCGCGCTACCCCCAGCCGATGAAAGCACACTTCCTCATCCAGGGCGCGGCGGATCCGGCTCCGCCGGTCCGCCAGTGCCGCCCCCTGGGGGGCGCGCGTCAGCGCGCAGGGGGGGGCTTCCGTTGAAAGCACCTTCCACGCTGCCACGTTCCCGGGTTCCGACCGAACACCTGCTCTTGCCGGTCGAACCCCGCTTCATCTGGCTCACGCTGTTCCTGGCCTGGCTGCTCAACCTGCTGCCCTGGGGCCAGGTGGGCGGCATCCCCGACGCGCTGGCGATCTGCCTGGTATTCTGGAGCGTCCACGAGCCCCGGCGCGTGGGCATGTTGACCGCCTTCGTCTTCGGCATCCTGATGGACGTGCACGGGTCGGCCCGCCTGGGCGAGCACGCGCTGTCCTACACCTTGATGGTCTATCTGGCGCTGCTGATGCACCGGCGGCTGTCGTGGTTCTCGCCCTGGCTGCAGGCCTTGCACGTGCTGCCGGTTTTTTTCGTCTCCGAACTCACGGTATTCTCTATCCGCGGCTGGCTCGACGGCACCTGGCCCGGCTGGTGGTGGGCGCTGAACAGCGTGATCTCGGCCCTGTTGTGGCCGCTGGCGGGCTGGATCCTGCAAGCCCCCCAGCGCAGGCCGGTGGACCCCGACGACACGAGGCCCATCTAAGCCAGGCCAGCCGGCACCACGCAACACCGTCCGGCCCGCAGGGGCCGGGTTTCCGCAGCACATGACCGAACTCAAGAATACCGAGCGCGAACTCCAGCATTTCCGCCTGCGCCTGCTGGTGGCGGTGGGGCTCGTTCTCGTCTGCTTCGGCCTGCTCGGATCCAGGTTCTGGTACCTGCAGGTCGCCAACCACGACGCCTATGCCGCCCGTGCCGAGCAGAACCGCATCTCGGTCGTGCCCATCACGCCCCATCGGGGCATCGTCGTGGACCGCAATGGCGCGCTTCTGGCCCGCAACTACTCGGCCTATACGCTGGAAATCACCCCGTCCAAGGCGGGCAAGCTGGACGAGACCATCGAGCAATTGGGCGAGGTGGTGCACATCGACGCCCGCGATCGCCGCCGTTTCCGCCAGTTGCTGGGCGAGTCGCGGCGGTTCGAGAGCCTGCCCATCCGCAGCCGCCTGACCGACGAGGAGGTCGCCCGCTTCGCCGCCCAGGCCTATCGTTTCCCGGGCGTGGAAATCCGCGCGCGGCTGCTGCGCAACTACCCCCAGGGCGAGACCGCGGCGCATGTGGTCGGCTACATAGGGCGGATTTCCCAGCGCGATATCGGCCGGTTGGAAGAAGATGGCACCATTTCCAACTATCGGGGAACGGATTACATAGGCAAGGAAGGCCTGGAAAAATCCTACGAGAGCGTGCTGCACGGGAAGACCGGGGTCGAGGAGGTCGAGGTGACCGCCTCGGGCCGCGCGGTGCGGACGCTTTCGCGCACGCCGCCGGTTTCGGGCAAGAACCTGATCCTGTCCATCGACATCGAGCTGCAGAAGATCGCCGAGGCGGCGTTCGGCAACCGGCGGGGCGCGCTGGTGGCGATCGAACCGTCCACGGGCGACATCCTGGCCTTCGTCTCCCGCCCGTCGTTCGATCCCAACCTGTTCGTCGACGGCATCGACGTGGACAACTGGAAGGCGCTGAACGAGTCGCCCGACCGCCCGCTGATCAACCGGCCGCTGTACGGCACCTATCCCATCGGCTCCACCTACAAGCCCTTCATGGCGCTGGCCGGACTGGAACTGGGCAAGCGGACCTTCACCGGGACCATGTACGACCCCGGTTATTTCGAATTCGGCGACCGGCGCTACCGCAACTCCGGGGAACGGGCCTACGGCACGATAGACATGCGCCGCGCGCTGGAGGTCTCGTCCGACACCTATTTCTATTCGCTGGCCGCCGACCTGGGCGTGGACGCCATCCACGACTTCATGAAGCCCTTCGGTTTCGGCCAGATCACCGGCATCGACCTGGGCGGCGAGAAGACCGGCATCCTGCCGTCCACCGCCTGGAAGCGGCGGGCCTATTCCAAGCCCGAGCAACAGCGCTGGTACGCGGGCGAAACCATCTCCATCGGCGTGGGCCAGGGCTACAACGCCTTTACGCTGCTGCAACTGGCCCAGGCCACCTCGGTGCTGGCCAACGACGGCGTCTACATGAAGCCCCACCTGGTGAAGTCCCTGCAGGACAGCGCCACCGGCGAACAGACCCTGACCGTCCCGCACGAGAGCTATCGCATCCCGCTCAAGCCCGAGAACGTCAGGATGATCAAGCAGGCCATGGCCTCGGTGACGCGCAGCGGCACCGCGGCCCGGGCCTTTGCCGGCGCGCCCTACGTCGCGGCGGGCAAGACCGGTACGGCGCAGGTCTACAGCCTGCGCACGGGGGAACGCTACAACGCCAACCGCATCGACGAGCGGTTGCGCGACCACGCCTTGTTCATGGCCTTCGCGCCGCTGGACCACCCGCGCATCGCGGTGGCCCTGATCGTCGAGAACGCCGGCTGGGGCGCCACGGTGGCCGCGCCGGTGGCGCGCCAGGTATTCGACTTCTGGCTGCTGGGCAAGCGCCCGGGCGGGCCCGTGCCCGACACGCCACCCCAACCTGTGGAGGCTTCCGGTGATTGATGGACCGGGCCTGTTCAACCGCCTGACCTGGCGCACCGTCTTGCTGCGCACGGTCGCGGTGTTCGACGCTCCCATGCTGCTGATCCTGATGGCCCTGGCCGGCATCGGACTGATGTCCATGTACTCGGCCGGAGGCGGCTTCGACGGCCGCTTCGCCGACCAGTTGCGCAACTACGGCATCGCGCTGCTGGCGATGTGGCTGCTGGCGCAGCTCTCGCCGCAGACGCTGATGCGGCTGGCCGTGCCGGTCTACTTGGTCGGGCTGGTCCTGCTGTTCGGCGTGGAATTCGCCGGCGAGACCAGCAAGGGCGCGACACGCTGGCTGAACCTGGGCTTCACCCGCATCCAGCCTTCCGAGGTGATGAAGATCGCCGTGCCGATGATGCTGGCCTGGTATTTCCACAAGCACCAGGGCACGCTGCGGGTACGCGACTTCATCGTGGCCGCCGTGCTGATGTTGACGCCGTTTTCGTTGATCGTGCTGCAACCCGACCTGGGCACCGCGCTGCTGGTGTTCGGCGCGGGGTTCTTCGTGCTGTTCTTCGCCGGCCTGTCGTTCCGCCTGCTGGTGCCGATCACCCTGGTCAGCGTGATCGGCCTGGGGACGCTGGTCACGCTGGAGGACACCCTGTGCGAGGACGGCCTGGACTGGGTGGTGCTGCACGACTACCAGAAACACCGTGTCTGCACCCTGCTCAACCCCGCTTCCGATCCGCTGGGCAAGGGCTTCCACACCATCCAGTCCGCCATCGCCGTCGGCTCGGGCGGCATGCTGGGCAAGGGCTACATGCAGGGAACCCAGACCCACCTCGATTTCATTCCCGAGCGCACCACCGACTTCATCTTCGCCGTCTTCGCCGAGGAGTTCGGCTTCGTCGGCAACCTGCTGCTGCTGTTCCTGTACCTGCTGCTGCTGATCCGCGGGTTGACCATCGCCGCGAATGCCCCGTCGGTCTTCTCGCGCCTGCTGGCGGGGGCGCTGACCATGGTGTTCTTCGTCTATGCCTTCGTGAACATGGGCATGGTCAGCGGCATCCTGCCCGTGGTGGGCGTGCCGCTGCCTTTCATGAGCTACGGCGGCACGGCGCTGCTGACGCTGGGGTGCGCCGCGGGCATCCTGATGGGGATACAGCGGCACCGGGCGCTGGTGCAGAGCTAGCGGCGCACCCCTAGTCCTCCGGCAACGCCGGCTGCGGCGAGAACGGCGCCACGTTCATGATCTTCACCTCCTGGGCGACGAACGACCCCCGGTTCATCTGCCTGAAGGCAGCCCATTCGGGGTCCGCCTCCAACCGCTCGCGGCGCCGTTCGCGCTCGGCCAGGCTGGCGTAGGCCCAGATGTGGACGACCTGGTTCAGCGGACCGATCTCGCTTACGTAGAAGCCGACCAGCCCGCCCAGGTGCCGCATCTGCACGGGCAGGCCGTGCGTGCGGTATCGCTGCAGGTAGTCGTCCATGGTGCCGTGCTTGAGCGTGTAGGTGCGGTGCTCGACGATCATGCGGTGGGTTCCTCTGTTTCCTCTAGGGCTGGACCTGGATGCCGGTCTTCTTCAGGAAGGGGATCCAGCGGTCGAAGTCGCTGGCCAGCTTGGCCTTGAATTGCTCCGTGTCCATGGGGCCGATCAACCCCATGCCGCCCAGCTTGTCCGATACCTCGGGCGAGCGCGCGACCTTCAGGATGGCCTGCTCCAGCTGCCGGCGCGTGGCCTCCGGGGTGCCGGCCGGCGCCAGGATGCCGTAGGCGTTGCTCATCTGCAGGTCGGGATAGCCCGCCTCGACCGAGGTCGGCACGTCGGGCAATTGCTTGGAACGCTGCGTGTCGAACAGCACCAGGCCGCGTACCTTGCCTTCGCGCACGTAGGGTGCGAGGATGGTCACGTCGGCGTTCAGCGCGTCGATCTGCCCGGCCAGCAGGTCGGCGATGGCGGGGGCCGCGCCGCGATACGGGACGTGCAGCATCTGCGAACCCGTGTAGACGTTCACCATCTCGCCGCCTATGTGCATGGTGGAGCCGACGCCGGACGAACCGTAGCTGATGCGCGCCCCGGACTTGGACTTGTCCACCAACTCGCGCAGCGTGCGCACGCCCAGGTCGGGGCGGGCGATCATCAGGGTCTGGACCTGGCCGATCAGCGCCACGGGTTCCAGGTCCTTGCGCGGGTCGTAGGGCAGTTGCGTCATCGTGCCCGCCGACATCACGTAGCCCGAGGTCGCCACCAGCAGCGTCCCGCCGTCCGCGGGCGACTTGGCGACATAGTTGGCGCCGACGACGCCGCCCGCGCCGCCGCGGTTCTCCACCACGACGGTCTTGCCCAGCGCCGCGGTGAGCCCCGGCGCGATGATGCGCGCGACCTGGTCCACCGGACCGCCGGCCGCGAAGGGCACCACCAGCTTGACGACATCGGCGGCGGGCGATGGGGCCGCGACGGCACACGACAACAGGAACAGCAAGGCTCGAACTCGTTGCATGAAGGTCTCCTCCATGGCGCTGCGCCATGGTCGTGGTCGACGCGGGGCGGATGTCGGAGCCGGGGTGCCGCGTTCAGCCCCGGAAGCGTGGTTCGGGCAGGCCGCCCACGCCCACGTCGAGCGCGAACAGTCCGCCGGCGAGCGGTTCCCTGGCCAGCTCGGGAATGCGTTGCGAATGGCTCGTGACGTACAAGGTGTCGAGCCGGTCGCCGCCGAAGGCGGGGCAGGTCGGATTGGTGACCGGCATCTGGATGACCCGGTCCACCTTGCCTTCGGGCGTGAGCCGCACCAGCTGCCCGGTGGCCACCATCGCGTTCCACAGGCAGCCGTCCACGTCCACTGTCGATCCGTCGGGGCGCCCTGCCTGGTGGGTCCAGTCCTTGAAGACGCGGCGATTGGAGATGACGCCGTCGTCCAGGTCGTAGTCGAAGGCCCAGATGACCTGCCGGTGCGTGTCGGCGAAGTACATCGTGCGGTCGTCGGGACTCCAGGCGATGGAGTTGGGCAGCACGACGTCGTCCAGCATGGCGTGGCAGCGGTGATCGGGGTCGAAGCGGTAGAGCCTGCCTTCCGGCGTGCGGCGGGTATCGGGCATGCTGCCCACCCAGAAGCGGCCGCGGCGGTCGCACTTGCCGTCGTTCAGGCGGTTGTCGGGCAGGTCGGGTTCCGGGTTCAGCAGGGGCTGGGGAGGTTCGCCGGTATCGGGGTCGTACAGGTACAGGCCGTGGCTGGTGGCCAGCAGGAAGCCGCCCGCCTCGCGCAGCGCGATGCTGCCCACCAGCAGTTCGGGCGCCAGCCGTTGCGCGCGATGCCGGCCGGTGGCGGGTTCGTACGATTGCAGGGCGGGCCGCCGCACGTCCACCCACCACAGGCGCTGGCTGCGGTCGCACCAGAGCGGGACTTCGCCCAGGATGTCGGCCCCTTGGACGACGCATTCGATCTTGCCGGCCACCGTTGTCTCCTTCGGTCTTGTGGGCCCCGCGATGCGGAGCGTTTTTTTCAGGTTATTCCGTAATTCAGGATTCGTCAAACATCCCATTATTTAGGATTGATAAGTTGGTGTTGCCATGACCGGTATAATCCGCGTCACCATTCCGCCCCCAAGCGCTCCGTGAACGCATCCGATAACGCCCGCCCGGCTTCCACGCTCGCCCGCGCTTTCGAAGTGCTGGAACTGCTGTCCGTCGAGCATCCGCTGCTGCGCGTCGAGGACGTCATGTCGAGGCTGGGCCATACCCGCTCCACGGCCTACCGGTACGTGAAGGAACTGTGCGACGCCGGCGTGCTGGCGCCGTCCTCGGGCGGCATGTATGCGCTGGGGCCCCGCATCATCGAACTCGAACGCATGCTGGTGCTGACCGATCCGCTGTACCTGGCGGGCCGCAAGGTGCTGCCGGCCGTACGCGAGCCGGGCAGCGTGCTGCTGCTGCACAACCTGTATCGCGACAAGGTGTTGTGCATCTACAAGGAAGGGCCCGATACGCTCGAATACCGTGGCGAGACCATCGCCGTGCGGCGCTCGCGGGGTACGCCGTTCCCGTTGTTCCGGGGCGCGGCCTCGTTGGCGATGCTGGCGTTCTTCACGCCGCATCGCATCCGGCAGGCCTATCTGCGTAGCGCCGACGAGATCGCTCAGGCGGGTCTGGGGCGCAGCTGGGAGGAATTCCGCGGGGCCCTGGCCGCGATCCGGCGCAGCGGCTACGCCACCAGCCGCAGCCAGATCACGCCCAACCTGGCCGGCGTGGCGGTGCCGATCTTCCTGCCGGGGGAAAGGAAGGTGATAGGCAGCCTGGCGCGCGCGTTCCCCGCCGAACTGCTCACGCCCGAGATGGAGCGGGCCTGCCTGGGCCGTTTGTCCGAGGCGGCCGCGCTGATCGCCCGGGAGTTCGTCCAGGCGGGGCACGGCGCCTAGGCGCCGCCTCCTGCCCCTCAGTCCGTCAGCTTGATCCCGGCGCTCTTGGCCACGCTGCGGGTGCTGTCGATTTCCTGGCGGATGAAGGCGTCGAACTGCGCCGGCGTGGATGCCACCACGTCGGTGCCCCAGGCATTCATCTGCTGCACGACGTCCGGCCGCTTGATGGTCGCGATCAGGTCGGCGGACAGTTTCTGCGCGACGTCGGCGGACAGGCCGGCCGGCGCCACGAAACCGAAGATGCTTTCGTACGCGTAGCCCGGCACGCTTTCCCCTATGGTCGGGAAGTCCGGGTGCGCGGAGCTGCGCTGGCCGTTGGCGATGGCCAGCAGTTTCAGCCTGCCCGACTGGATGTGGGGCAGCGCCGACTCCAGGATGACAAAGCCCAGCTTGACCCGCCCCGGCAGCAGGTCGTTGTAGGCCGGCGCGCTGCCGTTGTAGGGCACGTGGGGCATGTCCAGGCCGGCCTTCACCTTCAGCAGTTCCCCGGCGACGTGGGTGGCCGTGCCTATGCCCAGCGAAGCGTATTCCAGGCGCCCCGGTTCGGCGCGCACGAGCTTGATCAGTCCCGGCACGTCGCTGGCGGGCAGCGATGGATGGGCCACGAGCGCGATCACCGCCGATCCCAGCTGCGTGAGCGGCGTGAAGTCCTTCAGCGTGTCGTAGGGCAGCGTGCTGCGCAGCGCGGGATTGATGGTGTGCGAGCTGATGACCAGTCCGAACGTATAGCCGTCGGGAGCGGCACGCGCGATGGCCTGGGTGCCGATGATGGCGCCCGCGCCGGCGCGGTTCTCCACCACGACGCTCTGGCCCCAGCGTTCGCCCAGCTTCATCGCGATCAGCCGCGCCATGCCGTCGGTGGCGCCGCCCGGCGGCATGGGCACGATCATCCTGACGGGCTTTTGGGGATAGGTGGCCTGTGCGCGCAGCGCGGGCGACAGCGCCAGGGTGGCCGTCGCGGCCAGCCACTGGCGGCGACGGATGTCCGGCGAGCAGGACGGGGTCGTCATGTCGATTCCTTGGGCGTGGAGGGAAGGTGATGTATCCATGGCCGGCGCAACGCGTCGTGCCGCTGGAAGTCGTCGATGAGGTGTTTGCGCTTCAAGGTCTGCGCGATCGGATCGAGCCCTTCGAGCAGGGCCTCGCGGCGCAGGGCCTGGATGTCGAAACCGATGCGCGCGCCGTCGGCGCCGGCCACGAAGCATTGCCGCAGGTCCACGGTCATGGGGACGCCGGGGTGGCTGCGCGCCTGCGCCGCCAGCGACTCGACGTCGGCGCGTGGCAGACGCACGGGAAGCAGGCCGTTCTGGAAGCAGTTGCCATAGAAGATGTCGCCGAAGCTGGGCGCGATGACGCAGCGCACGCCCAGCGCCAGCAGCGCCCAGACCGCGCCTTCGCGCGAACTGCCGCAGCCGAAGTTGGCGCCGGCCAGCAGGATGCGCGCCTGCCGGGTGGCCAGCTGGTTGAAGACGAAATCGGGATCTTCCGTGCCGTCCGGGCGATAGCGCAGGGACTCGAAGCAATAGGGTCCCAGCTCGCCGCGCGGGACGCCGTTGAACAGGGGTTCGACCCGGATGATCAGGTCGGTGTCGATGTTGTCGCGCAGCAGCGGGGCGGCCACGGATTCCAGGCGGGTGAAGGGCGTCATGCCGGGGTTGCCTTGAAGTCGCGGACATCGCAGATCGCTCCGGCGACGGCCGCCGCCGCGGCCATGGCCGGGCTGGTCAGGTGGGTGCGCGCGCCCGGGCCCTGGCGGCCCACGAAGTTGCGGTTCGATGTCGAGACGACGCGCTCGCCGCGCGCCGCCAGGTCGCCGTTGGCGGCCAGGCACATGGAACAGCCGGGGTCGCGCCATTGGAAGCCGGCGGCGAGGAATATCCCGTCCAGGCCCTCGGCCTCGGCGGCCTGCTTGATGTGTTCGGATCCGGGCACGACCCAGGCCTGGACGCGCGCGGCCACCTTGCGGCCCCGGACGACGGCGGCGGCGCTGCGCAGGTCCGACAGGCGGGCGTTGGTGCAGGAGCCGATGAAGACCCGGTCGACGGGCGTGCCGGCGATCCGCTGGCCCGGGTTCAGTCCCATGTAGTCGAGCGCGGCCTGTACCGATAGCCGGCGCTGGGGGTCGTCGATGCCGGCGGGGTCGGGCACGACGCCGTCGATCGCCACCACCTGCTCGGGGCTGGTGCCCCAGGTGACCTGGGGCGCGATGCCGGCCGTGTCGATCAGCACCTCGCGGTCGAAGCACGCGTCGGCATCGGAGCGCAGCGTGCGCCAATAGGCGACCGCCACGTCCCAGTCCTGCCCGGCGGGCGCGTAGGGCCTGCCGCGCAGATAGGCGTAGGTCTTTTCGTCGGGGGCGACCATGCCTATCTTCGCGCCCAGTTCGACCGAGAGATTGCACAGCGTCAGGCGGGCTTCCACGTCCAGCGCGGTCACGGCATCGCCCGCGTATTCGATGGCATGGCCGGTCCCGCCCGCCGTGCCGACGACGCCGGCGGCGTGCAGAATCATGTCCTTGGCCGAGACGCCCTGCGCAAGCCTGCCGACGAAGCGTATCCGCATGTTCCTCGGCTTGGCCTGGACCAGGGTCTGGGTGACGGCGATGTGCACGAATTCGCTGGCGCCGATGCCGAAGCCCAGCGCGCCCAGCCCGCCATGGGTGCAGGTATGGCTGTCGGCGCACACTACCAGGGCTCCCGGCAGCGTCAAGCCCTGTTCGGGGCCCATGACGTGGACGATACCCTGCGAGCCGCTGCCCACGTCGAACACCCGGATGCCGCGCGCTTGCGCTTCGCGGCGCAGGTCGCCCAGCAGCCGGACGCCCTGTGGGGTGGGACTGGCGCGTCCCGGCAGGGTAGAGACGGAATGGTCGGGAGAGGCGAAGGCCAGTTCCGGATTCCGCATTTCCAGGCCGCGCTGGCGCATGTCCACCAGGGCCTTGCTGCCCGCGTCCGTGATCAGGTGGCGATCGACATGCAGCAGCGCGAAACCGTCACCCAGATCGGCGACCACGTGATCGTCCCAGATCTTGTCGAAGAGCGTACGTGGAGTCGGCACTTCTCTTTTCCTCGCCATTGGGGTGAAATCGTATAATCATTATGACAACATAACAAATTTCATGCAAAGCGGGGCGCATGTGATGGACATGCCACAATGGTGCTTCCACGGCATGACCTCGTGGCCCGCCCATCTCATGCAGAAACTCAGCCGAAGCCTAGGAACGCCCCTCCATCACCAGATCTCCGCCGTCATCAAGGACGGCATCGCGAACGGCCGCTACCAGCCTGGCGAGCGGCTGCCGACCGAGGACGCGCTGTGCAGGCTCTTTTCCGTCTCGCGCATCACGGTGCGCAGGGCGATGCAGGGACTGGAGGAGCAGGGGCTGATCGAGCGGCGCCAGGGCGACGGCACCTTCGTGGCCGAGTCGGCGGCGGTGGTGTCCTTGCAGACGCCGCTGTCGGGCTTCATGGCGCAGGTCGCGGAAAGTCGCGCGCTCAGCACTCCCCGGCTGCTGTCCTTCGAGGAGGTGGAGGCGCCGCTCCAGGTGCTGACCGGCTTGATGCTGCCGCCCGGAGAACGGGTGATGAAGCTCGTGCGCCTGCGCACGCGGGGCAGCCTGCCCATCCTGCACAGCACGGCCTGGCTGCCGGCGGACATCGCGGCACGCCTCCAGCCCGAGGATTTCTCCCGGCATGCATTGAGCGAGTTGATGGCGCGGGCCGGTTTCCCCTACTTCAGGATAGAGGCGGCCGCGGGAGCGGCGCTGGCCGATCCGGTTCTGGCGCGCGACCTGCAGGTGCCCATCGGGTCGGCGCTGGTGGACGTGCGGCGCGTGGCGTTCGACCAGCATGGCCGGGCCATCGAATACCAGCATGTCCTCGGCCCGTCCGACCGTTATCAGATGCGCGTGACGATGCGCAGCTAGGGGCTGTTCCCGACCTCAGGGCCGGAACAGGTCGTTGTGGCCGAACAGTCCGCCCAGCAGTTTCTTCACCGGCGCGGGCAGCGCCGCGTCGGCCAGTTCCGCGGACGGCAGCCAGACTTGCGGATGGTCTCCTTCGCGCAGGTCCAGCGAGCCCGCCTGTACGTGCCAGGGCTCGATGTGCAGCTTGAAGTGGGTGAAGGTGTGCGAGAACACCGGCAGCCGTATGGTCTCGGCCGGCGCCACGCCCAGGACGCGGCAAGCTTGCGCGGGATCCCCGTCGGCGAATTCCGGCAGGCTCCACAGGCCGCCCCAGATGCCGGGCGAGGGCCGGCGCTGCAACAGGATCTCGCCCGCTTTCTCTATCACCAGCATGCCGGTATGCCGCTCGGGCACGGCCTTGCGCTCGCGCGGCGTGGGCAGTTCGTGCTGCCTGGCCTCGCGCAGCGCGACACAGGACTCGCGCACGGGGCAGCGACCACAGTCCGGGTCGCCGCGTGTGCACAGCGTGGCGCCCAGGTCCATCAGCCCTTGCGTATAGCGCCGCATTTCATCGGCCGCGTCGGGGCCGTCGGCCGGCACCTCGGCATGGGCGATGGCCCACATGCGCTGTTCCACCGCACGCTTGGTGGGATCGCCCTCGATGCCGAAGTGGCGCGCGAAGACGCGCTTGACGTTGCCGTCCAGGATGGGGCTGCGCTCGCCATAGGCGAACGCCGCGATCGCCGCCGCCGTCGAGCGGCCGATGCCGGGCAGCGTCTCGATGTCCGCCGCCGTGGGAGGGAAGCGCCCGCCCCAGTCCGATACCACCTGCCGCGCACAGGCGTGCAGGTTTCGCGCCCGCGTGTAATAGCCCAGCCCCGCCCACAAGGCCATGACCTCGCCTTCGTCGGCGGCGGCCAGGTCGGCCACCGTGGGGAACTTCGCCAGGAAGCGTTCGTAGTACGGGATCACCGTCGCGACCTGGGTCTGCTGCAGCATGATCTCCGACAGCCAGATGCGATAGGGGTCCTGCGTGTTCTGCCAGGGCAGCGTATGCCGTCCGTTCTCGCGCTGCCACTGCGCCACGCGCCGGGAAAAAGCAATCATGTCATGTGTTCCATAGGGGAGCCCGCTACCGCTGGCATTTCGGGCAGTAATAGGTTGCTCGTTGTCCTTGCACCAGCCTGCGGATCGGCGTCTCGCACACCCGGCAGGGCTGGCCCGCCCGGTCGTAGACCCGCGCGTCGATCTGGAAATAGCCCGATTCGCCGCCCGCGCCCACGTAGTCGCGCAGCGAGCTGCCGCCGGCGCGGATGGCGTCGTCCAGCGTAGCGCGCACCGCGGCGGCCAGTTTCTCGTAGCGGGCGGCCGAGATGCGCCCGGCGGCGGTGCGCGGATGGATGCCGGCGCGGAACAGGCTTTCCGACGCGTAGATGTTGCCCACCCCGACGACGATGTCGCCCATCAGCAGCGCCTGCTTGATGGGCGCGCTGCGGCGGCGGGTATGGCGGAACAGCCAGCCGCCGTCGAAGCGGTCATCGAAGGGCTCGATGCCCAGGCTGGCCAGCAGGGGATGGCTTTCCACCGGCCCGGCCGCCGCGTCGTGCCACAGCACCGCGCCGAAGCGCCGGGGATCGTGCAGGCGCAGGACCGCCTGGTCGAAGACCCAGTCGACGTGGTCGTGCTTGCGCGGCTCCTCGTCCGGATGCACGTGGCGCAGCGAGCCGGACATGCCCAGGTGGACGATCAGCCAGCCATGCTCGAATTGCATCAAAAGGTATTTGCCGCGCCGGCCCGTGGCCAGGACGCGGCGCCCCTCGACCAGGGCGGCGAGACCGGCGGGCACGGGCCATCGCAGCCGGGGCTCGCGCACGATCAGGCGGCGCAGTTCGCGTCCTTCCACCGTGGGCGCGATGCCCCGGCGGGTGGTTTCTACTTCGGGAAGTTCGGGCATGGCGTTTGCTGCTTGCGCGCGATGAACTGTTGGCGCGGCCGGCAGTCCGATGAGTAAGGCATGGGGTCCAGCATATCGGCGCCCCGCCGCCACCGGCCGTTGGGTGGTAAGCGCAGTGCTAACATCAACGAATATGGACGGCGTCGGCGATACGCCAAGGAATTGTGCCATGTTGTTTAACGCTCATCGTTTGAAGCTGGCGGCCGCAGGGGTCGGGCTGGCGACGGCCGTATCGGCCGTGTCCGCCCAGGACGCGCGCCCGGCATCCGACGAGTTGCTGGTTCCGGGCCTCAGTCTGTCCCCCATGGGGCGCGCCATCGGGCCCAGGGCACTCCCCAACGTCGACCTGACGGCCGAGATCCTGTTCCAGGTGCTCGCCTCGGAAGTGGCCGCCCAGCGCGGCGCCTTCGGGCCCGCCACCAGCACGACGCTGGACCTGGCCGAGAAAACACGCGATCCGCGCCTGGCGCGCCGCGCGGTCGAGTTCGCGCTGGCCGGCGGCGACCTGGTGCGCGCGCTCGACGCCGCCCAGGCCTGGGCCGAACTGGACCCGGCCGACGTCGAGGCGCGGCAGACCGCGCTGTCGCTGGCTGCCGCGGCGGGACGGGTCGAAGGCATGGGCTCGGCGCTGCGGGCCCGCATCGCGGCCGCTCCCGACAAGTCCGTGGCCATCGTCGATGCCCGCCGCGTCGTCGCCCGCCTGGATGACAAGCGCAAGGCGCTGTCCATCCTGGAAGAGGCGCTGACCGATGTGCGCAACCTGCCCGAGGCGCACCTGGCCCTGTCGCGCGTCGCCGCGACGGCGGGCGACAAGGCGCGCGCGCTGCAGGAGGCGCGCGCGGCGCTCGACGCCCAGCCCGATTCCGAGGCGGCCGCCATGCTGGCCTTGCAGATGGGCGTGGAAACCGAGCCCGACCAGTCCGTGGCGCGGGCGCGAGCCTTCATCGCCACGCATGCGGAATCGCGCAACCTGCGCGTATTGCTGGCGCGTGCGCTGGCCTCGCTGAAGGACTACGACGGCGCGCGCGACGAATTGCAGGCCCTGGCGCGCGCCAATCCCGAGGACTTCGAGATCCTCTACATGCAGGGCGTGCTGGCCTACCAGTCGCAGCGCCCATCGGATGCCGACGGCTATCTCAAGCAGTACCTGGACGTGCACGAGCAGCGCACGGCCAAGGGCGCCGCGCAGCTGCCCGAGGCGGACAACGCGCTGTTCCTGCGCGTGCAGATCGCCGAGGACCAGCAACGCTACGACGACGCCTTCGACCTGCTGGCCAAGGTCGACGACCCCGACGCCGCCCTGCCGGCGCGCCTGCGCCAGGCCGTCCTGCGCGGCAAGCAGGGCCGCGTGGACGAGGCCCGCCGCATCCTGGGCCTGATCGACCCGCGCGACGTGCGCGAGGGCAGCCAGGTGGCCCTGACCGAGGCGCAGATCCTGCGCAATGCCGGCGACCGCGACGAGGCGGTCAAGGTGCTCGAGGCGGCCAACCAGCGCTATCCCGACGCGCCTGACCTGATGTACGACCTGGCCATGCTGTACGAGCAGCAGAACCGGATCGACGACATGGAAAGCCGGCTGCGCCGGATCATCGCGATCAAGCCCGACCATGCCCATGCGTACAACGCCCTGGGCTATTCGCTGGCCGACCGCAACGTCAGGCTGCCCGAGGCCAAGCGGCTGATCGAGCGGGCCATGAACCTGGCCCCCGACGATCCCTTCATCATCGACAGCATGGGCTGGGTGCACTATCGCATGGGCGACAACGCCAAGGCGCTGTCCTACCTCGAGCGCGCCTACGAGATCCGGCCCGACGCCGAGATCGCCGTGCACCTGGGCGAGGTCCTGTGGGCCTCGGGCCAGCAGGACCGCGCGCGCCGGCTGTGGCGCGAGGTCCAGTCCAAGGATCCGTCCAACGCGGCATTGCGGGGCACCCTGGCGCGCCTCGACGTGACGCTGTGACCGGCATGCGGCGCCTGTCCCGCGCGGCCGCCGCGGGCGCAATGGCCGCGATCCTGGCGGCCTGTGCCGTGCCGGTTCCCATCCCCGCGCCCCAGGGCGCGGACGAGAGCCGCTCGTTGTCGCGGGTCGGCCGGTTCGCGCTGCGGATCGAGGAAGCCGGCGGCAAGCAGAACGCGGTGCAGGGCAGCTTCGCCTGGCGCGACGACGGCAGCCGCCTGGCGCTCGATCTCGTCTCGCCGCTGGGCGCGACCCTGGCGCGCGTCGAGGCCGTGCCGGGCGAAGCGCTGCTGCGGGAATCCAGCGGCAAGGAAACGCGCGCCGCCGATCCCGACGAACTGGTGGCGGTCGTGCTGGGCAGCGACATCCCCGTGTCCGGCCTGCGCGATTGGCTGCGCGGCCGCCTGGCGGCGCGGCCGCCCGCCGAGGTGGCCGAGCGCGACGAGCAGGGCCGTCCGCTGGTGTTCGACCAGGCGGGCTGGCGCGTGACCGCCCGGCAGTACGACGCGCTGGGTCCCACGCGGCTGCAGATGGCGCGCAACGAGGGCGGGCAGGACGTGGACCTGCGCCTGGTCATCAATCCCTAGGGTCCGCAAGGCCCTTTCCAGCGTGAACAGGCCCTGGCCCCCATGACTGCCGAATTGCGCGACGTTCCCGCGCCCGCGAAGATCAATCTGTTCCTGCACGTGGTGGGGCGCCGGCCCGACGGCTATCACCTGCTGCAGACGGCCTTCCGTTTCATCGATCTGCAGGACACGCTGCATTTCCGCGCCCGTCCCGATGGCCGTATCGTCCGCGCCTACGACCTGCCCGGCGTGCCCGAGGACGCCGACCTGGTCGTGCGGGCCGCCCGCGCGCTGCGGCAGGCTACCGGCTGCGGGCAGGGCGCCGAGATCGGCCTGGAGAAGCGGATTCCCGCCGGCGGCGGCCTGGGCGGCGGATCGAGCGACGCGGCCACGGTGCTGCTGGCCCTGAACCGCCTGTGGGGCACCGGCCTGTCGCGACATGAGCTGATGAGGCTCGCGCTGCCCCTGGGCGCGGACGTGCCCGTGTTCGTGTTCGGCCGCAACGCCTTCGCCGAGGGCGTGGGCGAGGAACTGACCGCCATCGACCTGCCGCAGCGCTGGTACGTGGTGGTGCAGCCGGACGCCAGTGTGCCGACCGCGGACGTTTTTCGCGCACCCGAATTGACAAGAGATACGCCACGCGTCAAAATAGCGGACTTTCCTCGGGGAACATTTGATCCCTACGGAAATAGCTACAGGAACGATCTGGAAAACGTCGTTTTTGCCCGCTTTTCGGAAGTGGGGCGGATTTCGGCGGTGCTTGCCCAGGCACTCGGTGGTGCGCGGGTCAGGATGTCCGGGTCGGGCGCGTGCCTATTTGTCGAGTGCGACACGAAGGCGCAGGCCGATGGCGCGGTGGATAGAATCGCCGCTACAATGCAAGTCCAGCCCAGCGGGCTGCCGGCGTTGAGAGTGAACCTGGCATGTGCCGGACTCGATGCGCATCCGCTACTGGACTGGGCCGCGTAAGCGGCCACCGAATCGAGGGCGATCCGCCGCAGCCGGACGCCAGCGCAGCAAGTTTCGATGTTCACGCAGTTCCTGCGGGGGCAACGAGTTGGGGAGTCGCCAAGTTGGTTAAGGCACCGGATTTTGATTCCGGCATGCGAGGGTTCGAGTCCTTCCTCCCCAGCCAAAGTCTTTGACCTAAAAGCTGTTGATGCCTGTCAGCGTTTCGCAGGATCAACAGCTTTGTTGTTTTGTCGATCGGCCTCGGTTACAGGTCACCGGGCCACAGCCACGGGCAATGCGTCATGGCGCAAGAAAGCTTCATGATTTTCACGGGGACTGCCAACCCCAAGCTGGCGGCGGACGTCGCGAGTCACCTCGGCATACCACTGGGCAAGATGAGCGTCGGTCGGTTCTCCGACGGCGAAGTCATGGTGGAAATCAACGAGAACGTCCGTGGTAAAGACGTCTTCGTCCTCCAGCCCACCTGTGCACCGACCAACGACAACCTGATGGAAATCATGGTCATGGTCGATGCGCTGCGCCGGGCCTCCGCCGGTCGCATCACCGCCGCGATGCCGTATTTCGGCTACGCCCGGCAGGATCGCCGCCCGCGTTCGGCGCGCGTGGCGATCTCGGCCAAGGTCGTGGCGAACATGCTGCAGGTCGTGGGCGTGGACCGCATCCTGACCATGGACCTGCACGCGGACCAGATCCAGGGGTTCTTCGACATCCCCGTGGACAACATCTACGCCGCGCCGATATTGCTCAGCGACATCTGGAAACGCAACCTGTCCAACCTGATGGTGGTCTCGCCCGACGTGGGCGGCGTGGTCCGCGCCCGCGCGCTGGCCAAGCGCCTCGAGGTCGACCTGGCCATCATCGACAAGCGCCGTCCGCGCGCCAACGTGTCCGAGGTGATGAACATCATCGGCGACGTCGAAGGCCGCACCTGCATCATCATGGACGACATGGTCGATACCGCCGGCACGCTGTGCAAGGCCGCCCAGGTCCTCAAGCAGCGCGGCGCGCTGGCCGTCTACGCCTATTGCACGCACGCCGTGCTGTCGGGCGGCGCGGTGGGCCGCATTGCCGAATCCGACCTGGACGAGCTGGTCGTCACCGACACCATCCCCGCCAGCGACGAGGTCCGGGACTGCAGCCGCATCCGCCAGTTGTCGTGCGCGGCCCTGATCGGTGAAACCATGCTGCGCATTTCGCGGGCCGACTCGGTCAGCTCGCTGTTCGTCGAATAAGTTCTGCTCCCGCCGGCCTGCATCGCGCAGGGCGGCGGGGCGAGCCGGAAGCGCTGGTCGCGGCGCTGCCGGACGGAATGCGATGGTCGCGTTCCGTGCACCGTGAGCGGGCATGTCGCCCGCCGCATTTTGGAGAAAACCATGCAATTCAACGCCACTTCGCGTAGCGTCCAGGGTTCGAGTGCGAGCCGCCGCCTGCGCCGCGCCGGCCGTGTACCCGCCATCGTCTATGGCGGCGACGCAGCGCCCCTGTCGATCGAACTCGATCACAACGAGATCTACCATGCCCTGCGCAAGGAAGAGTTCCACTCGTCCATCCTGAGCATGCAGCTCGACGGCAAGGGCTCGCAAGTCCTGCTGCGCGCCGTTCAATGGCACCCCTACAAGCAGCAAGTGCTGCACGTGGACTTCCAGCGCGTCGCCGCCGGCCAGGCCCTGCACACCAAGGTGCCGCTGCACTTCGTCAACGCCGAGTCGTCGCCCGCCGTCAAGCTCAGCGGCGCGATCATCAACCACGTGTTGACCGAAATCGAAGTGACCTGCCTGCCGAACGACCTGCCCCAGTTCATCGAAGTGGACCTGGGCAACATCATCGCCGGCGCATCCATCCACCTGTCCGACGTCAAGGCGCCCAAGGGCGTGACGTTCCCGGCTGGCAGCGATACGGTCATCGCGACCGCCATCGCCAAGCCCGGTGGTGCCGCCGCCGAGGAAACCGCTGCTGAATAGGGTCCCCCCTACGCGCTGCTGTCTGAAGAAACCCCGATCGGTTACGGTCGGGGTTTTTTCATGGGCGAAGCCTGATGGGAGGCGATGACGGCTGAGACATCGCACGTATCAGCAGTGCCATTGAAAAGAATTAGAGATATCAGGGACGATCGGGCACACTGAATCGTCCGGGGCCAGTACGCCCCGGGGCGATTCCAACTCTTTCCCGTCCGACGACCATGTCCACTGCCACTCGCCACCTCCTGCCTCCTACGGGCGCGCCCGCTTCCTGGCGCGGCCCGCAGATCGATTGGACCGAAAGCTGCCTGTTCCACCTGGACGAGGCCGATATCGACGAAATCGGCCGCGCGCTTGCGGCCCTGAATGCACGAGGCGGGGAGCGGACCCTGCCCTTGCGCCGCCAGGACTTCCCGCTGGACCGGGTGGCGCGCAAGCTGGCGGCGGTTGCCGAGCAGATCTATCGCGGCAAGGGATTCGCCATGCTGCGCGGCCTGCCGCGCACCGAGTACAGCGCCGATGAAATGGCCCAGATCTATTTCGGCCTTTCGGTGCACCTGGGCGTGCCGATCTCCCAGTCCCACCGGGGCGAACTGCTGGGTCACGTGCTGAACCTCGAAGGCTACGGCGAAGTGGCGCGCGCCTACCAGGACGGCGGCCACATGAACATGCACACCGATTCCTGCGACATCATCGGCCTGATGTGCCTGCGCACCGCCAAGGCCGGCGGCGCGAGCCGGATCTGCAGCGCGCTGGCGATCCACGATGCGCTGGCCGAGAGCCGGCCGGACCTGCTGGCCAGCCTGTACGGCGGCTACTACTTCCGGCGCGGCGACAAGGACGCCCAGCTGGGCGACGGGAGAAAGGTGAGCCTGGCGCCGGTTCCGGTGTTCGACCGGCTCGACGGCTGGCCGCAGCGGGTGGCCTGCTACTTTCTAGGCAGCTACATCCGGCGCGCGGCGCAGGAGGGGCACGGACACCTGACCGACCTCGACAGGGAAGCGATCGCCACCCTCGAGACCATGGCCGAATCGCCGGATTTTTACCTGGACATGCAGTTCCAGGACGGCGACATCCAGTTCCTCAACAATCGCGTGATCGTGCATGGCCGCACCGACTATGTCGACGAAGACGCCATCGAGAAGCGCCGCCATCTGCTCCGGGTCTGGCTCAGCGCGCCGGAGTGGCCGCCGCTGGCCGAGCGCCAGGTGATGCACTCGGACGAGGACCACCGGCTCTGGCTGGCGCGCCGGCAGCCCGAACTGGAATTTCCCGAGGCCTATCTCGAATCGCTGCGCGCAAGCGTGGCTTGAATGCATACGTGGAAGGGAGCGCGACCAACATGAAGAACATCGTCAGGAACGGCATGGGGCGTGCCCGTGCACTCGCCGCCCGCGCACTGGTGCTGGCGGCCGCCCTGTTCGGCGCGATGCCGGCGGGAGCGGCGGAGGAGTATCCCAGCCGCAATCTCGAACTCATCGTCCCGTATGCGCCGGGAGGATTGCTGGACGTGGCGGGGCGCCTGGCCGCGACCTATCTCGCCAAGGAGCTCGGCCAGCCCGTGGTGGTGAGGAACGTGCCGGGCGCCGGCAGCACGATCGGCATGGTGCGGCTGGCCAAGTCCAAGCCCGACGGCTACACCCTCGCGCTGGGCTCGTTCGGCATCCTGCTCAACAGCAGGCTGCGGCCCGACGTGGAATACGATCCGCTGCGCAGCTTCGCGCCCATCGGCTACCTGGGCGACCAGGGCTTCGTCCTCATGGTCGCGCCGCAGCACGTGGACGTGGCCAATGTGCGCGAGCTGGTCGAACGCATCAAGGCCAAGCCCGGCGCCTTCATATACGCATCCGGCGGCGTGGGGGCGCCTTCGCACGTGCTGGCCGAGCAGTTCCGCCTGCAGCAGGGCCTGAACATGGTGCATGCGCCGTACCAGGGCCAGAACCCCGCCATCATGGCCTTGCTCGCGGGCGACGTGCAGCTCACCCTGCAAACCGTGGCGGGCGCCGAAGACCTCATCCACAGCGGACGCATCCGCGCGCTGGCGTCCACCGGTTCCGAACGGCCGGCCGCGTTTCCGTCCGTGCCGACCTTCAAGGAACTGGGCATCGAGGGCATGGCCAACGACGGCTGGCTTGCCGTCTTCGCGCCTTCGGGCGTAAGCGCGCCGGTCAAGGAAAAACTCCGCGCGGCATGGGCGCGGGTTGCGCGCAACGACGAGTTCCGCCAAGCTCTGGCCAAGCGGGCCATCCAGACGCGCGATGTCTCGCCCACGCAGTTCGAGGCCATGATGGCCGAAGATCTCAAGTACTGGACGGAAATCCTGGACAAGACCCGCATCACCTTGAATTGAGCCGCCATGCAGCCGGACCTCCGCCTTCGATGAACACGCCGGAACGACCTCCATCGGGGCTTGCGGATCTCAGGCAGCTCAGGCAATTCATCGTGGTGGCCGAGGAGCTCAATTTCCGGCGTGCCGCCATCCGTCTCTGCATGACCCAGCCGCCCCTGAGCACGGCCATCCGGCGGCTGGAGGAGACCGTGGGGACGCCGCTCTTCCAGCGTACGCGTTCGTCGGTCTCGCTCACGCCGGCGGGCGTGGTCTTCCTGCGCGAAGCCCGCTACCTGTTGCGGCAGGCCGAAATGTCCGTCGCGGCGGCCAGGGCGGCCACCGAGGGCGCGCGCGAGATCCTCCGGATCAAGAGCATAGACAGCGCGATGCTCAACCTGCTGCCGGAATGGCTGGAGCGGTTCTGCGCGGTGGAGGCCGGCATACGCGTGTCCTTGACCACGGGGTCCAGCCAGGACGTGATCTCCGCGGTCGAAGGCGGCAGCATCGACGTGGGCGTCTGCGTGCCGGGAGGTGCGAGCCATCCCCAGCTGCGGACGTTTCCCTTCGGCCGCGAGCGGTTCTGCCTCGCGGTGCACCGGGCCCATCGTTTTGCCGGCCTTGGCCGCGTCGGTCTTCCCGACCTGGCGGGGGAACAGCTCGTCACGCATTATCCGCACGCGGCCAGCCCGGGCTATCACGCGGCCGTGAGCGTCGCCCTGCAGCAGACCGGGGCCCACGTCCACGTGCACCAGTCCGAAACGCACCTGCTGGCCACGCTGGGGCTGGTGCGCCTGGGCGTGGGCGTGGCTCTCATTCCCGATTCGACCCGCCGCATCGCGATGGACGGCGTGGTGTACGTGGAGGTGGTGTCGGGGCAGGGGGAAGCCGTGACCTATCCCGTCGTGCTGGCGGTGCACCACGGCGGGGCCAGCGCGGCCGCGATGCGCTTCTGCGAATTCGTCCGGCGGGACTGGGATCCGGGCGCCCGCCGACAGGGATCGGGCTAAGATAACAGGCCTTTCGAGCCCCGGCCGCCGCGTCGCCGCACCCGGCGGCCGTCCATCGTTTTTCTTGCGCATCGATCCCTTCATGTCCGAACCCATACGCCTCATCGCCGGGCTGGGCAATCCCGGCCCCGACTACGAACGCACCCGCCACAACGCGGGATTCTGGCTGCTGGACCAGATCGCCGACGACCTGCGCGTATCGTTCACGAACGAGAAGCCCTTCTTCGGCCACGTGGCCAAGGCCCGCTTCGAAGGGGCGGCCATCCTGCTGGTCAAGCCCATGACCTACATGAACCGTTCCGGACAGGCGGTGGGCGCGCTGGCGCGTTTCTACAAGCTGGCGCCCGAGCAGATCCTGGTGGCGCACGACGAACTCGACCTGCTGCCGGGGCAGGCCAAGCTCAAGCAGGGCGGCAGCCATGCGGGGCACAACGGCCTGAAGGACATCCAGGCGGCGCTGGGATCGCAGGCATTCTGGCGGCTGCGGCTGGGCATCGGACACCCGCGCTCGCTGGGGCTGGCGCAGCAGGTGGTGGACTTCGTGCTGCATCCGCCGCGCAAGGAAGAACAGGCCCGCATAGACGAGACCCTGGACCGGTCGCGCGCCATCATTCCCGCCGTGCTCAAGGGCGAGTTCGAGCAGGCCATACAACAGTTGCACAGCGGCAATGCCTGAGGCTCGCCTGACTTGCGCGGCGGCTGCCGCGCCGGCGCGCGGCAGGCCGGCCTTTCGCGAGGAGTTCGCGGATTTCCTCGATTTCGTCAGGCGCCCGCGGCTGGGGCCGCGCATGCCGCGCGGGGGGCGTGGCGCCGAGTCGCACTACGGATCCCAGGAATGGCTGGGCGGCCTGACCGGTCCGCATCTGCTCCACTGGGTGCTGGTGCTGTGGGGCGTCAACCTGCTGGTGCTGGGGCCCCTGGCGGCATCGGTCGCGACGGCCTCGGGTGCCGAGCGCAGGCTGGATGCGCTGCATCTGTCCTGGTTCCACGTCGTCGTCTGGGCGCCGGTGATCGAGGAAATGGTCTTCCGCTACGGGTTGAGGCGGCCCGCGCCGGCACTATGGCTGCTGCCCGTGCTGGTCAGCGCCATGCTGATGCGTCCCAGCCTGGCCGCGGGCGCCAGCGTGGCGTTGGCCTGCGGCGCGATCGCCGCCGTGCTGGTCTGGCGCGACCATCGCTGGCCCTGGAAATGGCTGCGCCGCCATGTCCGGGCCTTTCCGATCGTCTTTCATCTGGCCACGCTGGCCTTCGCCTTCCTGCACCTGGCCAACTTCCGGCTGGGCGCGGGAGGCTGGCTGCTGCTGCCGCTGCTGGTCCTGCCGCAGTGGGCCTGCGGCCTCGTGCTGGGCTGGATGCGCGTGCGCTTCGGCATAGGCGCGTCCATCGCGCTGCATGCCTGCTTCAACGCCGGGCCCATGGCCTTGCTGTGGGCCCTGCAGAACTATGCGCCCGGGCTGCTGGATGGATAATGACCCTTTCTTCAACGATCACGAACCCGCAACAGGACAGGCCATGAAGCAAGCTCCCACGCTGTCGTTCGACGGCTCCGTCGTCTTGATCACCGGCGCCAGCAAGGGCATAGGCCTGGCCTGCGCGCGCGCCTTCGCCCGGGCGGGAGCGGCGGTGGCGGGCGTGTCGCGCAGCCGGGAGAACCTGGACGCCGCGCGGCGAGCCTTGCAGGCCGAGGGCCTGGAGATGCGCGTCCATGCCGCCGACCTGTCGGATCCGGCGGCGGCGCAGGCGGCGGTGGACTGGGCCGAGCGCGAGTGCGGTCCCATCGCGGTGCTGGTGAATTCCGCGGGCGCGGCGCGCCGGTACGCGCCCGAGCAACTGGGACCCGAGGCGTTCCGGCAGACCATGGACGCCAAGTACTTCAGCTACATGCACATCCAGGATCCCGTGGCCAAGCTGATGGCGGGCAGGGGGCGGGGCAGCATCGTCAACATCGTCGGCCAGGGCGGCAAATCTCCCGGCATCTTCCACATCGGCGGCGGAGCCGCCAACGCGGCGCTCATGCTCGCCACGGTGGGCTATGCGCAGGCCTACGCAGGCCGTGGCGTGCGCGTGAACGCGATCAATCCCGGCATGACCCAGACCCATCGTGTCGAGGAAGGGCTGGCTGTGGCGGCGCAGGCCAGCGGCCGGCCGCGCGACGAGGTGCTGGCCGAGCAGGTCGCGGGCATTCCCCTGGGCCGGCTCGCGCAGCCCGAGGAAATCGCCAACGTCGCGCTGTTCCTGGCGTCCGACCTGGCCAGCTACGTCACCGGCGCCGTCATTCCCATGGACGGCTGCGCCTCGCCTTCCATCTGAGCCGGGCCGCCGGGCAGGACACGCCACATTCATGAATTCCTGATATCAATCTATAGGAACAATTCAATTCCGAAAAAGAATGCCCTTTGCTACCTTGGGCAGATCCCGTATCGGAATGCATGAATGAAAGCAGTCTTTGGAGACTACGACCAGGAGGCGCTGGACTACCAGTACGACAACCAGCGCTACTGTCCCACCTTCCGCCAGACCCTGGACGAGGGCGCGCGCCTGAGCCTGGAGGCCGTTCCCTTCCGCACCGGACATGACCTGCGCTGGGGCGCCCACGAGGATGCCCGGCTGGACATCTATGCGCCGGCCGGCGCTGGTCCCCATCCCGTCGTCGTCTATGTGCACGGCGGCGCGTGGCTGGGGCAGAACAAGGAAGAAAGCGCCTTCGCCGCGCCCGCCTTCGTCCGGGATGGCTGCATGTACGTGGCGCTGGGCTTTCCCCGGGCCTCGCAGGTTCCCTTCTCCGAGATGGTCGCGGCCGTGCGCGAAGGCATCGGCTGGATCGTGCGCAACATCGCCCGGCATGGCGGCGACCCTTCGCGCATCGTGCTGATCGGGCATTCGTCGGGCAGCCACCTCGTCACCCAGTGCCTGACCCATGACTGGAAAGCGGCCGGCCTGCCGGGCAACGACTTCGCGGGCGCGGTGCTGGTCAGCGGACTGGGCCATCTCGAACCCGTGCGCCTGTCCTACCGCAACCAGCGCCTGCATCTGACGCCGGAGCAGGTGCGGGAGTTCTCGCTGCTGACCAACGAGCCCAGCGGTCGCACGCCGGTCGTGGTGGCGGTGGCCCGTGGCGATACCGACGAGTTCCGCAGGCAGAGCGGGGACGTTGCCCGCTACTGGCGCGAACGCGGCCTGCTGGTCTCCGAGCATGTCTTCGAAGGCCGCCATCACTTCGATGTGATCCTCGACCTGTGCGACCGGTCGAGCACCCTGTATCGCGCCGTCATGCAGCTGATCGAGGGGAGCGGCGCCCGCCCCGACCAACGGAGGACCCCGACATGAGCAGCCTTTCCGACATGCCCCGCCGCGCGCTTGCGGCGGCCCTGGCGCTGTGCGCCTTCGGCACCGCCACGCACGCCGCCGACAACTGGCCGTCGCGGCCCATACGCGTGGTCGTGCCCTACGCGCCAGGCAACGCCGGCGACGTGACCTTCCGCATCGTCCAGCAGGAACTCGAGGCCCGCCTGGGCGCGAATTTCTACATCGACAACAAGAGCGGGGCGTCGGGCAACATCGGCGCCGAGGACGTGGTGCGGTCCGCGCCCGACGGCTATACGCTGCTGCTGGGCGCCACCAACAACTTCGTCACCAACCAGTACCTGGCCAAGCTGCGGTACGACCCGGCCAAGGACCTCGTGCCGGTCACGGTCATCAATAACGCCCCGGCGGTGATCGTGGTCAATGCCAGCCTGCCGGCGAACAACCTGGCCGAACTGACCGCCTACGCCAAGAAGAACCCCGGCAAGCTCAACTACGGCACGCCGGGCAGCGGCACGGCGCCTCACCTGATCGGCGCGCTGTACGCGCAGTCCGCCGGCATAGAGCTGGTGCACGTGCCTTATCGCGGCTCGCCGCCCGCGCTGCCCCAGGTCCAGACCACCGCCGAGCAGGGCCTGCCCGACCTCGTGGCCGGCAACTGGTGGGGATTGGCCGCCCCGGTGGGCACCGACCCCGCCATCGTCCGCAAGCTGGCCGATGCCGTGAAGGCCGCCGTGGCCAAGCCCGAGATCGCCCAGCAATTCGAGAAACTGGGCCTGACCGCGGTGGGCAACACCCCGGCCGAGTTCGGCGCCCAGATCCAGCGCGAGGCCGCCGTCTGGAAGGGGATCATCCAGAAGGCCGACATCAAGGCGGAGTAAGCGCGCCAGGGGGCAGGGGCGGCCGGGCTGCAACCGGGGTGGGGGCGGTACAATGCCCCCAGCTCCTTTCCATGACAACATAGGTTTCCCCCATGGCCCTCCAGTGCGGCATCGTGGGCCTGCCCAACGTCGGCAAGTCCACACTTTTCAACGCCTTGACCAAAGCCGGCATCGCCGCGGAAAACTACCCCTTCTGCACGATCGAACCCAACGTCGGCGTGGTCGAGGTTCCCGACCCGCGGCTCGACGCCCTGGCCGCCATCGTCAAGCCCGAGCGCGTCGTGCCCGCCACCGTCGAATTCGTCGACATCGCGGGCCTCGTCGCCGGCGCCAGCACCGGCGAGGGCCTGGGCAACCAGTTCCTGGCCCACATCCGCGAAACCGACGCCATCGTCAACGTCGTGCGCTGCTTCGAGGATCCCAACGTGGTCCACGTCTCGGGCAAGGTCGATCCCATTGCCGACATCGAGGTCATCGAGACCGAACTGGCGCTGGCCGACCTGCAGACCGCCGAAAAGGCCGTGCAACGCCACACCAAGACCGCCCGTGCCGGCGACAAGGACGCCGCCAAGCTGGTGGCCGTGCTGGAGAAGTGCGTGGCCCAGTTGAACGAGGCCAAGCCCATCCGCGCGCTGGACCTGTCCACCGACGAGAAGGCCCTGATCAAGCCGCTGTGCTTCATCACCGCCAAGCCCGCCATGTACGTGGGCAACGTCAAGGAAGACGGCTTCACCGACAACCCCCTGCTGGACAAGCTGGTCGACTACGCCAACAAGCAGAACGCGCCCACCGTGGCCATCTGCGCCGCCATCGAGGCCGAACTGGGCGAGATGGAGGACGAGGACCGTGCGGTGTTCCTGGCCGACATGGGCATGGAAGAACCCGGCCTGAACCGCCTGATCCGCGCCGGCTTCAAGCTGCTGGGCCTGCAGACCTACTTCACCGCGGGCGTCAAGGAAGTGCGCGCCTGGACTGTGCCCATCGGCGCCACCGCGCCGCAGGCCGCGGGCGTGATCCACACCGACTTCGAACGCGGCTTCATCCGCGCGCAGACCATCGCGTTCGACGACTTCATCCAGTACAAGGGCGAGGCGGGCGCGAAGGAAGCCGGCAAGATGCGGGCGGAAGGGAAGGAGTACATCGTCAAGGATGGCGATGTGATGAACTTCCTGTTCAACGTCTGAGTCGCCAAGCCGTTTTCCTGATGTTTCATGAAACACCAGGAAAGCATGAAAACCTCAATAAAACCGCGCAGTTGCGCGGTTTTATTGTTTCATGATGCTGCTTCGCGTTTCCCGAGCAGCCAAAGCGTGGCTGAGTACGACAGTGAGTACAGATCTTGGAGGGCGTGCGGATAAATGAGTACAGTAACGCTGTCGCCATGACAAGGAGTCAGCCACCATGCTTACCGACACGCACTGCCGCAACGCCAAGCCCAGGGAGAAGCTCTACCGCTTGAATGACCAGCGCGGGCTCTACCTCGAAGTCAAGCCCAACGGAGTCAAGGCTTGGCGATACCGCTTCACACTGGATGGCAAGGCCAGCATGTTTGCGCTTGGCGAATACCCTGCTGTTACGCTCTCTGAAGCCAGGGAACGCAGCGAGGCCGCACGCAAACTGGTCAAGCAAGGCATCAATCCCGCCCAGCAAAGGCAGCTCGACCGCATCCGGAAAGCCAGCGAAGCAAAGAACACCTTCGAGATCGTCGCCAAGGAGTGGCTGCAGACAAAGGACTGGGAAGATGTCACCAAGAACCGGCGTCTGGATATGCTGGAACGCGTGGTGTTCCCCAGTATCGGCAATATGCCGGTTCGCGAAATAACGCCAGCCCATGTCCTGGACATCCTGCAGAAAACAGCAAAGCGTGGCGCCCCCACGGTCGCCGCCGAGGCGCGGCGCACCATGTCCGCCGTATTCGAGTTCGCCGTCGCCACCCTGCGAGCCGACAGCGACCCGGTTTGGCCGGTACGCAAGGCGCTACCAGCAAACAAGACCCAGCACAAACCGGCGCTGAGTAAAGAGCAGATCGGCAAACTGCTGAGCGACTTCGCAAACCACCGTTGCAGCTTTCAGGTAAGTCATTGCATGCAACTGATGTGGTGGACCCTGGCGCGACCGAGCGAAGTGGCCGAGGCGGCTTGGGATGAGTTTGACCTTGAGAAGGCTGTTTGGCGTATCCCTGCGCAGCGCATGAAAGCACGCAAGGAGCACGTCGTGCCTCTGCCACGACAGGCGGTGGACATGCTCAAAGGACTGTATGCCATTACCGGCAACCGTAAGCACTTGTTTCCTGGCCGGGATGATCGCAATGCCCCGATGTCCGCCGCATCGCTTCGCCAGGCGCTCAAGGTTTTGGGGTGGAGCGGCACCTACAGCCCGCACGGCACCAGAACCACGGGCAGCACCCGGCTGAATGAAATGGGCTATCGCGCCGACGCCATCGAAGCGCAGCTTGCCCATGCTGACCAGAACAATGTGCGTCGTACCTACAACCACGCCACCTATTTCGATGAGCGTCGCGCCATGATGCAGGAATGGGCGGACAGATTGGACGAATGGAAAGAGCAAGCACAGGCATGACCACAAAGATCATGGCTCCAGATATTCCCAACTCTGATGCCGTCGCCGAGCTGCGCACCAGAGCAGAGGCAACCTGCGACCGATATGGCGTCCAGCGCCGCGAGCAATGTGTAAATGCTTTTCTGCGGCTGGCAGAAAGTTTTCGTTGGCGTACGATGCCGCCCCCTGAAATTGAAGAAGGCACACTTGAGCAACTAAAAAGACTCCGAGATGCGGCGTCCCGGTTAAGCAAGGCGCTTCGAAGCCTGGACGAAGAGTCGGCAGCGCTATTACCCGAATTTCTGAGGAAGGACCTGCCTACCCATAAGCTGTTCTGCGAGTCGCTACACTCCGTGAGCAGGCAACTATCAGCGTCCGGAGCAAGCAGAGAACATGAGGCCAAGGAGCTGATCGCGAAGCAATTTATCGTTACCTGCCAGCAATTCAGAATTCCGATCAAGTGGAGCAAGGAGTTCGAGTACCACTCGGTGAACAGCAAGAACGAGCCATCCGCCTATCTCCTCGGCGCCATCTATGCTGCAGGCGGCATGAAGGCCGATGCTGAAACCACGCCTGCTCATCGCGCCAATCACTATCTGGGGCGTTTCAGCAAAGGATTTACCGTCGCTATCGATGGAGTTGTAGTCCGGGTGCTGCTGAAGAAAACAGTGATAGAGCCCAATCTTTACATGTCCCAGATAATGAAAGCCGTCTCCGAGGGACGTGAACCAACCCTGCCCACAAGCAGCATCCTTACGGCATCTTGCCAAGGATACGAGCTTGGCTTGTCTCGGCCATTTTGTGAAACATTCGACTGGCACAGCTGAGGCCACTGCTCGACACCGGTTTGCATGCTGGGTGATTTCAGGCCCGAGAATAGGGAGTGCAGGTGACAACCGTGCTCCCTGACTTCATAACCAGATCTTTTGCATGATCCCTTCGTGTTTCAACACGTTAAGAGGAACAGCATGCAAATCATCAAGACGCAAGATGTCTGCATGAAGATCTCGGTCAGCCGGACAACCCTCTGGCGACTTTGCCAGACTGAAGATTTTCCGAAGCCAGTTCGGCTAGGCCCAGGCGGCCGTTCGATTGGCTTTTTTGCCCACGAGATCGACGCTTGGCTTGAGACTCAGGCTGCGGAGCGCGAGCACGCCGGTTGTCCGGCTCGCAAGAGGGCGAGGTCATGAGCCGCATCCGCGTTGACGACTCCGCCGAATACTGGTGGTCTCTGCCTTGCAGCCTGTTACGCGACTCCCGGTTGAGCTATGAAGCCCGAGGCGTGGCTTGCCACTTGCTCTCGCTAGGCCGTAACTGGCAGTTGCGCGCTGTCGCACTGCCGCGCGTGCTGCACGATCAGTCGCGAGCGAAAGGCCATCTTGGCCGAGACCTTTGCCGCCGCATCCTGCGCGAACTTGAAGATGCCGGCTACCTGGCGCGGAGGAAATTCCAGGACGAGGAAGGGCTTTGGCGATGGGAGTCCGTGTTGACACCCGTTTCGCAAAAGGTGCCACAGACATCCATGGCCGGCTTGGCCGGCGACGGAGAAACCGTGGACGGCACATCCGTCGCCGGTCAGGGCGGTGATATAGGTGTAGGTGAATACAAGGAAGAAGTAGTAGTAAAAAATATAAAACCACTACTACAGACAGGGGCTGTGGGTAACTCTCCGAAAACGGGAGAGGCTTCCGCGCCCTTGGACTTGTCGCACCCTTCTCTTCTGCCCTACCTGCGCGTCATCGCCGACGTAACCCGCCGCTTCGGGCCCTCGCTCTCAGCACAACAGATACAGCTTGTCGCCGACGAGCTGGCTGGCGTCCTGTCGGCAGCCGGTAGTGGCAAGCACGCGGGCATCCGCTCCGTGCGCTCATGGCTATTGGCCGTGATGAATAGCGCTGTCGCGGGAGAATTCATCGCCGAGTTCGCACCGAATATCGCCCGCTGGCGAAAGAACCGACAGGAGGCGATGGAGGCAGCGCAGTCGCGCGCCACTGTGCAGCAGTCAGAAGCCGAGCATCAAAAGACAAAGGCTGAACGCGCAAAGGCCATCGCCGATTTGAAAGCGATGTTCCACGGTGAACGAAATGATCGACGCGAATGAGATGGTTGCGCTGATCGAATCGTGCCGGCGCGAGATGCAAGCCATGCTCCCGGCCGATGAGTTTGCCAGCTTGAGCAGCAAGACGAGGCAAGACTATCGCCAGCTCGGCCGAACGCTGCTGTTGCGTGCCCGCTACGCCGAAGGTGGGGTGGCCGAAGTCATGACGGCCACCCAGCGTCCGACAACCTACTACAAGCGCGTCGCAGCGCTTCGCTACTGCCTGTACGCCGATCTTGTCGAGCGCCTGAAAAGCCTGCATTCCGCGCTCTCTGCTCGACCTGTGGACGAGTTGCAAGTAATGGCCATCCAAGCCCAATTGCAACAACAGCGTGCATTTCTGCGCGAGTTCGATATGGCCCGGCAAAGCGGCCATCCCGGCGAGCGCCGCAAGCGTGCCAGCAAGCGGCAAGCCTTGCGCGGCCTCCCCGGCGACTGGCGCGAGCGACTGTATCAGCGCGCTGCGAAAGGCAAGTATGCCGATGCGATTCTGGTCGCCGCGCTGACCGGCTGCCGCCCGGAAGAGCTCCGGCAAGGCGTGCACATTCGCCGGGTGGACAATCCGCGCAGCGGCATGGGCGAGATCAGATTCGAGATCGATGGCGCCAAGGTCAAGGCGCATCAAGGTCAGCCGCACCGCTTGATCGCCTATGGCGCACACGATCCCCATCCATTGCTGGAGGCTCTGCGCATCCGGCTAGCGGGGCGGCGGGAATTGCTCGTTTGCATTGACAGCCCAGTCAACTTCACCGTCGAAGTCCGTCGGCTGGCACGTAGCCTCTGGCCGAAGCACAAGCACACTGTCACGGCTTACTGCCTGCGTCACCAATGGGCGGCCGACCTGAAACGGCACGCAGCGACGGATTCAGTCAGCCAGGGGCTGGGACATGCCAGCGCCAAGACACGGCGTCACTACGGCCAAGCCAATCAGGCCAGCAGCCGGCATGCCCTCCATCCCATCGCCATCGAGGCTGAGCGCTCCGTGAGGCTGGCTACCGCTAAGGCGCCGCACCATCGAGCAGCCTCAAGCACGGAATCCACGCCCTGAAGAGAATCATGGCGAGGTGGGGCAAAATGCAGTACATTTGCGTGACATCACTGACGAGACGCTGCCATGTCACGCCTGAAGGACGAAACCCTTTCCATCCGCACCTCCGCCGAGATCAAGCAGCTTTTGCGCTTGGCGGCTGATCGTGAGCGTCGCTCGGTGGCCTCAATGATCGAAATCCTGGTGCTGGAGTACGCTCGTACGCATGAATTGCATGCCGATGACGCCGCGAAAACCCCAGTCAAGAGCACGCTATCCAAATGACGCAAGCAACCCCGGCAATCACCCTTGGCCAACTTGAAGGCCACCTCTGGGAATCCGCCAATATCCTGCGCGGCCCGGTGGATGCGGCTGACTTTAAGACCTACATCTTCCCGCTGCTGTTCTTCAAGCGCATCTGCGATGTCTGGGATGAGGAATACCAGGAGATCGTCGATGAGACCGGCGACGAGCAACTGGCCTGGTTTCCCGAGTCGCACCGCTTCCAGATCCCGGAAGAATGTCACTGGAACGACGTTCGTACCAAGGCCAGCAATGTCGGGACGGCCCTGCAGCGCGCGATGCGCGAGATTGAGAAAGCCAACCCCGACACCCTGTACGGCGTGTTCGGCGATGCCCTGTGGTCGAACAAGGATCGGCTGTCTGATGCCTTGCTCAAGGACCTGATCGAGCACTTCTCCAAGCTGCCGTTCGGCAACAAGAACGTCAACTCGGATCTGCTTGGCGACGCCTATGAATACCTGATCAAGAAGTTCGCTGACGCCACCAACAAGAAGGCCGGCGAGTTCTACACCCCGCGCAGCGTCGTGCGGCTGATGATCGACATGCTCGATCCCAAAGAAGCCGAGACCATCTACGACCCGGCCTGCGGTACCGGCGGCATGTTGCTGGCCGCCGTGCAGCACGTGAAAGAACAGCATGGCGACGTGAAGCGGCTGTGGGGCAAGCTGTACGGGCAAGAGAAGAACCTCACCACCTCATCCATCGCGCGGATGAACCTGTTCCTCCACGGCATCGAGGACTTCCAGGTGGTGCGCGGCGACACGCTGCGCAACCCGGCCTTCTTTGAGGTCGACCGACTGGCCACATTCGACTGCGTGATCGCCAACCCCCCGTTCTCGCTGGAAAAGTGGGGCGAGGACCTGTGGTTGAACGATCCCTTCGGCCGCAACTTTGCCGGTCTGCCACCCTCATCCAGCGGTGACTTCGCCTGGGTGCAACACATGGTCAAGTCGATGGCCGACGTCAGCGGCCGGATGGCCGTGGTGCTGCCCCAGGGCGCCCTGTTCCGCAAAGGTGTGGAAGGCAGCATCCGCCAGAAGCTGCTGGAAATGGATCTGGTCGAGGCCGTGATCGGGCTGGCACCCAACCTGTTTTACGGCACCGGCCTGGCCGCGTGCATCCTGGTCTTGCGCAAGCGCAAACCGGTCAAACACAAAAAGAAGGTGCTGATCGCCGATGCGTCACGCTTGTTCCGCCGGGGTCGCGCGCAGAACTATCTGGAACCCGAGCACGCCGCCGAAATCCTCAGCTGGTATCGCGGCTTTGCCGATGTGCAGGACGCGGTCCGGGTGGTCCGCCTCGACGAGATCAAAGCCGAGGACTGGACGCTGAACATTTCGCGCTATGTCTTGCCACCACTGCAAGAAGACATCCCGCCACTGCCTGACGCCATTGCGGCGTTCAAGGATGCGCTCACCCGCTGCCGCGAAGCCGAAGAACGGCTTGCGCAGGTCATGAATGAAGGGGGATGGCTGAAATGAGTTCGGATCGTCCATTCAAAGACAACAAGATCTTTACTGAGGAACTGGCTAATGCTGCGCGCGCTCGACTGAAGGAAAAGTTTGCCCAGATGGAACAAGAGAAAGCTCGTAGCACCAAACGCATCAGCCAACAAGAGCTCGAAAGCTACCTTTGGGGCGCCGCCGTGCTGCTGCGCGGCCTCATCGACGCCGGCGACTACAAGCAGTTCATCTTCCCGTTGCTGTTCTACAAGCGCGTCTCGGATGTTTGGAACGAGGAATACCAGGCGGCGCTGGCCAACTCCAATGGCGACCTCTCCTATGCCCAGTTTGCGGAGAACCACCGTTTCCAGATTCCCGAGGGCGCGCACTGGAACGACGTTCGCCAGGCACCCAAAAACGTCGGTGCAGCCATCCAGAAAGCCATGCGCGCTATCGAGACCGCCAACCCGGATCTGCTTGATGGCATCTTCGGCGATGCACCCTGGACCAACCGCGAGCGCCTGCCCGATGAAACGCTGAAAAACCTGATCGAGCACTTCTCGACGCAGACGCTTTCGGTGGCCAACGTGCCCGAGGACGAGCTCGGCAACGCCTACGAATACCTGATCAAGAAGTTTGCGGACGACTCCGGACACACGGCCGCCGAGTTCTACACCAACCGCACCGTCGTTCACCTGATGACGCAACTCCTGGCACCGCAGGCGGGCGAGTCGATCTACGACCCCACGTGCGGCACCGGCGGCATGCTGATCTCGGCGCTGGACGAAGTGAAGCGCTCGGGCGGAGAGTACCGCACGCTCAAGCTCTACGGGCAGGAGCGCAACCTCATCACCTCGTCCATCGCCCGCATGAACCTGTTCCTGCATGGCGTGGAGGACTTCGAGATCATCCGGGGTGACACCCTGGCCGAACCCAAGCACATCGAAGGCGACCGCCTGCGCCAGTTCGACGTGATCCTGGCCAACCCGCCGTACTCTATCAAGCAGTGGAATCGCGAGGCCTGGAGCAGTGACAAGTGGGGCCGCAACTCGCTGGGCACGCCGCCGCAGGGCCGTGCCGATTACGCCTTCCAGCAGCACATCCTGACCAGCCTCACCGCCAAGGGGCGGTGTGCCGTGCTGTGGCCCCATGGCGTGCTGTTCCGCAATGAAGAACAAGCCATGCGCGCAAAGATGGTCGAGCAGGATTGGGTCGAGGCCATCATCGGCTTGGGTCCCAACCTGTTCTACAACTCCCCGATGGAGTCGTGCATCGTCATCTGCAACCGCAAGAAGGTCGCCGCTCGCAAGGGCAAGGTGATCTTCATCGACGCGGTGAACGAGGTCACCCGGGAACGGGCACAGAGTTTTTTGAAGCCCGAGCACCAGCAGCGCATCCTGAGCGCTTACAAGACGTTTGCCGATGTGCCCGGTTTCGCCAAGGTCGCCACACTGGCCGAAATCGGTGCCAATGCGGGCAACCTCTCGATCCCGCTGTACGTGAAGCGCATTGCCGCCGCAGTCGCCACCGACAGCAATGGCGACGCGGTATCGCTGCGCTCAGCTTGGAACCAATGGCAGACCGATGGTCGTGCCTTCTGGCAACAGATGGACGCAGTGGTGGAAACGCTGGATGGGCTTTGCCCTACCAGTCCTGTGGCCCAAATAATTCCTATGCCACAGAAAGCGAAGTCGCCAGTGCAACCAGCTTTTAAGCGTGCAGTCCTCGCAGCGGAGATCGTGCATCAATCGCATCGTGAACAGCGCTTTGGCAGCGTGAAGCTAGAGAAACTGCTGTTCCTGAGTGAAAAGCACTTTAGTCTCGAAGCCGACATGCAAAGCCATTACTATCGGCAAGCAGCAGGGCCATATGATCCCAAAGCCATGCGTTCTATTGTGAACAATCTGCGATCACATAAATGGTTTGACACATCAAAAATAAATGGCCGCACGCAATACACCCCGCTGGAGAAAGTGGGGCAGCATGCTGACTACTATGCTCGCTACTTCGCACATGCGCGTGACGGCATAAATCTTCTGATCACGCGGCTCAAGGCGGCCAGCACGGAACAATGCGAGATCGTGGCCACGCTGTACTCGGCTTGGTTCGATCTCAAAGCCAAGAATGAGCCTTTCGTCGATGAAGACATCATCCGTGAAGTAACTCATAACTGGCACCCCAGCAAGCAGCGTATTGAAGAAGCACGTTGGTATAGGGCCCTAGCATGGATGCGCGAGCATCGCCTGACCCCTGATAATGTGGGGGATTTGGTATGAGTGCTCGCCGTGTCAAATTCGGTGATGTGGTACGCCTCTCGAAAGCGCGCAGCCAAGATCCGCTGGCCGACGGCATTGAACGCTACGTCGGCCTGGAACATCTCGAACCCGGTGACTTGCGCATCCGCAATTGGGGCAACGTCGCTGACGGCGTGACCTTCACCAGCGTGTTTCAACCTGGGCAGGTGCTGTTCGGCAAGCGACGCGCTTACCAGCGCAAGGTGGCTGTGGCGGATTTCTCTGGGGTGTGCTCCGGTGACATCTATGTGTTGGAAACCAAGGACGCACAGGTTTTGCTGCCGGAGCTGCTGCCCTTCATTTGCCAGACCGATGCCTTTTTTGATCACGCGGTGGGCACTTCTGCCGGCTCGCTGAGCCCTCGTACCAACTGGGAGAGCTTGGCTAGTTTTGAGTTTGTGCTGCCGTCTTTGGATATCCAGAGTCAAATCGCTTCTGCGATCACATCTGCGCTCGAATGCGAACTGGCTTATGAACAAGCACGCAACAACGCCTCTGCTTTGTTCCGCTCAGCCTCCGTTGAACTTCTCAGCCCTGCGGATTCATGGAAACAGACTCTATTGCAAGATGTGGCAACAGTAGATCGCGGGAAATTTAGCCACCGACCTCGAAACCTCCCGGAGTTCTTTGGAGGTCCTTATCCTTTTGTGCAGACCGGTGACATCGTTGCCTCGACGGGTGATTTGCGTGGCGCATCGCAGATGCTTAGCGATGAGGGGCTGAAATACAGCAAGTCGTTTCCTAAAAACTCGATCCTCATAACCATCGCGGCCAACATTGGCTACACAGCCATAACGACGCAGGAGACGTGGTGCCCGGACAGCGTTGTTGGGATTGTTCCAAGAGATGGCACAAATGTTCGCTTCCTTGAGTACGTGCTCCGGACAAAGCAAAAGTACCTTGAAAATCATGTGGCCACCCAAACTGCACAGAAGAACATCAATCTTCAAGATCTGAGACCACTTCGATTGGATATGCCTGATCCTGTGACCCAGAAGGAGGTTGCGGATCAGCTTCACACATTAGAAAAGGCGGTTGCCGATTTGGACCGCCGCTTTACAACGGCGCGCGACTTCCGGGCGAGGCTCGCTAACGAGATGATCGGAGTTGCTGATGTTTAACGAATCCAACACCGTCGAAGCCTACGTCCGCGATCTGCTCGCAGGCCCCATTAAGGCTGTCCCGGGCAACACTGTTCAGGAGCCTCAAGCCAGCTACGGCCCTAGCCCCAAGGGCATCGGTTGGCGATACGCCGCCCCGGCTGAGGTGCCGCGCCAGATTCAGGAAGTGCTGGTCGAGCCCTGGCTGCGCGAGGCGTTGATCCGCCTGAATCCGGAGATTGCTGCCCAACCCGACCGCGCCGACGAGGTGCTCTACAAGCTGCGCGCCATCGTGCTGTCGGTGCGCTCGGATGGGCTGATCCGCGCCAACGAGGAAATGACCGCGTGGATGCGTGGTGAGCGCTCGATGCCCTTCGGTCACAACAATGAGCATGTGCCGGTGCGGCTGATCGACCTGGATGATCTGGCGCAGAACCAGTACATCGTCACCCAGCAGTACACCTACCGTGCTGGCCCCATCGAGCGCCGCGCCGACCTGGTGTTGTTGGTCAACGGGCTGCCGCTGGTGCTGATCGAGGCCAAGACGCCGGTCAAGAAGTGCATCAGTTGGGTCGATGGCGCGGTGCAGGTGCACGACGACTACGAGAAGTTCGTGCCAGAGCTGTTCGTCTGCAACGTGTTCTCGGTCGCCACCGAGGGCAAGGCCTACCACTACGGCTCCATCGGGCTGCCGGTCAAGGACTGGGGCCCGTGGCACCTGGATGGCGACGGCGAGGATGGTCAGCACCACCCGCTGAAGTCGCTCAAGCTGTCCGCTGAGAGCATGTTGCGCCCGCATGTGGTGCTGGACATCCTCGGCAGCTTCACCCTCTTCGCCACCAACAAGAAAAAGCAGCGCATCAAGATCATCTGCCGCTACCAGCAGTTTGAAGCGGCCAACAAGATCGTCGAGCGCGTGCTGGCGGGTTACCCCAGGAAGGGCCTGATCTGGCACTTCCAGGGTTCGGGCAAGTCACTGTTGATGGTCTTTGCCGCGCAGAAGCTGCGCATGCATGCCGGCCTGAAGAATCCCACCGTGCTGATCGTGGTGGATCGAATCGACCTGGATACTCAGATCACCGGCACCTTCACTGGCGCTGACATTCCCAATCTTGAGAAAGCGGACACCCGCGAGAAGCTGCAGCAGCTGCTGGCTCAGGACGTGCGCAAGATCATCATCACCACGATCTTCAAGTTCGGCGAGGCCACTGGCAGCCTGAACGACCGCAGCAACATCATCGCCTTGGTGGACGAAGCCCACCGCACGCAAGAAGGCGACCTGGGCCGCAAGATGCGTGAGGCCCTGCCCAACGCGTTTCTGTTCGGCCTGACCGGCACGCCGATCAACCGTGCCGACCGCAACACCTTCTACGCCTTTGGTGCCGACGAGGACGAGAAAGGCTACATGAGCCGGTACGGCTTCGAGGAGTCGATCCGCGACGGTGCCACGCTAAAACTGCACTTCGAACCGCGCTTGATCGATCTGCACATCGACAAGGCTGCCCTGGACGCCGCCTACAAAGACCTGACCGGCGGCCTGTCGGATCTCGACAAGGACAACCTCGCTAAGACTGCCGCCAAGATGGCCGTGCTGGTGAAGACGCCCGAGCGCATCCGCAAGATCTGCGAGGACATCGTCGAGCATTTCCAGACCAAGGTGGAGCCCAATGGCTTCAAGGGCCAGATCGTAACGTTCGATCGCGAGTCCTGCCTGCTGTTCAAGGCCGAGCTGGACAAGCTGCTGCCGCCTGAGGCTACAGACATCGTGATGTCGGTGCAGGCGGCGGACAAGAAGGAACATCCAGAGTACGCGCCCTACGACCGAAGCCGTGACGAAGAAGAGCGACTGCTGGATCGCTTCCGTGACCCGGCCGACCCGCTAAAGCTGATTATCGTCACGGCCAAGCTGCTGACCGGCTTCGACGCGCCAATCTTGCAGGCCATGTACCTGGACAAGCCGCTGCGTGACCACACGCTGCTGCAGGCCATCTGCCGGGTGAACCGCACCTACTCCGAGCAGAAGACCCACGGACTGATCGTCGACTACCTCGGCATATTTGATGACGTGGCTGCAGCACTGGAATTTGACGACCAGAGCGTCAAGCAGGTGGTGAGCAACATTCAGGAGCTGAAGGACAAGCTGCCAGAAGCCATGCAGAAATGCCTGGCCTTCTTTGGCGGCTGCGACCGCAGCGTGCAAGGCTACGAGGGCCTGATCGCCGCGCAGCAGTGTCTGCCCAATAACGAGGTAAGAGACAACTTTGCTGCTGAGTACAGCGTGCTCAACAAGATCTGGGAGGCCCTGTCACCCGACACCGTTCTGGGCCCCTTCGAGAAGGACTACAAGTGGTTGTCGCAGGTGTACCAGTCGGTGCAGCCCTCCAGTGGCCACGGCAAGCTGATCTGGCATTCGCTGGGTGCCAAGACCATCGAGCTGATCCACCAGAACGTGCATGTCGACGCGGTGCGGGATGACCTCGACACCTTGGTGCTGGACGCCGATCTGCTGGAGGCCGTGCTCTCCAACCCCGATCCCAAGAAGGCCAAGGAGATCGAGATCAAGCTCAAACGCCGCTTGCGCGGGCATGGGGGTAACCCCAAGTTCAAGAAACTGTCGGAGCGGCTCGATGCGCTGAAGGACCGCTTCGAATCCGGACAGATCAACAGCGTCGAGTTTCTGAAGCAGTTGCTGGAGATCGCCAAGGAGACGCTACAAGCCGAGAAGGAGGTCCCGCCTGAAGAGGACGAGGATCGAGGCAAGGCGGCGCTCACCGAGTTGTTCAACGAAGTAAAGACCGCCGAGACGCCGATCATGGTCGAACGCGTCGTGGCGGACATCGACGAGATCGTGCGCCTCGTCCGATTCCCGGGCTGGCAAGGCACGCAGGCCGGCGAACGCGAGGTCAAGAAGGCCCTGCGCAAAGCCCTCTTCAAATACAAGCTGCACGCGGATGAGGAGCTGTTTGAGAAGGCCTACAGCTACATCCGGCAGTATTACTGAGGGAATGAACATGAGCGTCAACGCAAGCCAACCCTGGCCTTATCCCGGCGCCCGCTGGTGGAAGTTCGATTTCCATACCCACACGCCGGCTTCCAAGGATACCGGGGCATGGCAGGTAGCCATCGGCACGCCGATGAGTTAACGCCGCAGACATGGCTGCTCAAGTACATGGCCGCCGAAATCGACTGCGTGGCGGTCACCGACCACAACACCGGTGAGTGGATCGACAGGCTCAAGTTGGCCTATGCAGAGATGAAGCGTGAGGCCGACGCGGGCACGCCACCTGACGGGTTCCGTGAGCTGCACCTCTTCCCCGGTGTGGAAATCTCGGTGCAGGGTGGCTTTCATCTGCTGGCGATCTTTGACCCGTCCGCCACCAGTCAGACCATCAGCGATCTGCTGGCAAGGGTGGACTACCAAGGCACGCGCGGCGACAGCGATGGCGTCACCCGCATCGGCGCCGCCCAGGTGGTGGAACGCATTCTGGCGGCGGGCGGCCTTGCCATTCCGGCACACATCGAAGGCGACAAGGGGTTGTTGCGGGTCGAGCCTGGTACGCGCAGATGCGTGATGGATGCCAACACGGTTAAGGCGGTCTTGCAGGAGCCCGCCATCCTGGCGCTGGAGTGGACTGCCTCCTCCAGCCCCGTGCCCATGGTGCTGGATGAACTGAAACTGCGTTTTTCCAGCGTGGCGGGCAGCGATTGCCACAGCTTCCAAGGTACGGCTGTTCCCGGTTCGCGCTACACCTGGATCAAGATGGCCCGGCCTAGCCTGGAGGGCTTGCGCCTTGCGTTGCTCGATGGGCAGGAGGTGTCGGTCAAGCGCAGCGATGAGAGCAACGGCTTTGCGCCCTTCAATACGCCCGAGCATTTCATCGAATCGATAGAAATCCGTGACGCACGTTACATGGGGCGCGGCAGAACGTCTGCGAGATTGCCGCTCAACCCCTACTTCAATGCCTTGATCGGCGGTCGTGGCACCGGTAAATCGACCATCGTACATGCCCTGCGTCTGGCTTATCGCCGTGAGAAGGAGCTGTCGCTCAGTTCGGAAGCCGGGCAGACCTTCAAGCGTTTCAATCAGGTTGCCAGGAGCCGCAATGACGAAGGCGGACTACGGGCGGAAACCAGCCTCTGCGTGCAAGTACAGCGCGATGGCATGCCCTATCGCTTGATCTGGCGGCAGGATGGCCAGGGCCACGCGGTGGAGGAATGGGACGCCGCTACGGGCAGTTTCAAGCCTTCGGCCAGTCAGGCCGTCACCGAGCAACGCTTTCCGGTGCGTCTGTTCAGCCAGGGGCAGATCGCCGCGCTGGCCGGTGACAGCCAGCAGGCACTGCTCAAGGTGATTGACGATGCGGCGGGCACGCAATCGCAGCAAGCCGCTTTCGAGGAAGCTAAGCGTGCCTTCCTGGCCGCACGGGCGCAGATGCGCGAGCTGGATGGCAAGCTGCAAGGGCGTGAAGCGTTAACACTGGCCCTGCAAGATATTCAGCGCAAGCTGGCCCGCTTCGAGGGCGCCGATCATGCCGCTCTGCTGAAAAACTATCAGCGCACCAACCGGCAAAGCCGCGAGCTGGAACGCCAGTTCGACGCCTCCGCCGAACTGGCAACCCGCTTGAAAGCGCTTGCCGACGATCTGTTGGCGGAAGACTTGCCGGAAGGCTTGTTCGATACCGCCGAGGACGGCCCGGCACTAGGCATTGTCCAGGCGCTGCACGCCGCCATCGCCAAGGCGCAGCAGGACGTCGAGCGCGCGGCAAACGTGCTGCAGGAGCGAGGGCAAGTCCTGAGAGGTGAACTGGAGGCTTCGCCCTGGTTTGCGCGGATCGGCGCGGCCAAGACGGCTTACGAGCAGCTCAAGGCCGACTTGCAGCAACAAGGCGTCAGCGACCCCAGCGAGTACGGTCGTCTGGTGCAAGAAAAGCAGCGCCTGGAAATCGAGCTGAAGAAGCTGGAAGCCTTGCAGAAGCAGCACACCGAGTTGCGCGAGAAGGCCAAGTCGTTGCTGGAACAGGTGCAATCCGCCCGCCGCGCCATCAGCGCCCAACGGCGCGCATTTCTGCAGGCAACGCTGCAAGGCAATCCCTTTGTGCGCATCGAGCTGATCCCGTACAGCCGGGACGCGCAGGGCATCGAGCGCTCCTTGCGGGAGGTGCTTGGGGCCGCTGAAGGCAAGTACGTGGACGACCTGTATCAGGAGCAAGAGGGGGCATCCCCCAAAGGGCTCGTGGCCGATCTGCTGGGCACGGTTGATCTGGTCGAGCAGCCGGGCGTATGGGATACGGCGGCCTTCGAGCAGGCGCTATTGACGCAGAAGAAACGCCTGTCGCAAGCCTGTCGCGGCCAGGCTGAGTTTGGAGGCTGGTTCAATAAATTCCTGAAAGCGGAAGCCGACAAGCGCCCGGAGTTCATCGATCACATCCTGTGCTGGTTCCCTGAAGACGGTTTGCAGGTGGAATACAGCCGCAAAGGTGACGGGCGGGACTTTCAGTCCATCGGCCAGGCGTCCGCCGGGCAGCGCGCGGCGGCCATGCTGGCCTTCCTGCTGGCGCACGGCAACGAGCCGCTGGTGCTCGACCAGCCAGAAGATGACCTGGATAACCACCTGATCTACGGACTGGTCGTGCAGCAGATCCGCAGCAACAAACTGCGCCGTCAGCTCATCATCGTGACCCACAACCCCAACATCGTGGTCAATGGCGATGCGGAGTTGATCCACGTACTGGACTTCAACCACCAGTGCCACGTGAAGCAAACCGGCTCGTTGCAGGATCAGGCCATGCGCCGCGAAGTCTGCCAGGTGATGGAAGGCGGCGAAGAAGCGTTCGAACGGCGTTACCAACGCCTGGGAAGAGAGGTTTGACATGTTCGACAACATCGCGGACTTGATCGACAAGATTCGCCTGGGAGAGGACTCCTATCTGGAGTTGAAGGAAGTCCGCTTTGCCGGTCAAAAGGTGTCAGCCCCCCATAAAGATTCGCTGGCCGATGAGCTGGCCGCTTTCGCCAACAGCCGGGGGGGTGTGTGCGTGCTCGGCGTGGACGACACCCGTGAAGTGCTCGGTATCCCGCTGGAGCGCTTGGACCTGGTGGAGGATTTCGTCCGGCAGATTTGCCTGGACAGCATCACCCCGCCGCTCGCGCCGGTGATCGAGCGTCTGAGCCTGCCCAGCACGTCAGGCGAGTCCTTGCCTGCGCTGAAGATCGATATCGCAAGCAGCCTGTTCGTGCAT